>CAJOLA010000020.1 GCA_905235275.1 uncultured Lachnospiraceae bacterium
TTAGGCTTTCCCTCGCATATAAGGATTCAGTTGGTCTTAGTTCTTTGACCTAAAAGCGATCCATCGAAGCAAATATCGGCGTGATGATTTGCGCGAACCGAATGCGCGCACGGGCCCCAAGAAGAGAAGAATTTCGGACAGCAGGCGTTCCGTTAATATGACGATTCGGTTGGCCGTAAATTCCACAAGGCCGCAACTTTCAAGGCGGGGAATTGAACATGGGATTCTGAACGTGACGGCAAACTGTCACCTGCTCATTTCGTAAGATTAATTCGGAACAAAAGTGACACAAAAGCTGCCAAAAACCTGCCGGGTGATAAGCCCCGAAAGTTGCCACAAAGAACCGGCGAAACGGCAGCAATGACAATCTAAAAATACCCTCTGCCCCGGGTGTGCGGGAAAGAGGGTACATATCAAAAATATCAATTATTTGTTTATGTTTTCCTGTGTGAAGTCCATGAACTTAACGTCGATTTCCTTGCCGTCCGTAAGGATTTTTTCCATTGATTCGTACTGATCTGCCGTAAGGTCTGTCATCTCCGTACAGCTGTCCTGTGCACCGCCCAGGCAGATCTGGCGCTTCTCGCCGTCTCTTACCATAAGGACGTATGCAGGAATGTCAGCCGCCCATTCGCTGTTAACGAACTCGTCAATAAGCGGCACGTTAAGCTTTTTAACTATGTCTGAATCAAAATAAAGAAATGTTTTATACTCGTCATGATTATAGCCGAACGATTCGTTAACGGCAGAGGTTTGATCTATCGCAATGATGCCGTTATCGTAGCACTTAATGTTGTCTTCTATCTTGCTGAACAAAATGCCGTTTGAGAGACCGTTCGACTTGGGATTCTCTACTATGCCGCCGTTATCGTTAATCTCGAATCTGCGGAAAGTAAAATATCCTTTTTCGTAATTCTCATCTTTTTTTCCGGCTTCAACGGGGAAGTTGTTGCTCTCAACGGTAACAAGCTCAAGCTTTCCGTCTCCGTTAAAATCAGCCATGGCATATTTCAGATATGTCGTCGCACTTGCAAGCCCCTCGTCGATACCGTCAATCTTTTGCGGAAGATCGTTTATATACTCTTTCGCACCGTTATAGATATCTTTTAAATATCTTACAAACTCTTCTCCCTGTGCATTCGTGGGATTGGTCGGTTCGGTGGAAATCGTCACGCTTGTATCAAGAGTTGATTCCGTAACTGCCGTATCATTTGATGTATCCTGTTCAGGTGTGTTTGATCCGCTACAGCCTGCAAATGTCATTCCTGCAACAGATGCAACCGCCAGTGCCGTAAAAAGTTTTGCTTTCTTCATAATCTTCTCTCCCCGTTTATGTTCATGACCTGTTTTCGAGCATCGCATTTTTCATTTCAACTATCGGAGCCCCTTTATGATTTACGAAGTTCTCATCGACTATTACCTTGCCGATATTTTTATCCTTCGGAATCTCATACATAAGGTCCATCATGAGGTCTTCCATAATCGCTCTTATGGCCCTGGCTCCCGTCTTTTTCTCAAGAGCCTTCTTTGCAATTGCCGAATATGCGTCTTCCGTAAAGGTAAGCTCCACGTCATCAAGATGGAAAAGCTTCTGATACTGTCTTGAAATTGAGTTCTTGGGATCGCGAATGATGCGAACAAGCATATCCTCATTAAGCGGATGCAATGAGAATATAATCGGAAGACGTCCGAGGAACTCCGGAATCATTCCGAAGTTGCGAAGATCCTCAACGGTCACCTTCTGAAGAATGTCATCATCATCGTCATAGGCATCCTTTAAATCCGAGTTAAAGCCGATTGCGGCACTTGTTGTGAGTCTCTTCTTAATAACCTCATCAAGCCCTGAAAATGCACCGCCGCATATAAATAAAATATTGCTCGTATCAATCGTCTTGGACTGCCCCATGGCAGCCATAAGTCCGCCCTTGCCGCCCACGGGAACGTCAATCTTGCTTCCTTCAAGAAGCTTAAGCATCGCCTGCTGAACGGATTCACCGCGGATGTCTCTTGCTCTCTCATCAGCCTTTCTTGCAATCTTATCGATCTCGTCAACGAATACGATTCCGCATTCCGTCTTAAAGACATCATTACCTGCCGCTGACAACAGCTTGGATACGATGCTTTCAACGTCATCGCCGATGTAGCCGGCCTCGGTAAGAGTCGTCGCATCGGCAATTGCAAGCGGCACCTTAAGAAGCTTGGCAAGGGTCTTTACAAGATAGGTCTTACCGCTACCCGTGGGACCGAGCATCAGGATATTGGACTTCTCAAGCTCAACGTCCGCAAAAGGATCGTCAGAGGTTTCGGCTGCCTTTTGCTTTACCTGCTCGTCGGTGAGCTTCTTATCCTTTTTCCTTATCTCCTCTTCAAGCTTGTTTTCCTTATACTTGGATGCAAGTCTTTTGTAATGATTATATACGGCAACGGAGATTGCTTTCTTTGCTCTGTCCTGCCCTATGACATAATCATCAAGCATCGCTTTAATCTCATGCGGCTGAGGAATGGATTTGAAATCCTTAAGAAGCTCGATAATGGAATCATCTTCCTCGAATTCCTTTTTCTCTTCCTTTTTAGGCTCCTGATTCATCATGCCCGGATTCAGGTTAGCGCCCATGTTATTCCACATGGCACCAATACTCTCGACAGATCTTCTCATACAGTCCTGGCATACTTCCATGTTATTGGGCAGGTGAATAAGACGCCCCACCTCACTCTCAGGTCTTCCGCAGGAGCTGCATCTTTTTTCGCTGTTATTGTTATTGTTATTGTTATTATTGTTGTTATTTATGTTAGCGTTATCTTCTGACATATATACGCCTCCGATTACTCAGTTATCAGAATTCTTTTTCTGCCTTGTCTTTGGACTTCTTAATTTCCTTGTCCACCTTCTCTTCAAAGCCGGTACTTGCACTACCCTTGTTGGTACCCTTTACGAATGAAGCAACTCTGTCAACCACGTCAGGCGCAACAGACATTGCCTTGGCAAGCATATCCTGATCCTTTACGTTAACGACTCTTGCGATTCCGTCTTTTACTACAAGAACTGCAGACGGTGTCATCTTACCGCGCATTGCACCACCGGAATTGTTATTTGCATTTTTACCGAATGCACCGGCACCTACGCCGAAGGATACGTCCACAAGAGGAATTACCGTCGTATCTCCGATCGTTACGGGATCACCGAGAACCGTCTTTGCGGAAATGAATGAATCCATTCCGTCGCAAAGTGATTTTACCGTATTCTTAAAACCGGCGTTACCGTTGTTGTGTGCCTCGTTGTTGTGATTCTCGTTGTTGTTAATGTGTTCTGCCATAATTATTGTCCCTCCACAGGTATGTCTTTTTTAAGTATAAAACGTTGGAAATCTTTATTTCTGTATATTTTAAGTGCAATCAGGGCGACAGGCAATACAAAAAATCGACCTGAAGCCTCTGCGTCTATATCTATTCTCTTCTCGTCGTAATCCGGTTCCAGTTCAATGCCGGGAATACCGAACAGACCGACCGCCAAAGCTATGTAGCTAAATACCGTCCCCGTCGAATACGGATCGCCCGTACCGATGAAACCGTTTACGTTAAACTTCTTTGGCTTTACCTTCATGATAATCTTTACGCCGTTTTCCCAAAGGAACTTAAGCAACCTTCGGTGTTCGGGGTCAAGCCATACGAGAACGCCGTTAATCTTTTCCTTCGCATTCCTGAAGAAGTCTGCGATTTTCTTAAAGATACCTTTGACTTTTTCGATAATACCGGTTTCTTCTTCTTCGTATTCGGAATCTTCAATATCGAATTCTTCGTTATCTAAGCTTACCGGTTCGGGCGGATGCTCGGCCTGCGGCTGTTCGGTCAGTGCCGGCGGTCGCTTCTTCTTTTTCTTTTTCGAGCGCTTCTTCTTTTTCTTCTTGGTGCTGTCAAATACCGTAAAGAATAATACCTTGACCTGCACACCGCCTTTCCCGCCATGGTAATAGGCAAATATCCGAACAAGATTCAGAAGCCACCCGGCTCTTACCTCGCCATCCGGCTTCTTATCATGGAAGCTTCCCTCTGCCTTATAAGTAAAAGGCGTGACAATGGCAAACACGATAAACGCGGCTAAAACGGCCAGAACTATTCCGATTATTTTTAAAATCAACAGAAATATTTCCATCTGAAACCTAAATCCTCACCATACATTATCTGTCACGTCCAAATTGCAGAGTGGCGGGTATATCATATGCCTTTCCCGCCTTTATGGTATCTTCCACTATCGTTGCAACCACTTCGAAGGCCTCCTGCCTGCCTTTTGCAATACCGACAAGATAAAGCTCCTTGGCCCTTGCATCCTTAAAGATACGATACTTAAGCGTAAATGCCGGGTGAATCTCAAGAAGATCGCTGTTACCGACGGGAAGCGTAATCGCATAGACGTCCGGCTGAAGCATCTTCTTCTCAAGACCGCGTAATATTTTCTTTTTGTCCTTTTTGGCATTCTCGCCTACGTATAATTTTTTGTATACTTTCATATCTTTTCAGGATTCTTAAGAAGATCGCAAAAATCAAATGTGGCAAAGTAATCATCGAGTGTCTCGGCACGCCTTATCATCTCGACGGAGCCGTCTTCTTTAAGTAAAAGCTCCGCGCACTTAAGCTTGCCGTTATAGTTATAGCCCATGGAGTATCCGTGAGCTCCGGCATCATGAATCACAAGAATGTCTCCCATATCAACCTTTGGAAGCTTTCTGTCTATCGCAAACTTATCAGAATTCTCGCAAAGAGAGCCGACCACGTCATAGGTGTGATCAGCAGGTTCGTTCTCCTTACCCAGAACCGTTATGTGATGATAAGCGCCGTAAATCGCAGGCCTCATAAGGTTAACGGCACAAGCGTCAACACCTATGTACTCCTTGTAAATGTGCTTCTCATGAATGGCACGTGTAACAAGAACTCCGTAAGGCGCCATCATGAAGCGTCCCATCTCGGTAAATATCCTGATATCACCCATGCCGTTCGGTGTAAGAACCTCTTCATAAGCCTTCCTTACGCCGTCACCAATCTTTAATATATCATTATCTTCCTGCTCCGGAGTATAAGCAACTCCGACACCGCCCGAAAGATTAATAAAGTCGATGTCCGCGCCTGTCTTCTCATGAAGCTCGACGGCAAGCTCAAAAAGCTGCTTTGCAAGTGTCGGATAATACTCATTCGTAACCGTATTACTTGCAAGGAAAGCATGAATACCGAATCTCTTAACACCCTTGCTCTTTAAGATCTTAAATGCTTCGGTAATCTGCTCTCTTGTCATTCCGTACTTGGAATCACCGGGGTTGTCCATTATGTCGTTACCCATCTTGAAGTAACCGCCCGGATTAAATCTGCAGCTTATGACCTCCGGCCACTTTCCGCCGAGAATCTCATCCAGAAAATCAATATGCGTGATGTCATCAAGATTAATGATTGCGTCAAGCTTTGCCGCATATTCGTAGTCTTCACGCGGCGTATCATTTGACGAAAACATAATCTCTTCGGAAGCAAATCCGCACGCCTTTGCCATCTTAAGCTCGGCAACGGATGCGCAATCGGTTCCGCATCCGTATTCCTTTAAAATCTTTAATAAAAAAGGATTGGGGGTTGCCTTAACGGCAAAATATTCCCTGAATCCTTTATTCCACGAGAAAGCCTCATATACTTTTTTGGCATTCTCCCTCATCCCTTTCTCGTCATACAAATAAAACGGTGTGGGATAAGTCTTTGCAATCTCTTCAGCTTTTTCTTTTGTTACAAACGTCTTCTTTATACTCATGTTATTCTCTTTCAGATTATTAATTCCAATAATATGTATTCATGTATTCATAAATCACGCTTCGGCATACGCTCGGCGCTTTCGTGGGTTGAATGTCATTCTTCTCGAGAACGCATACAACTGCTATCTGAGGATCGTCATACGGTGCAAAGCACGTAAACCAGAGATGCGCTTTATCGCTGTCATTCTCAAACTCGGCCTGACCGGTTTTACCTGCCACCTTATAGGAGGATCTGAATACACTTCCCAGACTCTGACTTACCATCTGGCGCATAAGTTCATTCATGGCAGTCGACTCTTTTTCCGTCAGTAAATCGCTCTTATGAATGATTGGCGCATTCTTCTTGATCACGGTACCGTCAGCAGCCTCCACCCTGTCAACGAGGTATGGCTTCATCATGGTTCCGCCGTTAGCAACCGTCGCCGTTATCATAAGATTCTGAAGCGGTGTAATCATGGTATTACCCTGACCGAACGCCGTCTCCTGAACCTCACTCATGCTTGATTTACTGTCGATGTAGAATTTGCTTTCGTAGCTTTCGATGTCATCGATCGGAAGCTTTGAATTAAATCCGAATGCTTCGGCAGTCTCTCTGTATTTTTGATAATCAAGGTCAAGACCTATCGTTGAAAATGCACAGTTACATGAAACAACAAACGCCTTTGTAATATCTTCACTGCCGTGAGCCGTTCTGTACTGACAGCTGATGGTCGCGCCTCCCGGCGGATGTGTCGTACCTCTGCAGGTATATCTGAAGTTATTATAGGTGTCGGGGTTTTCCTTCATGTATTCGATCGCCGTAAATACCTTAAACGTCGATCCCGGCGGATACTGACCCTGAGTCGCTCTGTTAATAAGAACCGAATCTTCATCGGGAAGAGCCGCCCATTCATCATAATCCGTTCCGCCCTTATTCGGGTCATATGTAGGCTTGGAAACCATACATAAAATCTTACCGGTGGCAGGCTCTATCGCAAGCACCGCACCCTTGTCATCTCCGAGCGCTTCGTATGCGACCTCCTGCAGATCGGGAAGAAGCGTCGTATATACACTGTTTCCCTGATACTGCTTCTGATCTTCTTCAAGTCCCGCGCTTCTCTTCTCAACAAGCGTATCGTGTGATGATGTCGTCAGGTCATCGCTTAGCTTACCTTCAATTCCGCTTCCGCCTCCTCGCGCCATACCGACGGGCGTACTAAAGAGCATTCCCGTAGGATAGGAACGGTATTCCTTTCCTTCGTCATCCAATCTTGTCTGCGCAAGAACCGTTCCTTCGGCAGCGTAAATCGTTCCTCTTCTTATCGGATCAGGAACCTCCACCGTCGATGCATTCCTCGGATTAAGAGGACTCTCCGCTATCTCAGTCGCCTGGGACGTCTGGAAATATATGAAATATATAATCATGATGGCGAAGATACCGACGAAAGCAAAAGAAATCACGTTAGTCTCGATGTTACGATGACCTTTACGTCTCCTATGAACATCATTCGCCCTTGAAGCCTTCTTAGCGCGATAAGCCTCTCCGGCCTTTGCGGCCTGAGCTTTCTTTTTAGCTTTCTCGGCCTCTCTTGCTTCCCCGGCTTTTGCAGCCTGAGCTTTCTTTTCAGCTTTGTCGGACGAGGTCGCACGCTTGTTTTTTACTTTTTTATTTTCTTCTTTTTCCCAGTCAAACTGATAATCGTCGTCCAACCGGCCTTTATTTTTATCGTTATCGTTGCGTCCCAATTTCTTTCCCCCTTAATCAATCCTCACGCATGGTATACATACCGTTGATCAAAGCAAATACTATGAGTGATGCAATAAGAGAACTTCCTCCGTAACTTATAAACGGTAATGTAACACCCGTAAGAGGAATAAGCTTGATGGCACCGCCGACTGTCAGGAATACCTGGAAGCCGTACATGGTTCCGAGTCCGACTGCAACAAGTCTGTAGAATAACGTATTACATCTTGAAGCTATTCCCATCATCAGTATCAGGTTATTAAGACATATCAGAATAATGGCGATTCCGACAATACCGCCCATCTCTTCCGTTATGGCGGTAAACATAAAGTCGTTCTCAATAAAGACTATGGATGAGGGCAAGCCTTTTCCAAGTCCCACGCCAAGCCAACCGCCGGCAGCAATGGAGAAAAGCGATCTCGCAACCTGCCATCCGGACGTCTGATAAGTACCGAACGGGTCTCTCCAACCGTCAATTCTTGATTGAACATGAGAGAATATCTTTGTTGCCAAAAATCCACCGAGAATTCCGATTCCTGCTCCCGCCGCCAGATAATACACCTTTTGGGTGGCCACGTAGATCATCGCAAAGTATGCCACAAAGAATATAAGCGCCGTTCCCAAGTCTCTTGAAACAAGCAGTATTACCACATGTGCGAAAGCTACCGCACTGACGATGGCAATCTGCTTAAAGCTTTTAAGATTATTAAATACGGATGCCACAAAAAGCACGAACAGTATCTTTACAAACTCACTCGGCTGAATGGTGAAGGCATCACCGAACCTGAGTGCAAGATCGGCTCCGTTAACGGTACGACCGAAAATCGGTACTATGACAAGCGCGATAAATCCGATAAGGGCAAATCCCCAGCCCCAGTTTCTCATTTGCTTGACATTCCTTAGGAATGCCGGAACAAAGAACGTGATGACCGTTCCTATCGCCGCAAGTACCGTCTGTCTTACAGCCTCGTCATAATTAATTCTGGCTATAAATATAAATCCGACAACCTCAAGCAGCACCATGTTATTAACCAGGAGCCTTGAGGCTTTCGGATAAACCAGGTCGTAAACAACAATCGTGGCAAAAAGCAGGGCGAATTCAAAAATATACAACACGATAAATTTCATGTCGCCCGCCTGCAGATACAAAACTATGTATCCGATAAGATGTATTACGAATGTAGTACCGTTCTGAACGAAATATACAAATTTTAAGGCCTTTTTGTCATGAACGGTTGACCCCATGTAAGTAAACAGGGTGTACAACGAGAAAAGGCCTATAAATATGTATTTGGCTACATCAGCAAAATCCATATACTCCTCCATGTTACAATCTGCCAAGGACTTCTCTGACTTTGGCAGAATCCTCAGTAGTAAAGTCCAGTCTCAAACAATCCGCGCACGCTTTTTCAGGGACATTTACCTCGTCGATAATATCCGTCATACGCGAATCAAAAACAACATTAATACAGTAATCACAAAAGCACATCACCGGGTATCTGTCCTTCCCGTACACGAGAGTCTCAGTCCCAAACGCCCGGTCACAGCCTTTTGTATTCCTGCGAACGCAGTGCTTGGTCCGCATGGCTACAATCCTTCCGTAGGCAAGCTGCTGCCTGCTTCCGATATACGGAATATCCGAAAGATTCTCCGTCTCCGGCTCAACCGGAAGCGTAAAGCTTTCGAATTTAAGACCTGCGCCTTCAAGTGCCTCTTTTACAAATTCCATGGCTTTGTGATTGTATGTGTATACATTATAATCGGTGACCGTTCTTAAAGGTCCGCAGTAAGTACCCGACCTCTTCATTGCACCGACACACAATGCCTCATCAAGGCTTCGAACCATAATTCCGTCCGCATCATCCTCAGTAAGCTCAGACATGAATCCCTTTAGGAGTCCGGAATTCTCCTCGGTCATAATATACGGCAAAGAAATGAAAATCTCTTTACCTGCATTACGGCATTCGGAAATAATTCCTTTGTCTGCGGCTTCAAAAAATAAATTATACGGAACGTAAATTCGTGAAACCCCGTCTGCATTTTGTACCTCACATAATTGTTCGATACTACATACAGACACATTGAGCTTTCGCATATTAAACATACTCCCGCCCATTATATCATCATTTCCCACATAATCAAAGCATTGGCGCATTTGAACGCATTTTTTTCGAATTTGTAAAATTATCTCATCAAGCGCGTCTCTGCGCAGTCTGTTGATGCCGCCATTTGAAATAAAAATCCCGTCACCGGCTTCCACTTTAACTTCGCCCGCCTCAAAGTCCGTATCTCCGAGCTTAAGCAGCCTTTGCCTTATATCCTGCGGGGATACGGATGCTTTAAGCGCCTCCTGCACCGTCTCACCCTCCACCGTCGCACTCACGCCGCTTGCGGTATGCGTTACTGTCAGTCGCGCAGGCTCGCCTTTCCTGCAAATGCACTCCATATCTATACCGATCTTTTTTCCCGAATCAACATAGGTTTCCGCGATGAAGCTTTGCAGAGCCGCATTATTTACCCTGTAAATAATCTGCCCCTTCTTTAAGCCAAGGCTTGCAGGCAGATTCACCTCCAGCCTTTCACCGGGCTCTAAGTCACTTCCCGAAGTAAAAGAGCTTTCCGGTCCGGTCTCGAATACGTCGCCTTTATGAATGACCTCAAGCGCCTCAAAGGTGATTCGCCCTTTTACATTCTCAAGCACCTTAAGAGCGTCCGTCCCTTTGTGATTCGGTCTTTTAAACTCAATGAGATTTTTCCCCTTTTCTTCCATAAAGAAGCCTTTTGAAAATCCCCCGCGGTTATATAGGTCCAAAAGGTCATTTAAATCCTGCGGGTCGACTCTGTAATCCTCACCGGCAAGATACTTATCCATATATCTTCTGTAGATGGAGGTTACTCCGGCGGCGTAATTTACGTTCTTCATGCGCCCTTCTATCTTAAATGAATAAATGCCGGCATCCGCTATCTCGGGCAAATGCTCAATCGTCGCAATGTCCTTTGCGCTGAGAAACCTTCCCCTTTTGCCCGAAAGCTCATATTCGAACCTGCACGGTTGAGCGCACGTCCCTCTGTTACCGCTTCTTTTGCCGCGCGTTGCGGAAAGCATACACTGCCCCGAATAACAGTAGCAAAGCGCTCCGTGCACGAAGGCTTCAAGCTCAATATCCGTAAAAGAAGCAAACTCCCTCACTTCTTCGAGAGTGAATTCTCTTGGCAGCACCACGCGGTTTACACCGTACTCACCAAGATATTTTGCAAAGTCCTTTCCCATTACCGCCATCTGCGTGCTCGCATGGACATGCAGATCCGGAAAGCATTCACGTACCATTTTCAAAACACCGAAGTCCTGGACTATCACGGCGTCAAGCCCGGACAGATATAAAGGCTTTAAGAAATCATAAGCCTTTTTTAGCTCCTTTTCTTCAAGGAGGGTATTTAACGTTAAATAAATATTGGCGCTTCGGGCATGGGCATAATCAAGAGCTTCAAGAATCTCTTCCTCCTCAAGATTACCCGCAAATGCACGAGCGCCAAACATATGACCTCCCAGGTATACCGCATCCGCACCGGCATTAATAACCGCTTTGCAAATATCAAGTGTACCCGCCGGAGCCAGTAACTCTGTCTTTTTATTCATATCAGTTCCCGTCAAACATACCACCTGTGGTTCTTACGTCGGAATCGGTGTCATATTCCGGGGTTTCACCTCTTTTAAGACGTGCAAGCTGTGTCTGAAGCTTTGCAAGTTCATGCTTTACTTCATATATATCCCTGTTCTTCTTCTCAAGCTCGGTCTTTAACTTATCATTCTCGCTCATCGCCTTAAAATAATCATCGGCAATGTTAAGATCCATAAGATAAGCCCTGAGAGCATTCGGGATGCGATTGTAAATACCCTTAGCCTTCAGGTCTCTTTCCTTCGCATTGATATAATTAGCTATTTTCTGGATATATTCCACACTTTCATAGCCGGATACCTTGTAAACCTTACCGTCTATGAGCACTTCTATTTCAGTCTTATCAGCCATAGCCTTTTCTCCGCTTTTTATTTTCGTTACATATTATATTATTTATCTTCAGGTACTTCAATACCTAATCCTTCATATGCTTTCACGGTCGCGACACGTCCTCTCGGAGTCCTGTTTACGAATCCGTTCTGCACAAGATAGGGCTCATATACTTCTTCAAGAGTTCCCGCATCCTCACCGATTGATGCGGCAAGTGCCTCAAGCCCGACAGGCCCTCCCTTGAACTGGCTTATCATGACACTTAAGAATTTTCTGTCATTGCCGTCGAGACCGTTCTTATCGACATCAAGAAGCTTAAGCGCATAATCGGCCACTTCTTTTGTAATGATGCCGTCAAACTCTATCTGGGCGTAATCCCTTACCCTCTTTAAAAGCCTGTTGGCAAGTCTGGGTGTCCCCCTTGATCTTTTGGCAATCTCTGCTATGCCCTGTGTCTCGGCTTCAATCCCAAGCACATCGGCAGATCTTGAGATTATCTGCTCAAGCTCTTCATTTGAATAATACTCAAGGTGGCTTACGACACCGAACCTGTCTCTTAAAGGTGCGGAAAGCAGTCCCGCCCGCGTGGTCGCACCCACCAGCGTAAACCTCGGCAGATCCAGGCGGATGGATTTTGCGGTTGCGCCCTTTCCTATCATAATGTCAATCGCGAAATCCTCCATCGCGGGATAAAGTATCTCTTCAACCTGTCTGTTAAGTCTGTGAATCTCATCCACAAAAAGTATGTCCTTCTCATTTAAGCCGTTTAAAATCGCGGCCATCTCTCCCGGCTTCTCGATTGCGGGACCCGACGTCACTTTAAGATGCGATCCCATCTCCTCGGCAATGATTCCGGCAAGCGTCGTCTTACCAAGTCCCGGAGGTCCGTAAAGCAAAACGTGGTCGAGTGCCTCGTCTCTTTTTTTTGCGGCCTGCATGTATACAGAGAGGTTGTCGCGGACTTTCTTTTGCCCTATGTATTCATCAAGGGAGCGCGGACGGAGGGAGTTTTCGCTCACCTCATCTTCCGGCAACAGATTGGTTGAAATTATACGGTTCTCCATATGCACCTCTTATCAGATATTTTTCAAAGCTTCTTTTATAAGTTCTTCCGACGTAATGTCTTCTTTTCTTTCTACGGCCGATACTGCGAGAGCCGCGTCTCTTTCGGATATGCCAAGACTCATAAGCGCCTGAATAGCCTCGGCCGATGCGCCTGCTGCCGCAGGGATGTCATTTGCCACGCTGCTTGCCGGCACCACCGTGCTTACTTTATCCTTTAGTTCAAGCACGGCACGCTCTGCCGTCTTCTTACCGATTCCCTGCGCCGTCGCAATCTTAGCGGTGTCACCCGTAAGAACCGCGAGCCTTAATTCATCCGGCGTAATGGATGATAAAACGGAAAGCGCGCCCTTCGGTCCGATGCCGTTTACATTTATCAGGAGCTTGAATATCTCCAGGTCATCCAAATTCAGGAATCCGAAAAGCGTAATGGCATCTTCCCTTACGTTCATATATGTATGTATCTTTACCTCAGAGCCTTTTTCCGGCAATGCATTAATCACCGAGGCCGGTACAAGTATGTTGATACCGAATCCTCCCGATTCAACGACCACTCTGTCGCCCGCCACATCTGCCAGTGTTCCTTTTACATATGAAATCATTTTGCCTCCGAATTAACGTTCTGAATTTATTTTTTTGATTATAGCACAGGGCATTTACTTTTAAAAATATTAACTAAATGTGGCTAAATTGTTAACACAATGTTGACAATTTTAAACTGAATGCTATAATCTGCTTAGAAATGGGAATTAATTTGTGAACGGAAGGGATTGTTTAAAATGGCATTTGTAAACGGAATAAGTACATTTCTTGCTATTTTTGTAGCGATTGCTTTTGCATATCAGATCGTATTCTTTTTTGCGGCCATGGGTAAGGATGCCCATACTTTTTTCATGAAGAAAAAAGGTACATATAAGGAAAAGGGAGACCCCGTATCCGAGGAGAAAAACCGATACGCATTTATCATTGCCGCAAGAAACGAGGAGAATGTTATCTGCAATCTTATAGACAGTATTAAGCGACAGAATTACCCGTCGGAACTGATGGATATCTTTGTCATTGCAGACAACTGCACGGATAATACCGCCGAGGCAGCCCGTAATGCAGGTGCATTCGTTTGCGAGAGGTTTAATATGAGCCAGATAGGAAAAGGGTATGCCCTCTCCTATTTCTTTGCTCAAATGAAAGCAAAGTCAGGCGGTTTCCGTGATTACGACGGCTATGTGATATTTGATGCGGACAACGTTGTCGACAGGAACTTCATTCGCGCAATCGATGAGAAGCATGCCGAAGGCTACAACGTCATTACCGGCTACAGGAACTCCAAGAACTTCGGCACTAACTGGATATCTGCCGGTCACTCTCTTGCTTTCATAAGAGAGGCTCAGTTCCTTAACAGACCAAGAAACATGTTCCACTGCAGCGCGACCGTATCGGGAACCGGATATATGTTTACGCCGGACATTCTTGAAGTACATGACGGCTGGCCGTATTTCCTCCTTACCGAGGACATCGAGCTTTCCACGGAATTCATAATCCGCGGACACAAAATCGGATATGCGGAAGATGCGATGTTTTATGATGAGCAGCCCGTTACGTTTGCTCAGTCATGGAGACAGCGTGTGCGCTGGGCGAAGGGATTCCTTCAGGTCATGGTTCATTACGGCGGAGGTCTTTGCCGTTGTATGTTCAAGGACAAAAAACTTTTCCTTTCCAGATATGACATGTTTATGTTCCTTGCACCGTCCATGATCTTCAACCTTGTAACGCTTGGTCTTTCAATTCTGGCAGTTGTTATTAACATAGTTAATTATGATAAAGCCACGCAGATGGTACCCGATGTTTTATGGGCATTCGCTTCGGGAATTATAGTTTATTATGTAATCAACTACATACAGGGATTTATCGCCACGGTATTCGAGTGGAACCACATACATGCCTCCGGTTCCAAGAAGCTCCTTTACACGCTTACTTATCCGATATACATGTGCACATATATTCCGATGTCGTTCGTTGCCATCTTTGCCAAGATTAAGTGGAAACCGATCGAGCACACCAACTCTTCCACGATTGATGACATAGAAGAGCTACAGCAGGCAAAGGCAACGCCCATCAGCTCAAAAACCGGAGAATACACATACGTACCCGTACAGGAAGATTATCAGGAAGAACCTGACAGATACGAAGCATAATAATTAATATTTAGTAACAAAACCCGGCATCATAGGATGCCGGGTTTTTTTAAAAGTAAACGCCCATTATGTAGTCATTCGTGCGGTAGCCCTGACCCACGTCTTCCTCTTCATCTCTTAGTCTCGTAAGACCCAGTCTGCCGTAAGCCTTAATTGCACGTTCATTCTTTTTGTTAACGTTTAGGAATACGCCTTTCAGACCCCTTGCCCTTGCTTCCGATTTTACAAAGTCCATCATCTTAAACGAAAGCCTCTTTCCACGGAAATCTTTAAAGAGATAAAACTTGCTGATGTACATCATGTCATCACGCGGATACATGGCAAAAAAGCCGGCTCTCTCACCGTCAAGCATCGGCCAGTAATATTCATATCCCTGATTTTCAATCTGATCCTTTATGGCATGTGCCGACTGCACCTTTTCAATCATGTAATCGGTCATGCCCTCTCCCACCAGAGGATAATAAATCTCTCTCCAGACCTCTCCCGCCTTCTCGGCAAGAAAATCAACTTCTTTAACCTCAACATTTTTAATCTCAAACATGACACCCATCTCCTTAGGTTATTTCATATCATTTTATAACGTTTTATTTAAAAATCAAATTGTGTTATAATTGCAAAAGTGTGTTCCAAAAGACACGTGATTTTTTTACATAAAAGGAGTATAGAGAAATG
>CAJOLA010000021.1 GCA_905235275.1 uncultured Lachnospiraceae bacterium
CTTTTCGGATGGACGCTGAACCCTCTGATAATAAAGGCGGCGGAGTATGCGGTGATGGCACTCTGGGCCGGAGCAGAGTCGGTTGTAGATCTAAAAAACCTTTACGGGGGAAAGAAGGTCGCATTTATCAAGGGCGCCGATTCATGGAATCTTTCGCTTGAGGGAGTGCTAAAGGGCAACTTAAACGGTACGGCCGACAACAAAAAGGGATTTGATTATAAGGACTATCTTCGACTGATCCTCATCGGGAATACGTCCGTGCAGTGTGCAAGATCGATGGATCTGATAGAGATGAGAATGATAAGAAAAGGGAATCGCGATTTCAGGATGAGAAACTGCATATTCTCGATGGGCATAACGGGCGACTTCGTTTTGCCTTTCGGAAGGCAGGAATATTTAAGGGAGTATGAATATGCGTATTCGAAGCAGAAAGGGTAAGAGGCTTGCCGCTTCCATGGCCGTGGAGGCGGCGCTTGTGGTGCCTCTTGTGGTATTCGGACTTACCGTTCTTATCACGCTTATCATATCGCTCGGTGTACAGATGAGAGTGCGTCACGTAATGCATGAGAGTCTGAGACAGGTGAGCGCGATTCCGTATTCGCTTGGCAAGAGTAAGGAAGAGGTGAATGTCGCTTCCATGAAGAGTGCGGCATTTGCAACACTTAGCTCAGCCTTTTATGCAAATATCGGGGCTGAGAATATCCGAAGCTCTTATATAGAAGGCGGGGTGTCCGGGATTAGGCTTGATTCCACCCGTATGTTTTCGGAAGGGGCTGATATGAGGATAGGAATCAGCTATCAGATTAAGCAGCCGTTTTCGATATTCGGACTGGGTAAGGTATATGTAAACCAGGACTGCGACACCTACGCGTGGCTCGGAGATACCTTCATGAAAAACTCTCTTGCCAATGAGCGGATGGTTTACATCACGCCGTACGGGACCGTGTATCACGAGGACAGGGAATGTACCTATATAGCGCCGAAGGTGTCGGAGTGTGCGTTTGCGCAGATTCCTTCCAAGAGGAATGCGGGAGGCGCCAAGTACTACGAGTGCGAGGGCTGCAGTGCGAAGGTGGCGGTTAAGCCTCCGGTTGTATATATCACGGAGTACGGCGACAGATATCATACGAATCCGAAGTGCGTAAAGATAAAGCATGAGATTATAGAGATTCCCATTTCGCAGGTTGGTAACAGAAGAAAATGTTCAAAAGAATAAAGAGGTTTTTAAGATGGAATTAACGGATATCATAACCATGATTATCCATATCGGGTTCCTGACATTTCTGGGGATTAACGATATAAGAAAAAATCAAGTGTCGCTCATTTCGCTTATCATTTATTTTTCGGGCGCATTTGCATGGAGCATTGCGGCTTACGGTTTTGACCCCGAGAGGATCATCATCGGCGCGATGCCTGCGGTAATTCTTTTTGCGATAAAAAAGCTCACGGGTCTTGGGATAGGCGCGGGTGACATAGCGGTCTTTGGAATAGCGGGAGTGACAATCGGATTTGAAAAATCGGTGACCGCGATGTTTATCGCATCCGTAGTGTGCGCACTTTACTGCCTGATAAGGATGCTTATGAAGAAGGCGGACAGAAAGACAAGATTTGCCTTTATCCCGTTTATGGGTATAGGCGTAACGGTTGCGGGACTGTTGGGGTGAGGATTATGAAAAGAAAACTTAGCGCATCTTTTACGGTGGAGAGTTCCTTTATCATTCCGCTTTTTGTGTTTATAATTCTCGCCCTTATGGCGTCCGGTTTTTATGCGCGTAACGTAATCATGATAAAGGCGTCGACCTGGAAAGAGGGCATACGCCTTGAACAGATGACAAGCGCAAGTCCCGTGCTTACGCGTGAGGGGATTATATCGGAAGACTTAAAAGAGCAGGTGGTAAACGACGCGATGTTTATGAGGGACGTGCACGTCTTTGTTAATACGACAAATAAAAGCGAGACTTCAATCAGGGTGATTGCAAAACCCACGTCCAAGGTTCCGATATTTCCCACCGCCGGGTTCATTGATATAACCGAAAAAATCAAGACGAATAACCCGGCCGCGGATTTAAGAAAGTGGCACGGGCTGCAGACCATTATGAATAAAGAGAAAGGAAAAGGATGATGGAATTTACCATAGTAAGAGAGAATAACAAAGAATACGGCGTTGTACCCGTATGCGAAGAGCAAAAGGATTTTACCGAGAAGATGATTCTGGAAAACAGAGTTCCGGGACTTTTGCCCGTGAAGCTTCGGGAATTCAACGGAGAGGCTTCATATTATTATGAGACAACGGGGTGCAGGGCATTTGCAAAGATGTTCCAAAACGATAATGACGTGATGGAAGTAAAGGACGTTGAGATGCTTTGCGAAAGCATAATACGCGTGACCGAATCGGTCAGGGAATATATGCTTGATATAGACGATATTTTACTTGATTCCGATACGCTTTTTTTTAATACGGAAAAGGACAGATATGAATTCGTCTATATCCCGGGAAGGTTTAAGAGTGAGGAAAACCGGGGCAGCTTTCGCTTAGGGTTAAGAGCCGTCTGGGAGAAGGTATTAAAGAAGATAAACAAGAATGCCGATAAGGAATTCATTATGAAGCTTTATGATATCTATCAGAAGATGTCGGTTGATAATTTCAATCCGGAAAACATCTTCGACCTTAAGACGGAGGGAGAGAGCGCTCAAAAGGAAGTGGTTGTTTTCGAGAAACCTAAGCTGCCGGAAGACGATATCTTCGAGGAGCTCTATGATGAGAAAAAGATAGATGAGATAATCGAGGAGGAGAAAAAGACCATACCGAAGAAAAAGAAATATGCCTATATCGGGGGTGCGGCCGCAGCTGTCGCGGCAGTCTTTTTTGCCGTTTTGTAACTGTACTGATATATCCAAAAGTGTTATTATAATGCCTATATAAAAATGCTTAAGGATGTACTCATGGAGCAGATGTCATTTTTTGAAAACATGGTTCCGGAACCGCTCGCGGAAAGGATGAGACCTGAGTCTCTTGCCGAATACGTGGGTCAGGATCAGCTGCTTGGCGAGGGCAGGGTTCTTCGACGCCTTATAGAATCGGACCAAATATCTTCCATGATATTCTGGGGGCCGCCGGGAGTCGGAAAAACCACGCTTGCCAGGATAATAGCGCATACGACCAAGTCGAAGTTTATCGACTTCAGTGCGGTGACAAGCGGGATAAAAGACATTCGTAACGTGATGCAGCAGGCGGAGGAAAACAGACGCTACGGCGAGCGCACCATAGTATTTGTGGACGAGATACACAGATTTAACAAGGCGCAGCAGGATGCGTTTCTTCCCTTTGTCGAGAAGGGAAGCATAATTCTTATCGGTGCCACTACGGAGAATCCGTCATTTGAGATTAATGCCGCTCTTCTTTCAAGATGCAAGGTATTCGTGCTAAAGAGCCTCTCGGCGGAGGATATCGTAAAGCTTCTGCATAACGCGCTTACGGGAAGTAAGGGTTTTGGCGATATGGACATCGACATTTCCGATGACACGCTTGAGAAGATTGCAGTTTTTGCAAACGGAGACGCGCGTGGCGCGCTGTCGACTCTCGAGATGGTCGTACTTAACGGTGACGTTGACGGACAGGGAAAAATCACCGTGACGGATGAGACGCTTGAGCAGTGCACGTCCAAAAAGTCACTTCTGTATGATAAGCACGGGGAAGAGCATTACAACCTTATATCGGCGCTGCATAAGTCGATGAGAAATTCCGACCCGGATGCGGCGGTGTACTGGCTTGCGCGAATGCTTGAAGCGGGGGAAGACCCGCTTTATATCGCGCGCCGAGTTGTGAGATTTGCAAGCGAGGATGTCGGGCTTGCCGATTACCGCGCTCTGGAGCAGGCGGTGGCGGCATATCAGGCATGTCATTTTATTGGGATGCCGGAGTGCAGCGTTCATCTTACGCAGGCGGTCATTTACATGGCCATGGCGCCGAAGTCCAATGCGATGGAGACGGCTTACCTTTCGGCAAAGGAAGATGCCCTTTCCACGATTGCGGAGCCGGTGCCGCTGCATATTCGAAACGCACCGACGAAGCTTATGAAAGACCTGGATTACGGCAAAGGTTATGTATATGCCCATAATACTCAGGAGAAGATGTCGGAGATGGAGTGTATGCCTGAAAACCTCGCCGGGCGGGAATATTACAAACCGACTGAGCAGGGATTCGAAGAGAAATATAAAGAACGTCTGAAAGCCATAAAGAAATGGAAAAAGGAGAAAAGAGACATTGAAAACCGGAATAATTGATGTAGGCGGAGGAATGCGCGATATATACGGCGCGGGAGTTATGGACTGGTGCTTAAAGAACGGCATTAAGTTCGACTATGGTATAGGAGTATCGGCAGGAGCTGCCAATCTGGCATCATTTATAAGCGGACAATACGAAAGAAATATCCCGTTCTATACGGATTACTCATACAGAAAAGAATATATGAGTCTCGGGAACTATTTAAAAAAAGGATCTTTTATAGACCTTGATTATGTTTACGGGACTCTCAGTAATTCCGGCGGAGAGGGACCTCTTGACTTTGATGCCATAATGGCAAATCCAATGGAGTATGTAATAGTGGCAACCGATGCCGAGACGGGAAAGCCGCACTATTTTACAAAAGATGACATGGAGCAGGACGATTACGGTCCGATTAAGTGCTCAAGCTGCGTGCCGATTGTGAATAAACCCTATGAATTCAGAGGCAGAAAATATTATGACGGAGGCATAAGCGACCCGGTTCCGATTAAAAAGGCATTTGAAGCAGGCTGTGATAAATGTGTTCTTATACTTACAAGACCGATTGACAAGCTTCGTACCGTTAAGAAGGACGTAAGAAGATCGCATCTTATCGCCCGCAAATATCCGAATGCCGCAAGACGCTTAGCAAAAAGATCCGAGCTTTATAATAAGCAGATTGAGCTTGCCTTAAAGTACAGAGACGAAGGCAGGCTCCTTATTATCGCGCCCGACAATATCGACAACGTCGGCATGCTTAAGAAGAACAAGGCGGGAAGTATGGAGATGTATAAAAAGGGCAGGAGAGATGCAAGAGCCATAAAAGATTTTTTGAAATAATAATAAACTTCTATGGTATAATGAAAAGGTAAAAAAATAATTATAAGGAGGATAACACTATGGCAAACAAATACGCAGGAACACAGACGGAGAAAAACCTTGAGGCTGCTTTTGCAGGAGAATCACAGGCAAGAAATAAATATACATATTTCGCATCCAAAGCCAAGAAAGAGGGCTTCGAGCAGATTGCGGCACTTTTCTTAAAGACGGCTGACAACGAAAAAGAGCATGCGAAGATGTGGTTTAAAGAACTTCAGGGTATCGGCGATACGGCTGAGAACCTTAAAGCAGCGGCAGAGGGCGAGAACTATGAGTGGACGGATATGTATGACGGCTTTGCCAAGACGGCAGACGAGGAAGGATTCCCGGAGCTTGCAGAGAAGTTCAGACTGGTTGCGGCTATTGAGAAGCGCCACGAAGAAAGATACCGTGCATTGCTTAATAACGTTGAGATGCAGGAAGTATTCAGGAAAAGCGAAGTGAAGGTATGGGAGTGCAGAAACTGCGGACATATCGTGGTAGGAACAGAGGCGCCGGAGGTCTGTCCTACATGTAATCATCCTCAGAGCTTCTTCGAGGTTCACGCTGAGAATTATTAATTCGAAGATTTGGAAAAGTTCGGATATTATTAAAAATCCAAGTGTTCTTCACTTGGATTTTTTATGCAGGTGATAATCGCTTGTATTTTTTTATGCAAGTGAGAATAGATAGTATTTTTATGCAAGCGATAATCGCTTGTATTTTTTTTGTACAATTTTAAAGATTGACAAATTTTTAACTTGAATTCACGCGGACACAGGAGTATAATGTTAAAGAATTAACAAATTCGAATAATACCGATAATATCAACAATTTTAATACTTTGACAAAAATTTAACTTGTATTTTCCCGGTAAAGGGTGTATAATGTTAAAGAATTCACAAAGAAGCTTTTTTTGGATAGATGGAGGATTAATACGAAATGAGAATTAGAATTGGGAAGAAGGGGATTATCGCAGCCGGTATTGCAGGCGCGTTACTTACGTGCGGCACAGTGTTTATGATGGTTGATAAGCAGACTGTAAAGTATGTCGGTACCGCAAGCATGAGCTCTCAGACCGCAGGTCTTGACGATGATAAAGTAGACCAGAAGAGCACTGATGCCAAGACGGCTGCAGCAGCCATTGCAGGCGCTTCAACGGTTGAGACCAAGAAGGCTGAAGCTCCGGCTGAGACAGCTACAGAGACAGCTACAGAGGCAGCTGAAGAAGCTCCCGCAGCAACACAGGCTGCGACAACGCAGTCATCCAATACACAGACTGTAAGAAATACACAGGCTGCGTCATCCTCTAATACTTCCGCACAGACTCAGACAACAAAGACGGCTGAGCCTGCAAAGCAGGAAGCAAAGAAAGAGGAGACTAAGAAAGAAACAAAGACCACCGCAAAGACTGAGACTGTCAATGAGAAGATAGGCAGCGATGCCGAGACTGAAAGGATTATTCAGGAACAGCAGGCAAAGAAGGCCGCTGAAGAAGAGGCTAAAACTGTTGAAAACATCGGCGCAGATCAGTTCGTGGAAGGTCTTTAATCCCCTTAAAAAAGCCGGCATCGCAATATGCGGGTGCCGTCTTTTTTGGTTTGAATTTTATTAATAGTAAGGGGGATAAATGTTAAGAAAATGAGTCGATTTTCTTAAAAAACCTTTACATATATCATACTAAATGGGTTTACTTTTGTTTCTGAAGTGTTATAATCCAGGTAGAGGGGGAGGGAAAATCCCCTGTTAGCTATACTTTTATAAGGAGGAGGTGGTTAAAATGAGAATGCGTATAAATGGGAAGTTTTGGATAGTTATAGGCGTGCTTGGAGGCATAGCAGCGGCCGTAGCCATCATTTTGACAACCTTATTGGGTGGAAATAATACGGATATTGCAACGATTAACAATATCATTGATGAACCCCAGGTTACCACTGAAGCGCAAGGTAATGCAGCAGTAGCCGGCATGGCAGCGGGAGCTGACCAGGCACAGAAGAAGGAAGAGGCAACTGCTCAGCCGGCTGAGACACAGCAGGCAACCGAAGCAGCGCAACCGGCACAGACCGAAGCTCCTGAAGCTCAGCAGAACGCACAGGCATCTAACCGGAATACTCAGAACGCGCAGACATCAACAACGACTACAACGACAACTACGACACAGCGTTCTTCAACGCAATCAAGTAGCAGCAGCAGTCAACAGCGCACACAGACGACGACCCAGCAGACTACACAGCCTGCCAAGAAGGATACAAACAGCAATGCTGATGAATTCCGAGGCAAAGAGGGCGCCGGAAACGTGGATGTAGGTGGTTCTGTTAAGGACTATGACAGTTATGTCAACGACAGTATAAGCAAAAACCCGGGCAATAATACCAAGGCAACTGAAAAAGAAGCTTGGGGTGGCGGATCTGTTGAAGTTGAGATAGAATCAGAGTAATGTTGGGAAGTCCCATCGCTTTTTAAGCGGGGACTTTTTTTAATGCTTTAAAGTTGCAAAAGGAAGGAATAAGTCTTACACTAACGGAATGGAAGAATTGGAAGATAATATTTTGGACAGGCAAAAAGAAATAGAAGAAAGCATAAGGAAGAGATTTCATAAGAAGATATTTTCTCCTTTTGCAAAGGCGATTAACAGATATGAGTTGCTTTCTCCGGGGGATAAGGTGGCGGTATGCGTATCCGGCGGAAAGGATTCAATGCTGCTTGCCAAATGCTTTCAGGAATTAAAAAGGCATGACAAATTTCCGTTTGAGGTAAGGTTTATCGCCATGGATCCGGGCTATAACGGGCACAACAGAAGGCTTCTTGAGAGTAATGCAAAGCTTCTGGGAGTGGACCTTGAGATATTCTCCTCGGATATATTCGATACGGTGGTAAATGTTGAGAAATCCCCGTGTTATTTGTGTGCGAGGATGCGAAGGGGACACCTCTACAGTAAGGCGCAGGAGATAGGATGTAATAAGATTGCGCTTGCCCACCACTATGATGACGTAATAGAGACGATTCTTATGGGGATGCTCTACGGTGCCCAGATTCAGACCATGATGCCAAAGCTTAAAAGCACGAATTTTGAGGGGATGGAGCTGATTCGCCCGCTTTATCTGGTAAGGGAAGACGACATCAAGAGATGGCGTGATGAAAACGGCCTTACGTTCCTGCGCTGCGCATGCAGGTTTACGGACCACTGCGGTGTGGATAAGAATCATCTTGCGGGGAGAAACCTGGAGGATGAGTCCAAAAGAATTGAGACGGCAAGGCTTATTTCCATGATGAAGGAATTCAATCCGTATGTGGAGAGTAACATTTTCCGAAGCATGGAGAATGTAAATGTGGATACGGTGATTTCCTACAAAAAAGACGGCGTAAAACACGATTTTCTTGATGATTATTAAAGGAGGGGGAATATGACGCTTCAGCAATTGATTTATGTGGTGGAAGCCGCAGATAATGAATCCATAAATAAAGCGGCTGAGAAGCTTTTTGTGAGTCAGCCGTCCATATCGGAAGCGATTAAGGACCTGGAAGAAGAGCTCGGGATGCAGATATTTAACAGGACCAACAGGGGTATAACCGTTACGGCGCAGGGTGATGAGTTTCTGGGATATGCCAGGCAGATGATAGAGTTTCACAACATGATTTGTGAACGATATACGGATGAGAAGACGGGAAAGAAGCATTTCAGCGTGTCGTCACAGCATTATTCATTTGCCGTTGAGGCATTTATTCATACCGTGCAGGAATTCGGCATGGACGAGTATGAATTCGCGATGCACGAGACCAAGACGGGCGAGGTTATCGAGAACGTAAAAACCTTAAAGAGCGAGCTTGGGATACTGTATATGAATGATTTTAACAGGGACGCGCTAAACAAGATATTCAAGAGAGATCAGATAGAGTTCACGCCGCTTTTTGACTGCAATATCTGTGTATTTCTTGCAAATGAGAATCCGCTTTCCAAAAAGAAAAAAATTAAGATCGAAGAGCTTTATGATTATCCGTGCATATCATTTGAACAGGGCAAGGATAATTCATTTTATTTTGCCGAAGAGGTGTTAAGCACGAATGATTACAAGAGGGTGATAAAGGTGGATGACAGGTCCACGGGGCTTAATCTCATGAAGGGGCTTAACGCATTTACCCTGTGCTCCGGGATACTCTGCGAGGAGTTAAACGGTGACGGATACTCGGCAGTACCTCTTGATACCAACGATACGATGACGGTAGGATATATCAGGCTTGCCAAGGTTCCGCTCAGCGACATAGCGGGGCAATACATAGAAAAGCTTAAAAAGTACGAAAATAAAGTAATAAAAGTAAAGAAGTAATTTCTTCTTTACAAAGAAGCAAATGCAAACTAAAATAAGAACGGAAAATTGTAACAGGCTTGGAAGGAGAACAGCCATAAAATGAGCGAAAGAAGAGTAGGAACAGTATCCAGAGGCATCAGATGCCCCATAATCCGCGAAGGTGATAACCTCGTGAACATTGTGGCGGACAGCGTGACGGAGGCTGCGCAAAGTGAAGGATTTGAAATAAGAGACCGCGATGTCGTTGCGGTTACCGAATCCATCGTTGCAAGAAGCCAGGGGAATTACGCAACCGTGGAAGATATAGCAAAAGACGTGAAGAATAAAATGGGAGGCGGCCATATTGGCGTGACATTCCCGATTCTTTCCCGTAACAGATTCGCGATTGTACTTAAGGGAATCGCAAAAGGAGCGGAAAAGATAACTCTTATGCTCAGTTATCCTTCAGATGAAGTAGGTAATGCCCTTATTCCGGAAGACGTATTCTATGAATCAGGGTTAAATCCCTATAATGACGTGCTTACCGAGAAGGGATACCGTGATAAGTTCGGTTTCAGAAAGCACGAATTTACCGGTGTTGATTACGTGGAATATTACGGTAATCTTATAAGAGAATGCGGAGCAGAGGTTGAGATTATATTCTCGAATAACATCCGCACGATTCTTGACTATACGGATCATGTGCTTTGCTGCGACATCCACAAGAGGAGCCAGTCAAAGGACATCCTTGAGAAGAACGGAGCCAAGGTTGTATGCACGCTTGATGATATTTTGAATGCTCCGATAGACGGCAGCGGATTCAACGAGAATTACGGACTGCTCGGATCCAATAAATCAACCGAGGATAAGATTAAGCTTTTCCCGCGTGACTGCAAGAAGCTTGTGGAAGAGATCAGAGAAGAGATATTAAAGAGAACCGGAAAGCACGTTGAGGTAATGGTATACGGAGACGGAGCCTTCAAGGATCCCCAGGGTAAGATATGGGAGCTTGCGGATCCGGTTGTATCTCCGGGATTTACGGACGGACTTATCGGAACGCCAAACGAGCTTAAGCTTAAATATCTGGCTGATAATGACTTCAGCGACCTCAAAGGCGCCGAATTAAAAGAAGCCATTTCCGAAAGAATCAAAGAGAAGGATAATAACCTTGTGGGTAATATGGCATCCCAGGGAACCACGCCGAGACAATTGACCGATCTTATAGGATCGCTCTGCGACTTAACCAGCGGTTCCGGAGATAAAGGAACGCCGGTTGTGCTTGTGCAGGGATATTTTGACAATTTTACGGATTAAGTAAGACTAAAGACGAGAAGATTTTTCCCGTCTTATATCTATGACCGGAAAAAGAGGGTGGGGGCATGCAACTGCCCGGAAAGGAGAAAAAAATATGTCAGCAGTAATAATTACCAAAGATAATTTTGAAGAAGAAGTATTAAAATCAGATATTCCCGTAATCGTTGACTTTTGGGCAGTCTGGTGCGGACCGTGCCAGCTTCAGGCACCGGAGCTTGCCAAGTTCGAGAAGGAACATGAAGGTCAGATTAAGACGGCAAAGGTAAACGTTGATGAGCAGGGAGACCTTGCCGCACAGTACGGCGTGCAGGCCATACCGACGCTTATTCTTTTTAAGAACGGCGAGGAAGTAAAAAGGACCGTCGGACTTCAGAATCTTGATCAGTTGAATGCGGAATTTATCTGAAACAAAGATTGGAGAAATGGTTTTTTAAGAAAAATGATGATTTGACTTACAAAGAAAAAATGATATAATCAAAAACGAAAAGAGCGGTACTTGATTGCGCCGCCCTTTTTATGACTGACCGTCCTGTAGAAGGTTCAATTCATTAAGGACGGTTTTTTTAGTCTCTACTTAAAAATTCCCTGCGGATGCGGGGAATTTTTTTGTAATCTTATGACTGTTTTTTTTATGTACAAAATAAGGTTTTTGCTTTACATTACCTACAGGATTGTATAAAATAAAAAACAATATCATCTTGCGCCCGGCGCAGTTTTATTTATTATGGAGGTTATTATGGCAAGACAAATGCAGACAATGGACGGTAACACAGCCGCAGCACACGTTTCATACGCGTTTACTGAGGTTGCTGCCATCTATCCCATCACACCGTCTTCTCCGATGGCGGACTGTACGGACATCTGGGCAACACAGGGCCGTCAGAACATTTTCGGAAATACGGTTAAGCTTGTGGAGATGCAGTCTGAAGGAGGAGCTTCAGGCGCATTCCACGGTTCACTTTTGGGCGGAGCCCTTACAACTACATATACGGCATCCCAGGGACTTCTTCTTATGATACCTAACATGTTTAAGGTAGCGGGAGAGTTGCTTCCGGGTGTTATTGACGTGTCGGCAAGAACCATCGCCACACACGCACTTTCCATCTTCGGAGATCATTCCGACGTGTATGCCTGTCGTCAGACCGGTTTCGGTATGATCTGCTCGGGAAGCGTACAGGAGGTTATGGACCTCGGTGCGGTAGCGCATCTTGCGGCTATCGACGGAAGAGTTCCTTTCCTTCATTTCTTTGACGGATTCAGAACATCTCACGAGCTTCAGAAGATTGAGACATGGGATTATGAAGACTTAAGAGAACTTTGCAACATGGAAGCGGTTGAGGAGTTTAAGAAGAGAGCTCTTAATCCGGAGCATCCTACACTTCACGGATGTGCACAGAACCCGGATATCTTCTTCCAGGCAAGAGAAGCCTGCAACCCTTATTACGATGCGCTTCCTGACGTGGTTGCAGAGTACATGGATAAGGTTAATGCGAAGATCGGAACGGACTACAAGCCGTTCAACTATATCGGTGCGCCTGATGCGGAGCACGTAATCATTTCCATGGGATCGACATGCGAGACCATCGAGGAGACGGTTAACTATCTTGTTGCAAAGGGCGAGAAGGTAGGTGCGATTAAGGTTCGTCTTTACAGACCTTTCTCAGCTAAGCACCTTATTTCCGTTCTTCCGAACACCGTTAAGACAATCAGCGTACTCGACAGAACAAAAGAGCCGGGAGCTCCGGGCGAGCCTCTCTACCTTGATGTGGTTGCTGCTCTTAAAGGTTCTCAGTTCGACGGCGTTAAGATTCTTAACGGCCGTTACGGTCTTGCATCCAAGAACACGACACCTACGGATATCGTTTCCGTATTCGACAATAAAGACAAAGCTGACTTCACCGTAGCCATAAACGATGACGTAACAGGCAAATCTCTCGAAAGAGGAGAGACCATTATCGCAGCTCCCGAGGGAACTACATCCTGCAAATTCTGGGGACTCGGTGCTGACGGTACGGTAGGCGCTAATAAAAACTCCATAAAGATTATCGGTGATCATACCGACATGTATGCTCAGGCCTATTTCGACTATGACTCCAAGAAATCAGGCGGTGTGACGATTTCACATCTTCGTTTCGGAAAGACTCCGATTCAGTCTTCTTACCTTATAGATAAGGCTGATTTCGTTGCATGTCATTCACAGGCTTACCTTAAGAAATATGACATGGTTCAGGATCTTAAGGATGGCGGTACATTCCTTCTTAACTGTACATGGGATCCGGAGACAATCGGCGATCATCTTCCCGGTCAGGTTAAGAGATACATGGCAGAGCACGACATTAAGTTCTATGTCATCAACGGTACCAAGCTTGGAAAAGAGATCGGACTCGGTAACAGAATTAATACGATTCTTCAGTCAGCATTCTTTAAGCTTGCAGGTATCATCCCTGAAGATGAGGCAATCACCTACATGAAGGAGAAGGCTCTTGCTTCATATGCAAAGAAGGGTGATGATGTCGTTCAGATGAACTACGAGGCTATCGAGCGCGGTGCGAACGAGGTTATTGAAGTACCGGTTCCTGCAGAGTGGAAGGATGCCAAGGACGAAGATTTCCTCGGCAAAGCGACGGAAGGAAGAGAAGAGGTTCTTGACTACGTTAACAATATCCAGAAGGCTGTTAATGCCTGCAAGGGTGATACTCTTCCGGTATCGGCATTCAAGAACGTAATCGACGGAAATATTCCTCAGGGTACAGCTGCTTACGAGAAGCGAGGAGTTGCTGTAGACGTTCCGGTTTGGAACTCGGAGAAATGTGTTCAGTGTAACCAGTGTGCATATGTATGTCCTCACGCTGCAATCCGTCCGGCAGTACTTAATGCAGACGAGAAGGCATCAGCACCCGAAGGCATGCAGACAAAGGCGCTTACCGGAATTGACGGACTTGACTTCAGTATCACGGTTTCTACTATGGACTGTCTCGGCTGCGGACTTTGTGCAAACGTATGTCCCGGAAATAAGGCGGCAGAGGTTCTTACAATGAAGCCGTTCGGTGAGAATAAGGAAGACCAGAAATACTTTGATTACGGACTTACACTTTCCGATAAGCCTGAAGTATTCGAGAAATTTGACAAGGGAACGGTTAAGGGTTCACAGTTCGCACTTCCGTACCTTGAGTTCTCGGGAGCATGTGCAGGCTGCGGTGAGACACCTTACGCTAAGCTTGTAACACAGCTTTACGGTGACAGAATGGTTATCGCAAATGCTACGGGATGTTCTTCAATCTGGGGCGGTTCAACACCTTCAACACCTTATACCGTTGATAAGAACGGAAGAGGACCGGCTTGGGGTAACTCACTCTTTGAGGATAATGCGGAATTCGGTTTCGGTATGAAGCTTGCTCAGGATGCCAACAGAGCAGACCTCGTTGCCAAGATTGAGAAGATTAACGATACAACATCCGATGGCGAACTTAAGAAAGCAATCACCGAATACTTTGATACGTTTGAGAGAACTAACGATAACTGGAATGCTACAGAGAAGCTTATCGCGGCTCTTGAAAAAGACGGAAGCGCAGAGGCAAAAGAGGTTCTTGCAAAGAAAGACTGGCTCGCTAAGAAGACACAGTGGATCTTCGGCGGTGACGGATGGGCATATGACATCGGCTACGGCGGACTTGACCACGTACTTGCATCAGGTCATGACGTAAACCTTTTCGTATTCGATACGGAAGTTTACTCAAATACCGGCGGTCAGGCATCCAAGGCTACGAACATCGGTGCAATCGCACAGTTTGCGGCAGCAGGTAAGGACGTTAAGAAGAAGGACCTTGCGGCTATCTGCATGTCCTACGGATATATCTACGTTGCTCAGGTTGCCATCGGCGCGGACATGAACCAGTGCTTAAAGGCTATTCAGGAAGCAGAAAGCTTCAACGGACCGTCAATCATCATCGGATACGCTCCGTGTATCTCACACGGTATCAGAAAGGGTATGGGCTTCACCATCGAAGAAGAGAAGCTTGCCGTTCAGTCAGGCTACTGGGATCTCTTCAGATATGATCCGAGAAGAGCAGAGGCAGGCGAGAATCCGCTTATCCTCGACATGAAGGCTCCTTCAAAGGATTATCAGGAATTCATCATGGGTGAGAACAGATACATCAACCTTCAGAAGCGTGATCCTGAGAGAGCTAAGAAGCTCTTCGACAATGCCGAGGCAGACGCTAAGGCGAAGTATGAGAAGCTTGTAAAGCTTTCGGAAATGTAAAAAATGAAGAGGGCATCGAGCCCTCTGACGGGTACCAATACCAAACTGAAGTGGGCGTTTAGCCTTCTAACGGGTACCAAAATCCCGTGAGTTTTCCATGCGAAGCATGAGAAAACTCACAATCGAAGAGGGCATCGAGCCCTCTGACAAGTACCAATAACCCGTGAGTTTCGAGCGAAGCGAAGAAACTCACAACTGAAGTGGACGTTAAGTCCACTTCAGTTTGTTCTCGTAGCTCAGCTGGATAGAGCGACCGCCTCCTAAGCGGTAGGTCGGAGGTTCAAATCCTCTCGGGAACGCTA
>CAJOLA010000022.1 GCA_905235275.1 uncultured Lachnospiraceae bacterium
TCATTTGCAAGATTCATTCCCCTTACACCCATGGAGCTTCTTCCCGTATCACGCACATCCTCTTCCTTAAAGCAGATGCTTAGTCCCTTCGCAGTGACAAGCGCGATATTCTTCTCGCCGTCGGTAAGCTTAACTCCGATCAGCTCGTCATCATCCTTAAGGGTAATTGCCTGGATGCCGACCTTTCGGATATTCGCAAAGCTTCCGAGCGGAGTCTTCTTAACGATACCCTTCTTTGTCGCCATGAAAAGATAATCGTCATCCTTGATGGATTTTAAATCGATTGGAATAATGGCGGTAATCTTTTCGTCCGGCTGAAGTTGGAGGAGATTGATAATCGCCGTTCCCCTTGACGTTCTGGAAGCCTCCGGTATCTCGTAAGCCTTAAGCTTATAGACACGACCTTTGCTTGTAAAGAACGTAAGCGCCTTATGCGTCGTCGTCATGAAGAGGTCTTCGATATAATCCTCTTCAATCGTCTGCATTCCCTTGATACCTTTTCCGCCTCTCTTCTGAGCCTTGAAGTTATCGGGCGCCTGTCTCTTAATGTAGCCGAGGTTCGTCTTGGAAATGACAACCGGTTCATCGGGAATGAGATCCTCATCGCTTAAGTCATATTCGTCAAAGCCTATCTTCGTTCTTCTCTCATCACCGAACTTCTCGGCGATTTCCGTTATCTCTTCTCTGATAACCCCGAGAAGCTTCTTTCTGTCGGCAAGAATCTCTTTTAATTCTTTTATCTTGGCGAGGAGCTCTTTTAATTCTTCCTCAATCTTCTCACGCTCCAAACCGGTGAGGGCGCGAAGACGCATGTCAACGATTGCCTGCGCCTGCGCATCGGAAAGTGAGAACTCTTTGCAGAGGCTGTCCTTTGCAATCTGCACATTCGCGGAGCCTCTTATTATCTCGATGACCCTGTCGATATTATCGAGGGCGATAATAAGACCTTCCAGTATGTGAGCTCTCTCCTCGGCCTTATTAAGGTCGAACTTCGTTCTTCTTGTTACGACGTCTTCCTGATGAGCGAGATAATATTTTAACATCTCCTTCAGGTTTAAAATCTTGGGCTCGTTATTTACAAGCGCAAGCATGATAACGCCGAACGTATCCTGAAGCTGTGTATGCTTATAGAGCTGATTCAGGATGACGTTCGCATTCACGTCACGGCGAAGCTCAATTACGATTCGCATGCCCACACGGTCTGACTCGTCACGAAGCTCCGTGATTCCGTCTATCCTTTTATCTTTTACGAGGTCCGCGATCTTCTCGATAAGACGAGCCTTATTTACCATAAACGGAAGCTCCGTTACTACGATACGGCTCTTGCCGTTATCCATGGGTTCAATCTCCGATACGGCACGAACCCTTATCTTTCCTCGACCTGTCCTGTAGGCTTCGTTAATGCCGGACTTGCCGAGAACCTCTGCTCCCGTCGGGAAGTCGGGTCCCTGAACCTCTTCCATGAGCTCTTCGATATCCGTATCGGCATCGCGCTCAACGATATTGTCGATAATCTTAACTACGGCGTTGATAACTTCTCTTAAGTTATGTGGCGGAATGTTCGTTGCCATACCTACCGCGATACCGCTTGTACCGTTTACTAAAAGATTCGGAAATCTTGAAGGAAGTACGAGCGGTTCTTTTTCGGATTCGTCGAAGTTAGGTCCGAAGTCAACCGTGTCCTTATTAATGTCGGAAAGCATCTCCATGGAAATTTTGCTCAGACGCGCTTCCGTATATCGCATCGCGGCTGCCCCGTCACCATCGACGGAACCGAAATTCCCGTGCCCGTCAACAAGCGGATATCTCGTGGAAAAGTCCTGCGCAAGCTTAACCAGGGCTTCATAGATGGATGAGTCACCGTGCGGGTGATATTTACCCATGGTATCGCCGACGATACGCGCGCATTTTCTGTGCGGTTTATCCGGGCTGTTTCCGAGTTCCGTCATGGAGTAAAGGATTCTTCTTTGAACGGGCTTAAGCCCGTCTCTTACGTCAGGAAGAGCCCGGGCTGCGATAACGCTCATCGCGTATTCGATATAGTAAGACTCCATCGTCTTTTTCATATCGACATCATTTATATTGTCAAAAATGTGTTCATCCATTTTAAATCTCCGTATATACTCTCAATCCTCAGATGTCCAAATTCTTAGCATACTTGGCATTCGCTTCGATAAACTCTCTTCTTGGCTCAACCTGATCTCCCATCAGCGTTGAGAATGTGATGTCTACCTCCGCCTCCGAGGATTCTTCGATATTTACCCTGAGAAGTATTCTCTTCTCGGGATCCATCGTCGTCTCCCAGAGCTGCTCCGCATCCATCTCTCCGAGACCTTTGTATCTCTGAACACGATTGTTCTGATCTCTTCCGATCTCTTCAATGATGGAATTAAGCTCATCGTCACTGTACGCATACCATACCTTTTTGTTCTTCTCTATCTTGTAGAGCGGCGGCTGCGCAAGGAATACGTGTCCTTCCTTGATGAGTCGCGGCATGAATCTGTAGAAGAATGTAAGAAGAAGTGTCGCGATATGCGCACCGTCGACATCGGCATCGGTCATGATGATAATCTTGTCATATCTTAACTTCTCGATATCGAACTCGTCATGAATACCCGTTCCGAATGCGGTAATCATTGAACGGATCTCTTCGTTTTCAAGCGCCTTCTCAGGTCTTGTCTTTTCGACATTTAAGATCTTGCCTCGAAGCGGCAGTATCGCCTGAGTCGTACGGGTTCTTGCCTTCTTGGCAGAGCCTCCCGCGGAATCTCCCTCAACGATAAATATCTCGCATTTGGAGGCATCTTTATCGGAGCAGTCCGCAAGCTTACCCGGAAGTCCGCCGCCCTCAAGGACATTCTTTCTTCGCGTAAGGTCTCTTGCCTTTCTTGCCGCTTCTCTTGCCCTCTGAGCAAGTATCGCCTTTTCGCAAATGATTCGCGCCTGGTTGGGATTTTGCTCAAGATAATAAGTAAGCTGTTCACTTACTATGGAGTCAACCGCGCCTCTCGCCTCGGCATTACCGAGCTTTTGCTTGGTCTGTCCCTCAAACTGCGGATTCTCAATCTTAACACTGATTATCGCAGCCAGACCTTCTCTGATATCCTCTCCGGAAAGTGCCGGATCGTTATCCTTAACGAGCTTATTCTTCTTTGCATAGTCGTTAAAGGTCTTGGTTAAGGCATTCTTAAATCCCGTCAGATGCATACCGCCCTCGGGGGTATTTATATTATTGGCGAAGCTTTCCGTAATCTCGGAATATCCGTCATTATGCTGGAAAGCAACCTCAACGGAAACCTTATCCTTAACGCCCTCGCAGTAAATAACCTCTTCGTAAACGGGCGTCTTGGACTTATTAAGATAGCTTACGAATTCCTTGATTCCGCCTTCGTAGTGGAAAACTTCTTCTCTTCCGGTATCTTGTGTATCTTCGCTCTCTTCCGCTTCTTCGACGGCTTCAACAGCTTCTGCAGTTACATCAGTTTCTTCCTGCTCTTCGGCCTCTTTAACTTCTTCTTCAGCCTCCGCTTCCGTCAGGTCATTTTCTCTTTGCTTTTTCTCAGCCTTTATCTGGTCTTCTATCTCTTTGCGAGTTCTCTCGTCCGTAAGCACGATCTTAAGACCTTTGGTAAGAAATGCCATCTCACGAAGTCTGTTCTTTAAAATATCAAAATCGTAAATGAGCGTCTCTTTGAAGATCTCCTTGTCCGGATGGAATGTTACCTGCGTACCCGTATCATCGGCATCACACTCGCCGATAACCGTCAGATCCGTTGTAATCTTTCCTCTTTCGTAGGTCTGTCTGTGAACCTTGCCGTCACGCTTAACGACCACTTCCATATTCTCGGAAAGCGCGTTAACTACGGACGCACCGACGCCGTGAAGACCGCCGGATACCTTGTATCCGCCGCCGCCAAACTTACCGCCCGCATGAAGCACGGTATAAACCACCTCAACCGCAGGTCTTCCCGTTTTATGATTAATGTCTACCGGAACTCCGCGTCCGTTATCCGTTACGGTAATTGAATTATCCTTGTGGATGGTCACCTGAACCGTATCGCAGTATCCAGCGAGAGCCTCATCAACCGCGTTATCCACAATCTCATAAACCAAATGATGTAAACCTCTTGAGGATGTCGTTCCTATATACATTCCCGGTCTTTTTCTTACGGCCTCAAGACCTTCAAGTACCTGTATCTGGTCTCCGCCGTATTGCTGTTTGTCTGACACTTTATCTCCTCCTTCAGGTTTCCTTAGTTACTTTTCCGTTAATTACTTTAAATATTCCGTCTGTTTTTATCTTTGATTTTATTATATCGTCATTTCCGGTACATGTAATAAATGTCTGTAAATTCCCGATTCTCTCGATAAGATATTCCTGGCGGCTCGTATCCAGCTCGGAAAATACATCGTCGAGCAAAAGTATCGGAGCCTCACCGGTTATCTCTTTTGTTATGTCTATCTCGGCAAGCTTAAGTGAAAGAGCTGCCGTTCTTTTCTGACCCTGCGAACCGTATTTGCGGATGTCTTTGCCGTTTATCATAAACGTAAAATCATCTCTGTGAGGACCCGCTGACGTCTGTCCGCTTCGCAGATCCTTTTGTCTTGTCTTTTGAAGTTCTTTGTCAAAGGATGCCCCGGTAACGGACGGCTCATATACTATATCAAGTATCTCTTTCCCGCCCGAAAGACTCCCGTGAATCTCCTTTGTTCTTACCTTTAATTTATTTATATATTCTTTTCTTGTACTTATGACCTCGGTCCCGTATTTCACAAGCTGAATGTCAAGAATATCAAGAGTTTTCTCATCTTCCTTCTTATGGTGGAATGCCATGGATTTAAGTAATTTATTCCTTGATTCCAATATCTTATTATAATCTATTAAGCTCTTAAGATAAATAGCATTTGTTCTGCTAATGTCAATATCAAGAAAATGTCTTCTTACTCCCGGACCCCGCCTTATAATGTCCAGATCCTCCGGACAGAAGAAAATAACCTGAATTATCCCGAAAATATCCGATAATCTCTTCAAAACGACTCCGTTAACGGCAAAGCCTTTAGGTTTATTTCGCTTTAAGTGGATATCTATTCTTTCTTCGGAATATTCCTTTTTAACGATGAGCTTGATGTGTGCATCTCTCTCGTTAAAGAAGTCGGAGGAACTCTCCGGCACTTCTTCCGACCGTATGAGTTCCTCATCCTTGGCTCCCCTATGGGATCTTGTGGTCGCCGCAATGTAGATGGCTTCCAGAATATTAGTCTTACCCTGGGCGTTATCCCCGTAAATGAGATTCACGCCGTCATAAAAGTCCATTTTAAGATATTCATAATTTCTGAAATCTTTTAATTCGACAGACTTAATTATCATTACTTACGACCTTTACTTCATAATCCTCAAATTCGATTATCTCTCCTCCGAAAAGCTTACGACCTCTTCTCGTCTCGGTACTTCCGTCAACCTTAACCTCACCGTTTCCAATCAGCATCTTCGCATCGACGCCGCTTCCCACAACTCCTGCCAACTTCAGAGCCTGACCTAATTTGATAAATTCACCCTTAAAAAATAATTCCTGCATCTTTTAATCCTCGGTAAAGTTGACCGGTAATATGAGATACAGATACGTATCTTCTTCATCCTTTATGAAGCACGGTGATTTTGAATTCACAAATGAAAGCGTGATAATCTCATCATCGATAACCTTAAGTGCATCAAGCAAAAACTTCGGGTTAAATCCAATCTTAAGATTAGTTCCTTCCATCTCGACATTCAGGAATTCCATGCCTCTTCCCTTTGTCGATTTAACGAAAATTCTCATCGTATTATCGGCAATGTCAAAGATTACCGGACGCTTGTCACTTTCTTTTATGAAAATCATCGTTCTCTCGATTGAATCTATAAGCTCGGTTCTGTTCACCTTAACTCTTGTTGAGCTGTCTGTTGAAAACATCTGATTAACGTTGAAATATTTACCTTCGATAAGTCTTGATACAACCTTCGTATTATCAAACTCAAACAGAGCATGCTTCTCGGTAAAATAGATATTTACCATATCATCATTTTCACTTGAGAGAATTCCCGCTATCTCTTTTAATGACTTTCCGGGAATAACCGCATAGACTTCGTCATTCTTATCTTCGATTCTTAATTTTCTTAATGCGATTCTGTGACTGTCAAGACCTATAACCCTTAATTCTTTATTCATCAATTCGAATAATTCTCCGGTCATCATCGGATTAAGGTCATTTAATGCAAGAGAAAAGATGGTCTGGTTAATAAGCTCCTTTAACTGAAATTGGGAAATCGTTAACCTGTTGACCTTTTCAACTTCAGGAATATAAGAAAATTCATCGGCTGACATTCCCTGTATCTCACAGGAATTATCACCGTATGAAATAATGCAAAGATCATCCTTCGTAGTCTCAACAACTATCTGTCCCTCAGGAAGCTTTTTAACATATTCGGAAAAAAGCTTTGCATCAATTGCGACTCTTCCCTTTTCAACAATCTCTCCGGGAACCTCAGTCTGAATTCCGAGATCGAGATCGTTTCCCGTAAGAAATATGGAAGATGCGGATGCATCAATAAGAATACACTCAAGTATGTTCATGGTGGTTCTTACCGATACGGCTTTTTGAACAATACTGACTCCTTTGACGAGTTCAGATTTTTCAAATACAAGTTTCATTGGTTCATAACTCCTTTCACAAAGTTAATCATGTGAATTGTGGCATATATATATATATTTAATCAGCAGTTGTAGTAGTAAGTGATGTGGATTGGTGGAAAAGTACTTCAAAGCCTGATAAATACAGGAAAGAAAACATGTAATAAGTATGTTGATAAGCAACGGATAAAATGTTTTTAAAGTGAAAAACCGTGGAAAACTTCGATTAAGAAAATCAAATATTCATGTGCTTATCACATCCGATTCACATTATAATACAACTTTTTACCAAATTATTCACCTGTTAATTAGGATTTATTTTTTTCATGAGGATATCTATGGTGTTTTTAAGCTGTTCGTCGTTTAACAGTTCATTTGCAATGGTTTTGGATCCGTGGATAACCGTTGAGTGATCGCTTCGGTTAAGCTTGTTGGCGATGGTCTGGTTGGTATCCTGAGTCATCTGCCGGCAAAGATACATACTTACCTGACGCGGTCTTGATATGTCGTTGGATCTCTTCGGTGATAACAAATCTTCAAGAGAAATATTATAATGATCGGCAACTGTCTTTATTATAAGTTCCGAAGTTATCTCGACTTTATTTTCGGGATTGATCATATCCTTAAGAGCCTCGGTCGCAAGATCAAGCGTAATCGGACTCCTTGAAAGAGATGCATAAGCATTCACGCATGTGATTGCGCCTTCAAGTTCCCGTATCGAGGAGTTGATGTTCTTAGCGATATAATCACGTACCTCAAAAGGAAAATCCTTCTGGTTAAAGTCTTCCTTTTTCTTATCCTCAATCTTTTGGGAAATAATCGCCATTTTCGTCTCATAGGTAGGAATCTGAATATCACAGATAAGACCTTCCGAGAATCTCGTACGAAGACGCTCTTCCAAAGTCTCCATCTCCTTGGGAGGCTTATCGGATGTGATTACTATCTGTTTATTCTCCTGATAGAGGGCGTTAAAGGTGTGGAAAAATTCTTCCTGAGTCGCTTCTTTTCCTATTATAAATTGTATGTCGTCTATTAAAAGGACATCGACCTCTCTGTATTTATTACGAAACTCTTCGTTCTTTTTGTTCTTAACGGATTCGATAAGCTCATTTGTAAAAGTCTCCGAGGTTACGTATAAAACCTTTTTGTCGGGATTTTCTTCTATAATGTAGTGAGCAATCGCCTGCATAAGATGAGTCTTACCGAGTCCCACACCTCCGTGAAGAAAAAGAGGGTTATAAACCTTGCCGGGTGATTCCGCAACGGCAAGTGATGCCGCATGAGCAAGATTATTATTCGGTCCGACTACGAATTTCTCAAATGTGTAGTTGGGCTTTAGTGAATTAAAAGCGAATCGGTTAGCGGGAGATATATTGGAAACAGACTCACGTTCTTTATTTTCTTTTTGAGATATAAAGGAAACCTTATACGGCTTTCCGAGAGTTTCACTTATCGCTACTTCAAGCGGCTTAAGATATCTTTTCTCCACATATGAAATTGAAAATGTATCAGTATCATCAAAACCCGAAATTAAAACCGTGTCATTCTCGATGGCAACGGGTGAAAGGGGACTGATCCATGTGTTGAAAGAAACATCGTGAATCTCGAATTCTTCCTTTAATCTTTGGAGGATATTATCCCAAACTTCCAATAATTCATCCATAATAAATTAAATACCTTCCGTTTCTCTTAAAAAAATCACAATAAATGATATATCAATATTACCCTCATTTCAAGGAAATGACTGCACATCTTATGAACGAATGTATTCACAAATTATGCACATGTGTGGACAATTTCGTGGAAAAGTCGTGGATAGAATGTTAAAAAAATTACTTGACTATTAAAATCTCTTTTTATATAATGTTTCACGGTATTTTCACATAAGGAGGTGACGGACTGTTATGAAGATGACATTTCAACCTAATAAAAGAAAAAGATCTAAAGTTCATGGCTTCAGAGCCAGAATGAGCAGTGCCGGCGGAAGAAAAGTTCTTGCGGCAAGAAGAGCAAAAGGAAGAAAGGTTCTTTCAGCCTAAAACCTTCAGGCAGACAAGCGCTCCAAAGATTTTAGCGCAATGTCTGCTTTTTTTAACTGCAGGTCATATATATGATATTTAAAGATTTCAAAACTCTCGGTAAAAACGGGGATTTTCAAAAGGTCTACAAAAAGAAAAAATCTGTTGCAAATGCGTTTCTTATTATGTATATATTAGGAAATGATTTAAATTACAACAGACTCGGTGTATCCGTCAGTAAAAAGGTAGGTAACAGTGTGGTAAGGCATCGTCTTACAAGACTCATAAGAGAAGCTTACCGATTGAACGCCGGACGCATTAAAGTCGGCTTTGACATAGTCGTGGTCGTAAGACCCGAGCTTAAAGGTCAGACTTATAAGAAGACCGAGAGTGCACTTCTTCATCTTTTTAAAAAGCACGGTTTATATAACGGGTGATAATTATGAAGAAAATAATGATACATTCGCTTAATTTCTATCAGAAAGCGATATCACCATACCTTGGTCAGGGCAAATGCAGATATGCGCCCAACTGTTCCGAGTATGCAAAGGAAGCCGTAGACAAATACGGCTTTGCGAAAGGAAGCGCGTTGGCCGCCAAGAGATTTTTGCGTTGCAATCCGTTTTCAAAAGGCGGATACGATCCTGTACCATGATTATATAAGGAGACATCACATTGTTTGATAATATTTTCAGACCCTTGGCCATAGTTTTGGGTGGGTTTCTAGATATCATCTTTAACGCCATGAGTGCCATAGGGGTAAGTGAGATTGGTGTTGCCATCGTAATCTTTACCTTTATAGTGAAGCTCGCAATGCTTCCGCTTACATTTTCACAGCAAAAGTCAGCCAAGATAACGAAGCTGATGCAGCCTGAGATACAGGCAGTAAGGGGAAAGTATAAAGGAAGGAACGATACCGCATCACTCCAGCGCCAGCAGGAAGAGATAAAAGCGGTATACGAAAAATACGGAGTATCGCAGACGGGAGGATGTGTTCAGCTTGTTATTCAGCTGCCGATCCTTTTCTCTTTGTATCAGGTATTCCGAAATATCCCGTTATATGTTGAGAAGTTAAAAGCGCCGATTATGAGCGTATTTACCGCTATTCAGGGAGAGAACAATTTCCTCAGTGTTATGAACGATAACTTCGGAGGAGTTAACTGGGAAGATACGAATTCCGCGATTAATGCTTTGAATGCATTTAATTCGGATCAGTGGACCTCTCTTAAAGGATTCTTCCCGGCGCATGCCGATCTGATTTCGGATGCATCCAATCAGATTTTCAACATGAACCATATCTTCGGCGTAAACGTTACCTCCGTTCCCGGTGAGGTTGGAGGAATTGCGATTCTTATCCCGATTTGCGCCGGTATTGCACAGTTCATAAGTGCTAAGTTGGGTCAGACGACTTCAGCAACAGACCAGGGTTCAAAGATTACTCAGAACATCATGCTTTTCATGATGCCTGTTATTTCAGTAATCATCGCATTCAGAGTACCGGCAGGTCTTGGTTTATACTGGACGGCTTCAGCTGCAATTACAGCCGTTTTCCAGATCTTCATCAACAAACACTACAGCAAGCTTACTGCAGAAGAGGTTATGCAGAAGGCGCTTGAGAAGAAGCGAAAGAAGATGGAAAAGAAAGGCATGTCTCAGGAATCAATCATCAGGGGAGCTTCGCTTAAGACAAGAAACCTTGACTATGATAACTCTGCATCAGACAGGGATGATTCCATAAGAGCTAAAGCTACATTTGCGACGGCTTCCGGCAAGGTTAAGGCCAAGAATGTTAAGTCGCATGATAATCCCGATAACGTAAAACCGCCCGATAACATACCGAAGGATTCAGGCACGTCTCCGCCTAAGAACGAATCTTCAAAATCTTCATCTTCCAAGAAGAAGAAAAAAGATCAGGGTCCTTCACTCAGAGAAATCGCGGGCAGCGTGAATAAGACAAACAACAACGACCGGGGAAAAAGCAAAAAGAAGCGTAAATAATTATGATTACACAAGACGTTATTAATGAATCAACTCAGAAAGCCGAAGATTTTCTGCGACAGATTTTAACGCAAGCGGGAAGAGAAGCCGAATTTGAGAGTAATTGGGATGAGGAAGCCGGTTCACTTAAGGTTGTCATTACCGGTGATAATCTTTCGGATTTTATCGGTGAAGACGGGAAGGTTATTGATTCCCTTCAGTATCTCACAACTCTCGTCGTTAATAAGAAGCGCGATGATTTCGTAAGAATTCTTTTGGATATCGACGGCTACAGAGAGAAGAGAAAGCAGGAATTAATTAAACTTGCCATCGAGAAAGCCGAGCTTGTAAAGGCAGAAGGCAGTCCCGTAAGTCTTCCGGCCATGAGTCCTTACGAAAGAAGAGTAATTCATATGACGTTACAGGATGATGACTGTATCGAGACGGAAAGTCAGGGCAAGGATCCCTACAGATATCTTGTCATCAAGCCTGCCGAAGAATAAGATTTTAAGCCGCGGATTTTTTCGCGGCTTTTGTGTTTTTTTAGAGTAAAGAGAAGGCTTAATTTTTTTTAAAAGAGGATTGTTATGGAAGATACGATAGCAGCCATCTCCACTTCCGCAACCGGAAGCGGAGGAATAGGAATTATAAGAATAAGCGGAGAAAACGCATTAGAGATTGCGGATAAAATATTCAGAATGCCTGCAGGAGGCAAGCTCTCGGACAAGGACTCCCACACCATTCATTACGGGCATATCTGTGACCCGGAAACGAACGAGGTGACGGATGAGGTACTTGTATCGGTCATGCGCGCACCGCGTACGTTTACGGCGGAGGATACTGTTGAGATCAACTGTCACGGCGGAATGTTCGTAACAAAGAAGATATTAAGCGAGGTTTTGGATGCGGGAGCACGCCTTGCCGAGCCCGGTGAATTTACAAAGAGGGCATTCCTTAACGGGCGAATTGATTTATCTGAGGCCGAGGCCGTGGCGGATGTAATTAATGCAAAGACGCAGCAGAGTCTGAAGGCGTCCGTAGGTCAGCTTGGCGGAAGCATTTCCGAGAGGGTAAAGATCATGCGCGACGGGCTTTTGGATCACGTGGCATTTATGGAGGCTGCGATGGATGACCCCGAGCACATTTCCATGGAGGGGCATGTCGATACGCTTAAAAAAGATGTGAATGATTACCTTGCCGAAATGCAGAGACTGCTTGATTCATTTGAGGGCGGACGGATTCTGAAGGAAGGGATTCAGACGGTAATACTCGGCAAGACGAACGCCGGCAAATCGAGTCTTTTAAATCTTATGACCGGCAGTGACACTGCCATAGTAACCGATATCGAGGGAACGACGAGAGATACGGTTAAGGAGCAGGTGAGTCTCGGAGGAATCGTTCTTAATCTTACGGATACCGCGGGCATCAGAAAGACGGACGATAAGGTTGAGGCCATCGGTGTGGAGAAAGCGCTTGAGCATGCGCAGATGGCAGATCTTATCCTTCTTGTGACGGACGCTTCAAAACCGCTTGATGAGGAAAGCGGAGAGATATTTCAGGCGGCTGCGGGTAAGAAAACCATCGTGCTTTTAAACAAATCCGACCTTTCACCGCAGGTGACGGAGGAGGATATACGTGATGCACTTGGTAAGACCGGACAGACTGAGTCGGAAGTGTCAGTCATCAGGTTTTGTGCGAAGTCAGGAGACGGGCTAAAAGAGCTTGAGGAGTGCATTAAGGAAATGTACGACCTTGGGGAGATTCTGGAGAATGATTCGCCGGTTATGATAAACGGCAGGCACAGGGAATGTCTTTTGCAGGCGGTAAAAAGCCTTGAGCTTGTAAAGGATGCGCTTGCGGCGGATGTGTCCGAGGATTTAATCAGTGTGGATATGATGGATGCATATGTAAGTCTCGGTAAGATCTTAGGCGAAGATATCGAAGACGACCTGGCAGACAGGATATTTGAGAAGTTTTGCATGGGTAAGTGAGTCTTTTAAGCAGGGTAAAATCTGAAGGAAAAATTTAAATTTAAGCCGTAATGGTGATAATAGTGTTATAATATACTTTAGATAAGTTGAGGTTTATATGAAAGGAGAAACGGTAATGATTAAGAAAATTATTGTGGTAGCAGCTATGGGAGCATCCGTATTGACTTTCGTGGGATGTAAAGATAACCCTACAAATGAAACAACGGCGGCAACAACAGCAGCAGCGACAACAGCAGCGACAACAGCAACGACCGCAGCAACGACAGCAGCTACAACCGCAGCAGCAACAACTGCAGCAACAACGGCAAATGCCATTGATCAAACGGCTGCTAAGAATATCGCTTTGGAGCATGCCGGACTCAAAGAAGCTGATGTAACAATCAGGGAATTAGAGAAAGATATTGAAAACGGTATAAACGGTATTAAGGTTGAGTTTGTAAAGGGCGTTGACAAATTTGAATATTTCATCAATGAAGCAACCGGTGAGATTGTAAAAGTTGAAAAAGATGTAGTAGGTGACTGATTATCACCGAACCACTGAAGGGCGGCCGTAAGGTCGCCTTTTTCGATATAAATGTAAGAAGGCGAAAAGTTATGGAAAGCGATACATTTAATCTTGAGGAATATTTGTCGGCAGGCGTGGAGCATTTTGTAAAGGATACGATGCGCGCCACGCTTAAGAATCCGGCTGCGAGCGTGTTTCTTGTAAAATTTGCCGCGGCAAGCAAAAAGGCCTCAAAAATCCGAAAAAAATATGATGAAAACGGCGAGCACATTCCGCCGTTTCTTATAGCAAGCATTACCGGAAGCTGCAACCTGCATTGTGAAGGCTGCTACTCCAGAGGAACGCATGCGACGGATGACAAAATGTCGGTTGATGAGATGTCGGCTAAGGACTGGGGACGCGTGTTTGGCGAGGCGGCGGAGCTTGGAATAAGCTTTATCGTGCTTGCGGGCGGGGAGCCGCTCATTCGCCGGGACGTAATCGAGCAGGCAGGAAAAGAAAAAAATATCATGTTTCCCATCTTTACGAACGGAACATTTATCGATAAAAAGTATTTTGAAATATTTTCAAAAAACAGAAATCTTGTGCCCGTCTTGAGCATTGAGGGTGACAAAGCCGTAACCGACAAACGAAGAGGCCCCGGTGTATATGACACGGTTATGAAAAACATGGATCTGTTCAGAGAGAAGGGGCTTATTTTCGGAACGTCGGTGACTGTGACAAAAGCAAATTACGAGGCGGCGGTAAGCGAAGAATTTGCCCGGGAAATGTCTGAGAAGGGAAGTAAATTTTTATTTTTAACGGAGTACGTGCCGATAGGCGGAGACGGCGCAGAGCTTGCCGTAGAAGATGAGGAGCGCGGGTATGTGAGGGAGCGCCTTGCAATACTTAGAGATAAATTTCCCGGCATGGTTTTTGTAAATATTCCCGGCGATGAAAAATCATCGGGGGGATGTCTTGCGGCCGGTCGCGGATTTTTCCACATTAATGCTCACGGCAGTGCGGAGCCTTGTCCGATGTCGCCGTATTCGGATACTAATGTGAAGGAGGTCTCGCTTCGTGAGGCGCTTAAGTCGCCGCTTTTTACATATTTAAGAGATACCGGTGCGCTTACCGAAGATCATGTCGGAGGGTGCGTGCTTGCGGGACAGGAAGAAAAGATAAAGGAATTTAAAGCCGGCAAATAGAGTCTTAGTTGTGATAATTGTGTTATACTATAGCTTATGAAAAACACTTGTTATCTGGAAGGAGAAAAAGTTATGATTAAGAAAATTATGGTAGTTGCGGCTATGGGAGCATCCGTATTTGCTTTTACGGGATGTAAGGATAATCCGCAAACCCCGACTGAGACAACAACAGTAGCGCTTAGCTCAACGGAATCAACCGCAGCTGAGGCAGAAACAACAACCAACGTAATTGACGAAGCGGCAGCTCAGCTTATCTCTTTGGAGCATGCAGGTCTTGAGGAAGCCGAGGTAGCCTTTAAGAAGTTAGAGAAGGCCGTTGAAGACGGCATCGATGTCATCAAGGTTGAGTTCGAAAAAGGCGCAGAAAACTTCGTATACTTCATTAATCAATCAACCGGCGAGATCGTAAAAGTCGAAAAACAATTAATCAAACAATAATCATTACCCAAGCCCCAAAAATTTCGTCATCGCTTAAGGGGCCCGTGCGCGCATTCGTTTCGTACAAATCGGCACGCCGGAATTTACTTTGCCAAACCGGCCTTCGGGTCAAAGAATTAAGACCAACCGAATCGTTATGCGAATGAAACGACTATTGTCTGAGAAAAATTCCTCCTCTTTTAGGCTCCGGGCAGCTTTCCGTTTTTTAAAAATCGGTATACCGATAATTGCTTCGCTGAACTGGA
>CAJOLA010000023.1 GCA_905235275.1 uncultured Lachnospiraceae bacterium
GAAAAAAAAGCGCCTGCACTTAACAATGCAACCGGTATCATACCTAAAACTCGCTTCATTGCAGTTCCCTCCATACTATAATTTTAATAGATATAAAACAGTTCTACTCAATTTTAATTCTTATTCTTTTCTTTGTAAAGATATTGGCAGTTGAAAATTTCTCAATCAAAATTCGCAAACTTAAAAAAATTGAACAACAAAAAAGACCCGGCACAATCTCCGGGTCCGTTTGGGATGTGAAAGCTTCTCCATCCGACTACTTATTCTTCCTATTGACTATCGCTTTTATAATAGCAATAACGATAATAACCGCAGTTATAACGATGACAATCGGTATCGCAATGACTGTCGCAATTACATCCAGCACAAGCCAGATCATAAAAAAGACAACCGCTATCCCTATTACAAACAGGAATAATAATGTAAACATCTAAATCACTCTTCTTTCCATATATCCGGGCTTACATCCTCTGTCTTACTATCTCGTAAGCAAGTACTCCTGCTGCCACCGACGCATTAAGCGACTCTATCTCACCCTTCACGGGAATCGATGTAACGAAGTCACACTTCTCCCTGACAAGCCTTGAGACGCCCTCCCCCTCATTGCCGATGACAACTCCTATGGGACCCGTAAGGTCCTGCTTATACATTACCTCGCCGTCCATGTCGGCGCATACAAACCACAGCCCCCTCTCCTTTAATTCTTCAATGGTCCGGGAAAGGTTTGTAACCTTTACGACCGGCATGTGCTCCACGGCTCCGGCACTTGCCTTCACGGTGGTCGGCGTGATGCCGGAAGCATTTCGCTTCGTGATGATGACGCCGTGCGCGCCGCAGACATTTGCCGTTCTGATGATGGCGCCGAGGTTGTAAGGATCTTCGATTCCGTCAAGCAGGAAGACAAACGGCTTCTCGCCTCTCGCATCCGCCCTTGCAAATATATCCTCAATCTCCGCGTACTTATACGAGGCAACCCTTGCAATAACGCCCTGGTGGTGTCCGGTCTCCGACATCTCATCGAGTCTTTCCTTAGAGACAAAATAGATGATGGTATCGGACTTTTTCGCCTCGCGTATAATGGTCTTCACGGGACCGTCCTGGCAGCCGTCAAGGATGTAGACCTTATCCACGGTCTTGCCTGCACGAAATGCCTCAATCACGGGATTGCGTCCTTCAAGTACTGATCCGACTTCATCTTTTTTTTCTTTTTGTTTTTTAAAATTATCTGACAATTTATTACTCCCGTTTCTTTACAGGCTCTTCGAGCGCCCGAACACCGGCGCCAATCAACTCAAGCAACCTGTCCCGCTCACCTTTCAGATACAGATACCCGAATACCGCTTCAAGTCCCGTCGCCTTATGGTACTCACCCTGAGTCGCATTCTTTGCCTTGGTCTTTGGCTTTGCGTTTCGACCCCTTTGGTAAATGACCGCCTCATCCTCCGCAAATGATGTTTTAATAGCATCGGCGATCTTTGCCTGAGCCGCGGCACTTACGTAGCCGGTAACCTCGTTATTAATCTTATTTACCTGCCTGTTTCCTTTTTTAATGAACATGGTTCTTATGGCAAGGTCGAATATACTGTCGCCAACATAAGCCAAAAGCAGGGCAGGTATAAGGCCGGGGTCTTTATTTTTGTCGACACCGTCAAGAAGTGTGTCAACAACAGCCCCGGCAAATGTATCATTTATTTCCTTTTCCATCTTACTCCGTCACGTGTATCTTCCAGAATGATACCCTTCTCAATAAGCAAATCTCTTATCTCATCGGCTCTTGCGAAGTCTTTGTTCTTTCTTGCTTCATTTCTCTCCTGAATGAGGTTATCCACCTCTTCATCAAGAAGCTCGCCTGCACCGGTCTCCGTGCTAAGCCCCAGCACCTCAAGAAGCGCGCAAAGCTTTTCCTGAAGAGCTGATGCGTACTCGCGAGATGCTCCGTCAACCGCATTCGTGTTGATGAATTTAACGAAGTCGAAAACCGCAGCCACGGCATCGGCGGTATTAAAGTCGTCATCCATCGCCTCTTCGAATCTTACGCGGAATGCATCTGAATCTTTAAGCAACTTTTTCTCATCTTCGGTAAGAGAATCTGCGGTTGCCTTCTCATTTAATTCAGAAAGCTTAGTCAGGCAGGTCTTGATTCTCTCAAGACCGTTCTTTGACGACTCCATAAGCTCATCACTAAAATTTATGGGATTACGATAATGAGCTCCCAGCATGAAAAATCTGAGAACCTCGAGAGGATATTTTTCACTTATGTCTCTTACTGTAAGGAAATTGCCAAGAGACTTTGACATCTTCTCGAACTCGCCTTCTTTGTTTACGATGCGAAGGAATCCGTTATGCATCCAATATTTTGCAAAAGGAACGCCGTTAGCCGCCTCGGACTGCGCTATCTCATTCTCATGGTGCGGGAAAATAAGGTCCTCTCCGCCGGCGTGAATGTCTATGCTGTCACCCAAAAACTTCTTTGCCATAACGGAACATTCTATATGCCATCCCGGTCTTCCGTCACTCCACGGCGACTCCCATGCGGGCTCGCCTTCTTTCTTGGGCTTCCAGAGAACGAAGTCGAGGTTGTCTTCCTTATGCTCTTCTCCGGCAACCTTTATCTCACGATGTCCCGCTTCCAGGTCGTCGATGTTCTTTCCGGAAAGCTTCCCGTAACACTTAAACTTTCTCACACGATAATAGACAGTCCCTTCAGACTCATACGCATAACCCTTATCGATAAGCGTCTGAATCATCTCTATCATCTCGGGGATAACCTGCGTCGCAAGCGGATGGAGCATGTCCGTACCGATACCGAGACCTTCCATGTCCTTATTACACTCTTCTATGAAATGAGTTGCGACCTCGCCTGCGTCAGACCCGTCTTCATTTGCCTTTTTTATAATCTTATCGTCGATGTCGGTAAAGTTGGACACGTACGTAACCTCGTATCCCTTGTATAAAAAGTAACGTCTTACCGTATCGAATATAACCATAGGACGTGCATTTCCGATATGGATAAGGTTATAAACGGTAGGACCGCATACGTAAATCTTCACCTTTCCCGGTTCCAAGCTTTCGAATTCTTCTTTTTTACCTGTGAGAGTGTTATATATCTTCATTAATCAGATTCCTTTTTGATGAGTTTTTCTAATTTGCTTAAGGCTTCTTTCATTTCCATGTTCTCGCGCTTTAAGTTCATGATATCAACCGCGATGGGATCCGGAATATCAACCTGATCGAGGTCTTCTATCTCAACCTTCACATTATCCATGCGAACGATGCGCCCCGGGACGCCTACAACCGTTGTATTGGACGGTACATCGGTTATTACCACGCTTCCCGCGCCGACCTTTACGTTATCACCGATGGTAATCGACCCAAGGACCTTAGCTCCCGCGCCGATAAGCACGTTATTCCCCACCGTCGGATGACGCTTGCCGTGCTCCTTACCCGTACCTCCGAGCGTCACCTGCTGATAAAGCGTTACATTATCCCCGATAATGGTCGTCTCGCCGACAACGACGCCGTGCCCGTGATCGACAAAGAAGTTCTTGCCGATGGTCGCTCCCGGGTGAATCTCAATACCCGTGTCACGCGCCGCCTGCTGGGAAATCTTACGCGCCTCATAGAACTTACCCTGCAGGAAAAGCTCATGCGCCTTCATGTATTCCCAAACAGCCCAAAAGCTCGGATAAAGCTTTACTTCCTTTATGGTCTTAATGGCCGGATCTCTCTTTTGGATAAGCTCGTACTGATTCTGTATATATTCGTCAAATGATACTCTCTCCATGGTTACTCACGTCCTTTTCTTTAGTCTGAAAGCAGGCAGACGGCCTGCGCCGATATGGCCTCGCCGCTCCCCGTAAATCCGAGACCTTCCTCGGTAGTCGCCTTGACATTAACATACTCAATGCCGACTCCTAAGACTTTCGCGATGTTTCTTCGCATATCGTCAATAAACGGTCTCATCTTGGGTGCCTGGGCAATGATTGTTGCATCGATGTTCATGACGGAAAAGCCTTTTTTTTGAACTTCTTCGTAGGCCTTCTCCATAAGCACGAGGCTGTCGGCATTCTTGAATGCGTCATCGGTATCAGGAAAAAGCTTGCCGATATCTCCGAGTGCCGCAGCACCAAGAATCGCATCGGTCACGGCATGAGCCAAAACATCGGCATCCGAATGCCCTATAAGTCCAAGCTCGTATTCAATCTCAACTCCGCCTATAATCAGCTTTCTGTCCGGTCCCAATTTGTGGACATCGTATCCTGTTCCTATGCGCATACCAATCCCCTTTTTATATGGATAAATCTTTCCTATTCTAACATAACGCCCGATAATTTAAAAGATATACGAACCATTCAGGCCGCTTCTTCTTTTAAATTCTCGCGCATCTTTTTTATCAGCTCATCCGATGTCTGAAGCGTGTCGTACAGGTCGTAAAGCACGAAAACCGCGTAAATGTTTTTGCCCGGGACCTTGCCGTAGAGGTTCTCGAAATCATTTTCCGCAAGACACTTAGAGAATAGACCGTGAATCTCATGCGCCTCCCTGTCGCTTTTTACCATGTAGTCATAGACGGCGTTATACATCCTTATCATCGTCTGTTCATTAAGCATGTATTCGTCAAGAATCTTATTCGTATAATAGGCTCTCATATTCTTGATTGAACTGTTTACAACAATCTTTGCATCGAAGAGCTTCTTTAGCTTCTTACCGGAGAATTCCTCCGACAGGATATCCTCCACGATACCGGCATTTAGGGCGTGAGCCTCCTTTAGCATGCCGTCGAAAACATTTCGCATCTTTCTTGAAGATACAAGATAGTCGACAAGCATAACGATTGCGGACGCCGCAGCCACGTAAACGATTCGCAAAGCAGAAAGCTCCTCAAGACTTCCCTGCCCCATGATATTGCCCAACAGAAGCGCCATAAACGCCGAGTAAATCGTAAAGAAATTAAACTTAAATACGTTATCTCCCAGTATCACAAGCGCGACAAGAATTATCACGTGCACCCACACAAGTCCCGTCACATGGAACGCGATGAATATGATGGCGGTCGCAACGACGGTATTAATGATTCTCTCGGTACTCTTCATTCTGCCAAGCTCGGAGAACGGCTGCGACAGAACGCATACGTTTATAAAGAACCAGTAGGCGTACGGCAGGTGGAACGCCTCTAAGATCATGACTCCGACGGATGCCATGATGGCAGTCTTTAGCGAGAATAAAAACTGATATTTATTAAATCTGTCCTTACCTCGCGAGAATGCTTTCTCGATATTGGTCTTGTCTTCTTTAAAAAGCTCGAGCTCGTTATCTATCTCAAGCCCCTGAATCTCGCTTACCGACTCGAGGGTAAACTGCCCGAAGTCATCCAAAAGCGCATCAAAGCTTTTCTTTTCGAAGTTGAAATTATCAACGTCTTTTATGATCTCTTTTATACGGTGGTAGGTGTCCTCGTGGAACCTCTTACCCGTTTTGTTAAATCGGTAAATAATTCGGGCGAGACGCTTTAGCACCGAGAGCAGTCGCAGGTACTGACTTCCCCTGTCCCAGTTTCTTATCTGGTCGAACTTCGTAAAAAAGAGCGAGCTGCTTGAGGTTATCCTCTCTTCGACGTCTTTGTAGAGGTCTTCATTTTCCTCCGGCGTAATGCCTTTCATGGAAATGTCGACGTACTCCTCGATCTCATCACTTACACGCCTTACGCTGAATTTCACGACATGTCTGTAGCGTTTTCTGTTAAATATCCATTGCGCAATCATCATCGCAACGACGAAGGACTCCGTGATGATAAGCCTTATCAAAAGGTCCGTTCCCGTTACCGGATTATAGACCATCACGATAAAGTTAATGGAAAATGTTATGTAGAGAGGTTTTCTTCGTCCTCTGTTCAGTGAATACGCAAGGAACAAAACGACCAAAAACAGCACAACGCCCATGGTTGCGATATGGAAATTCGCAATCCATGCAGCTACCGCAAACCCCGAGTAAACGGCGCTGAAATAGAAAAAATTATATTTAAACTTCGTGGTGTAGTCGTTGTCGAGCGACATCGGAATGATCATTATGCTGTTGGAGAGCACCATGGCATTTGCCGTTCCCAGAAACGGACGCGTGGCAAATAATGAGATAACCACCAGGCTGAACCAAATGGCCATCTTAATCATGTCCGAACGTATCCTGATATGAAATTTTCCGAAACCGAAATCCATACCTGCCCCCTAAGATATAAAAAAAAGACGCCTGCCAAATGCTGATATTATCAGTCTATGCCAAAGCATCATTTTATTCAAGTAGCGAGAGGGAGACTTGAACTCCCGACACCACGGGTATGAACCGTGTGCTCTAGCCAACTGAGCTATCTCGCCATATATAAACAGCCGGAAAAAAATCCCGACTGCTTTATGTAAATATGGGGCCTATAGGGCTCGAACCTATGACCCTCTGCTTGTAAGGCAGATGCTCTCCCAGCTGAGCTAAGACCCCATAAAACGGTGCTTTAAGTAAAAGCACTGCCTGAATAATATATTATAAAACACTGACCGTGTCAAGCATTAAATCTTGCGTGATTCGTAATCATCCGGAATCTCCGGGAAGTCGCCCGAGAAGCAGGCGTCACAATACTTAACCTTGTTTTCCACGATCTCATCAAGATCCTCAAGCTCCATAAATCCGAGCGAATCCGCGCCTATAATCTCGCATATCTCATCGACGCTTCTGTTATGCGCAATCAGGTGCTCCTGTGACGGAATGTCTGTACCGTAATAACAGGGATGCAAAAACAAAGGTGAGCTGATTCGAACGTGAACCTCGGTGGCTCCGGCATTCCTAAGTGCCTTAACGATACGGGCACTCGTAGTTCCACGCACGATTGAGTCATCAACCATGACCACTCTCTTGCCCTCAACCGCTTCCTTTAAGACATTGAGCTTAACGGAAACGGCACGCTCTCTCTGCGACTGCTTCGGCTTGATAAATGTTCTTCCGACATAATTATTCTTAATGAAGCCGTTACCGTGCGGTATGCCGGAACCGAGCGAATAACCGAGTCCCGCGGGGGATCCGGAATCAGGTACTCCGATTACGAGATCGGCATCAGCCGGATGGCGTCTTGCAAGGATCTTACCCGCCTGCACTCTGGAGCCGTACACGCCCACTCCGTCAACGACACTGTCAGGTCTTGCAAAATAGATATACTCGAAGATACAACTTGCAGGCTCATCAATCTGCAAATCCTTATTGGACTTAATTCCCTTTTCGCCCTCTTCCTGAGATATGGTAACTATCTCACCGGGCTCGATATCCCTGATGAACTCGGCACCGATCGTATCAAGCGCACATGTCTCAGATGTAATGAAATAAGTATTGTCACGCTTACCTATGCAAAGAGGTCTGAAACCGTGAGGGTCACGCACGCCGATCATCTTACGCGGGCTGTTTACCACGAATGAATATGCGCCTTTAAGCTGCTTACAGGCCTCATATACCGCCTCCTCAACGCTTGGCGTATTAATACGCTCTCTCGCGATAAGGTATGCTATCAGCTCTGCATCGCCCTTTGTCTGGAAAATAGCGCCTTTATAAGATAAGTCATCTCTTAATCTCTTCGCATTAAGGAGATTACCGTTCAGAGAAAGATTAAGCGTTCCTTTTACATAATTAAGCACAAGCGGCTGAGCATTCTCGATGGAACTGGTTCCCGCCGTCGGATATCTTACGTGTCCCACGCCGAGATTACCGTGGAGCTTATCCAGGCTCTCACCGACAAATACTTCATTAAGAAGTCCCATTCCCTTATGCGAAAGTACCTTTCCGGGGCCTTCCGTATCACTTACCGCTATTCCGCAGGAGTCCTGTCCCCTGTGCTGAAGCGCATAAAGACCGTAATAAATGCTTGAGGCCACGTCTCCGCCGTCAAAATCATACGCTCCCATCACTCCGCATTCTTCGCCCAGACCCGTCTCCCATGCAGCCATTGCCGAACAGACATGTTCATTTGATATATTGGATTCTTCCATTTCCATTCCTTTCATCTTTTAAGTCCATTTGGATTAAATTATAATATAGTCATTTTTAAAAAACAAGAAACGAATCACTGTATATCAAGCTCTTTTGCAAGCGCCGTGCATCCCCGCATGATATCATCCCATGTCTTGGCGAAATCTCTCGTATACCAGGGATCTGCCACGTCCGCGCTCTCCCCCGCATACTCAAGGAGCTTACTTATCTTGGCATCCGGGTCGCCCCCGAACTCCCAGTGCATGCTTCTTATATTCTGCGAATCCATGCCGACTATCAGATCAAACCTTTCATAATCGTCTGCTTCAATCTGCCTTGCCCGCTTTCCTGAGCAGTCAAGACCGTGCCTTTCAATCTCCTCTCTTGCAGGTGAATACACTCTGCAACCGAGGTTCTCATCACTTGTGGCCGCCGACTCGATATAAAATTCATCGGCCTTCCCCGCTTTTTTAATTATGTCTTTCATTATGCATTCCGCCATGGGGGAACGGCAAATGTTGCCGTAGCAGACGAAAAGTATCTTCTTCATTAATTTAAAAATCTCCTTTAGTGTTATTTGGCGTCAAAAGCGCGTCAGTCCCTGCTTACACCGGCTCACCCGCATAACGAATCCCGGTAAATTCCGAAATATCCCTGCTCGTTGTTATCAGATCATCAACGCTTAAGTCGTGAATATCACTCTTTCCGGTCACTCTGCCGAACATCGCAAGCTCACTTCTTGTGACATTCAGGAAATTGGCGACTCTTGCCGCCGCAGCGGAAACGTCAAGCCTTGCTCTAAGCTCCGGATCCTGCGTGGCTATACCCACGGGACAGTTGCCGCTTCCGCAGATTCTGTACTGCTGGCATGCCGCCGCGATAAGCGCAGCACTTGCTATCGCCACGGCATCGGCGCCCATTGCCAAAGCTTTTGCAAAGTCGGACGATACTCTTAAGCCACCTGTTATGACAAGGTCGATGTCAGCACCCTTTTCATCAAGGAATCTGCGTGCTCTCGACAAAGCAAACAATGTCGGCACCGTAGTAGACTCGCGAAGCATAAACGGACTTGACCCCGTAGCTCCGCCACGACCGTCAATCGTTATAAAGTCAGGCTCTGCAAAAATGCAATGCTCAAGATCGGCCTCGATGTGACCTGCCGCTATCTTAATGCCGACGGGACGTCCCTCGGAGCGCTCGCGCAGCATATCGACCATCGCCTTAAGATCTTCCTTGGAATTAATCTCCGGAAACTTGCTCGGGCTTTGGATGTCCTCACCCTGCTTCTTTCCCCTGATCCTTGCTATCTCTTCCGTAACCTTTTCCCCCGGCAGGTGTCCGCCCATTCCGGGCTTCGTGCCCTGACCTATCTTGATCTCAATCGCATCGACGTTTTTTAAGTTCTCATCGGAGACCGAATATTTGTTGGGAACATATTCAAATATGTACTTATACGAAGCCTCCCTTTCCTCGGGCAATATACCGCCCTCACCGCTGCACATCGCAGTCTTTGCCATCGCACTTCCCTTTGCAAGCGCTGTCTTAATCTCTTTTGAAAGCGCGCCGAATGACATATGCGAAATAAAGACGGGACCGCTTAAGACCATCGGTTTTTTAGCCCGCTTGCCTATAACAGTCTCGGTTACCACCTCGTAATCATCCGGGAGTGGCGAGGGGTTTAGCTGCGCACCGAGAAGGAGCAGATCATCCCAGCCCGGCATCGGCATCAGAGTCCCCATGGCACTGTGAATGCTTTCTCCTTTCACTGCCATTTCATGAATCTGAGCCATGAATCTTGCCGTTTCATCATTTCGCTTAAAAGCGGCATCATAATCGAGCGAACCGGCAGGTTGTGTCGCCGGTGCTGATTCGGACGGCTCTTCGTCTTCAAGTTTTATGAACTTATCTAAGGGTTGCTTACAGACGGGACACTCCGAAAGTTCGGAGAATTTCCTGCCCTCTTTTTCTTCGTCAAAAATGTAGCCACAGATTGTGCATTGATAAATAGCCATAAGATACCCTCCTTATAAAATGTGCAGATATTTACTCTATCTTACAAGAAAAATTATAGCATTTCTTTAAATGGAAGTCTGTACACAGTCTGCCTTTGGTGTTATCGGAACCATTCCTTTTAAACAAAAAAGAACCGCGAAATCCAAAAGAATCCCGCGTCTTTTTTGTTTATTCACAAGAAATGGTTCCATGGGTGAACCGGTTCCCATACGCCAAGCCTTGTCGATTTATTGGGGTTGCCACTTGCAAAAATCAATGGGCTCATTTTTGCAGCCTGTTGTGTTCTATAACAGGAAATTATACATGACAAGACACATTCTTTCCGACAACCCGGTTATTCATCTTCATCTTCCTTTGAAAGCTTCGCATTTGTCAGCCCGTAATATCTTTCAAAATAACTCTTCAATCTGGCAACAATTCTGTTTTTCGTCTCCATCTTATTGCCGCCGTCAAACCATGATACTTTCGGAAGGATCTTTTCTATATCGGTTCCGACCGTTTTAATCTCCCCGTCCCTGAAAGCATTGTCCATGAATTTTCTCGTCTCATCCGGATTTAAGTTCTCTTCCTTCACGATAACTTCCAAATCTTGTTCTCTCTCACGGACAACGAATTCCTGCCATGCAACAAGCACATCATCCACTTCATTAATACCCGCAATGAAGCTCTCGATTAACTTTTTCTTACTGCGCAGTTCTGTACTTGAGGCAACGGCCGATTCAATCATTTCTTTAAGTTCCTGATCCTCACCGTTGCTGTCATGATACTTTTTAACGAGCATCAAAATGTAGTCTATATTTATATCCAGCTGTCTGACCAGTTCTATTTCAAAAACAAGGTCGTCCGTTATATCAACACTGTCGCCTTCTTCACGCTTACGTCTCCATTCATCACGAAGATCCTGATAACGGCTGAGATAGTCCTGCAGGTCACGCTCGCTTAAAATCTCCTTACCATCGAATTCATCAAATGCAACAAGAAGATTTCTCCTGCGAAGAATCATACCGAACAGCATTATAAAATCTTTTTGATTCTCTTCTCCCGAAATTCGCGGTTCCGATAACGGGAATCTCTCCAGCAGTTCCTCTATCATCTCCACGTAACCCGGCATATGAACGCCTTGCGCATCTTCATATCCGTTATAATAATCATCAAATTTTTTCAATAAGACGATTCCGCCTGCATCCTTATCCCCGTACAGCGACAATGCACTGTCTACTCTTTTTTGAAGATTTCTGAAGCAGACGATATTACCGAATGTCTTAATGCTGTTTAAGATTCGATTGGTCCTTGAAAAAGCCTGAATCAGACCGTGCATTTTTAAGTTCTTATCAACCCATAAAGTATTAAGCGTTGTGGCATCGAAACCGGTAAGGAACATATTCACCACAATAAGCATATCCAGCTCCCTGTTCTTCATACGAAGCGAGACATCCTTATAATAGTTTTGGAATCTGTCACTGTCCGTGCTGTAACTGGTTCCAAACATATCGTTATAGTCCTCAATGGCCGATTCCAGAAAATCACGCGAATTCTTATCAAGCGCGGATGTATCGTCGGAATTTTCTTCATCCAGGATACCGTCTTCCACATCATCGCCGTTTGGCGCAAAGCTGTAAATCGTGGCAATGCGAAGTTCCTTAGTCGAATCCTTTTTCATCTGTTTTTTGAATTCTTCATAGTAGAGCTTTGCCATATCAATGGACCCCACCGCAAAAATGGAATTAAATCCCGACAGATTCCTTTTTTCTTTTATCTCTTCAACCTTTCCGTGCGCTGCAGATGCCACCTCGGATATATTTTTCGTCACGTTTTGTGTGTATGTTTTATTTCCTCGATATGTCTTCTGATTGAAGTGCTCAAGAATATATTCCGTGACAAGCTTAATGCGCTCCTTTGCCTGATATGTCTTCTCCCTGTTAATATCCCAGACCATCTCATCGGTAATGTCATCATCCATATCCATGGTCTTGATATAGTCCACTTTAAACGGCAGTACATTCTTATCGTCAATGGCATTAACTATCGTATATGTATGCAGTCTGTCGCCAAATGTCTGGTCAGTCGTAAATCCGCTCGCTTTACCGGCTTTTGAGGCATTTTTTGCAAAGATGGGCGTTCCGGTAAATCCAAAAAGATGATATTTCTTAAAATTCTTTACTATATCGGCATGCATGTCGCCAAATTGGGATCTGTGACATTCGTCAAATATAATAACCACATGCTTATTAAATGCTTCATGCCCCGGGTACTTATCAATAAATCTCGAAAGCTTCTGTATGGTCGTAATAATGATATTCACATTCGGATCTTCCAGCTGCTTCTTTAAGATCTTCGTATCCTTGTTAGAGTTGGCGCACCCCTTTTCATACCTGTCATATTCCCTCATGGTCTGGTAATCCAAATCCTTACGGTCAACGACAAAGAGCACTTTATCAATATAATCCAATTCGGATGCCATCCTTGCAGCCTTAAAAGACGTTAAGGTCTTACCGGAGCCCGTCGTATGCCATATGTACCCGCCACCGGCTATGTCACCGAATTTCTTATAGTTGGTGGAGATTTCAATACGATTGAGTATCCTCTCCGTTGCAGTAATCTGATACGGGCGCATGACAAGAAGCAACTCCTCGGACGTAAATACGCAATACTTCGTAAGGATATTCAAAATAGTATGCTTTGCAAAAAAAGTCTTCGTAAAATCCACCAAATCCAAAATCGGCCTGTTATTGGCGTCAGCCCAATTCATGGTGAACTCAAAGCTGTTACTTGTCTTTTCTTTTTTGCTCTGCCCCGATTCCTTTTCTTTTACGGCATTATAACGGGTGCTGTTGGAATAATATCTTGTCTGCGTTCCGTTGCTGATTACAAATATCTGCACATATTCAAATAAACCGGTTCCGCCCCAGAAGGAATCTCTCTGATAGCGCTCAATCTGATTAAATGCCTCTCTGATCTTAACGCCGCGTCTTTTTAGCTCAATATGAACAAGAGGAAGGCCGTTTACAAGAATCGTCACGTCATAACGATTATCACGCTTTGCCCCTTCCTTTTTCCCAAGCACATACTGATTAATCACCTGAAGTTTATTATTGTGGATGTTTTTCTTATCGATAATGGTAATATTCTTCGTTGTTCCGTCATCACGCTTTAAATTCTGACGATAATCCTCCTGGATTATGCGTGTCTTATCAACGATTTCATTGTTGGGATTTGCAAGGATACCGGTAAAAAAACGTTCCCACTCATCATCCGAAAACTTAAAATCGTTAAGCTCTTCAATGCATGAACGCAGGTTGTCAATCAACTCATCCTCATGATGAATATCAAGATACGTATATCCCTGCTCCGTAAGCATACGGATAAATTCCTTCTCCAAATCCGCTTCGGACTGATATTTATCGGAGCGAGCCCTTACCGGTTTATATTCGGTAACAACGGTATTCTCATTTGACTCCATTACAATATTAAAATATGACATATTCATCCCTCCAATATTGAACCAGTATCAAATCCTCTTTTATTTACCCTTATCTTTTTCCAACCTGTCACGAATATCCGTCAGTTTCTCGCCATTGTATGTAAACCACAACGGTCCCTGAACCGCATGATCAAAGACATTTAATTTTTGTGCCAACGCGGAAAGAGATGTTGTTTCCCCATCCCACTCAACATGCCTGTCATCTACAACTAAAGGTTTTATTCTTTCATCATCAATAAAAGTTATTTTACTCCCCACCGGAATATTGCATTCGCTGAAACGAAACGGTCCGCGTCTGGAATTATCGCTTATTTCTTTTGCAGTCTGCTCGTCAATTACTTCATGCCCCTCCGGTTTCATTCTCTTTAATCTATCAATGGTTCCACTGATTTTAGCAATACATTCCAAAAGATTATATGCATCTTCAGCAGACATTGCATAAAATTCTTTCACACGCTCTTTCCCGTCAAAGGTTTCGATGGTTCTTAAATCAGGATTGAGATTATCGATTAGTTTATGCAATTCTTTATCCGTCATGCTCTTATCAACTTCATATACAGCATACACCCTAAAGGCATACGGCACCGTTTCACTTCTGTTCAACTGTTTAAGCCTCTTCTCAATATCCTTAGCATAACCGATTTTTACATATTCCGGAAAACTTGGATTAGTGAGGATATAAATTACACCTTTTGCCATTATTCTCAATCCTTTCTTTTAAAATCTAACAGTTTATCTCTGTAATATTCATATTGCTTTTGGCGTGCTTCGATTTCGGCGGGGATACCGTCTGTGAGATTATTTGTCAAATCATCAAACTCATCTAAAATATCAATTATTTCCTGTTGGCATTTTAGTGTCGGTATTGGAAACAGATAATCCATAACTGCTTTCTTATCGCCGCGAGGCATTTTTGCACCTTTTGAATGTGACGTATCATAAGCAAAGAATCTATCTGATGACAATACATAATATAAGTATTTTGGAAGAACTAACTTTTTATCTAAAACCCTTATATCAAGCACATCCCCATTGGTTCCGCCTTTATTCATCGCAAACCATATCTTTTTAAGGTATGGTCTTATATTTCCAATCAAAATATCTTCTTCAATGTATTTTGTAAGGTTGCCTTGATTCGGTACTTTCTCCGACACAGTTTTCCCTAACTTATTCTGAAGAAGATTATCCACTCCTACATAGTTTTCTTCATC
>CAJOLA010000024.1 GCA_905235275.1 uncultured Lachnospiraceae bacterium
TTAAAAAATCAGTTAGCAGCTTCTCTCGGATATACTGAAACCTGCTTTTTATCTTTTCCTCTTCTCTCGAAACGAACTGTTCCGTCAACGAGAGCAAAGAGTGTATCATCTTTTCCGCGTCCTACGTTAACTCCGGGTAAGATTCTTGTTCCGCGCTGCTTGTAGAGAATGTTGCCGGCAAGTACAAACTGTCCGTCAGCTCTCTTAGCGCCAAGTCTCTTAGATTCTGAGTCACGTCCGTTCTTTGTGGAACCTACACCCTTTTTATGAGCGAATAACTGAAGGTTAAAAAATAACATAGCACTTTCCTCCTTTACATATAATCAAAATTAACCGTTAATTTTTTCAATCTTAACTTTTGTATATGGCTGTCTGTGACCGTTCTTCTTATGATAGCCCTTCTTAGCCTTATACTTGTAAACGATAATCTTCTTTGCGCGTCCTTCCTTAACGACTGTAGCTGTTACGCTGGCACCGCTGACGGTAGGTGTTCCCACCTTGCTTGCCTTGCCGTCGTTTACGAAAAGAACCTGATCAAATGTAACGGAATCTCCCTCATTCAATCCTAACTTCTCAACAAAAATCTCATCGCCTTCAGCGACTGTGTATTGCTTTCCACCTGTTGCAATAATAGCGTACATAATATCCTCCTGACTATTTATTCGCCGGTTACGGGGAGAGTCGTTATGACTCTGCTTTAATACCCTTCTCGTGCGGCATGCCCTGATATATTACAGGAAATCCAAAGTATTGTCAAATAGATTTTATAATAAATACTCCGGGAATCTCCGTGGCCTCAAGCTCCTCGCCCTCACCGCAAAGCTCCTCGCGCACCTTTTCGCCCGCTTTAATTCCCGTATACGTTATTTCGATGTCTTTTCCGGAATCCTCGATCATAACCTTTGCGATATCTTCAATCATAATCATCGCCCCCATGTCGGGCACGTATATATCGCCGGTATTTCCGATATTGCCGACCGTTATTATAAAAGAGACCGCCTCATCCATACTCATGAAATATCTTCCGGCGTCAGGTCTTGTAACCGTAAGCGGACCGCCTCTTTCAATCTGCCTCTTAAAAAGCGGTATGACGGAGCCGTTGCTTCCCGCGACATTCCCGAAGCGAACGGCAGGAACCCTTAAGCTGCCCGCATCAAATTCGCGAATCATATCCTCGCACGCCTTTTTGGTCCTGCCCATGACTCCTGCAGGATTAGCCGCCTTATCCGTAGATACGAAAATCATCCTTTCGACACCGCAAGCCTTCGCCTCTTCCAAAACGTTTCGCGTGCCCTCCACGTTATTCTTATAGGCTTCGCCCTCGTTTTCTTCCATCAGCACAACGTGCTTGTGAGCCGCAGTATGGAATATTATCTCAGGTCTGTATTTGCAAAATACTTCTCTTAATCTTTGCCTGTCGCAAATGGACCCGATTACAACCTTTATCTCCAAATGCGGTGCATCCGCCAGAATGTCCTGCCAGATATCATATGCCCCGTTTTCATATTCATCAAAAATAATAAGGGCTTTTACGCCCATATCTGAAATCTTTTTACAAATGCCGGATCCGATCGAGCCGCCGCCGCCCGTCACCAAAACGGTTTTTCCTTCAAGGTAGTCACCGTAATATTCTTCGGGTATTACAAGCGGCTTATGCCCGAGTCTTTTTAAAATATCATTCATTTATCAAATACCCGTATCAAGCATATCAAGGAGAGTCTCCTTATCGTTAAGCTTTGGATTTTCCAAAACGATATGCATAAGCCAGTCAAGAGTTTCACCGATCTTTTTGCCGCTGTATCCGCGCTCGAGAAGGTCATCTCCCGTTACGTCCAGGTCTTTTAGACTTATGCAGTCACCGCGCTCAAGTATCTCATCATAATATCTTCTGATGGTCTTTAAATGATTACGGTTACCGCGCATGTTAAGCCCCGTCACCTCTTCTTTTGTAAGAATCTCCGCCTCGGCAAATACAAAGAAATTCTCCATCATTCTCGGACCGTGACGATACATGGCTTCTCTTACCGCAAATTCATTCTCGGCGATAGTCTCCTCTTCGCCGGCATATTTTATCATCTGCGTTACCGTGTCGGTCGTATTATTATCGATCTTTAAGGTCTTCATCGTACTCTTAGCTTCTTCTGAGCTGAGCGTACTAAGAAGCGCCGCATATCTCATAACCGGCGTGCACGGCATATAGCGAAGCATGGAGCGCACCTTGTCGGCATCTTTAGATCCCAACACATTATTAATGGAAGGCAGGATGTCCGCAAAAAGACCTGTCATTCGAAACTCCGAAACGCATTCCGGATGATTTGAAAGAATTGTCTTTGCAAGCTCCGCCATGCTTACGTTCTTAATCCCGTCGGCCATGACTTTAATCGCCTGATATGTGTCGATATCAATGTTAAAGCCGAGCTGCGCGGAGAACCTGATTGCGCGCATCATACGAAGGGCATCCTCAGAGAATCTCTCGAAAGGATCACCCACCGCTCTTATGATATGCCTCTGCAAATCCGAAATTCCGTCAAAGTCATCTCTTATGCCCTTGTCGTCATTATATGCGATGGCATTAATCGTAAAATCTCTTCTTTTTAAATCTTCTCTTAGGCTTCTTGTGAACTTCACCTTATCGGGGTGTCTTCCGTCCGCATAATCGCCGTCGATTCGGTAAGTGGTAACCTCATATCCGTTTCCGTTTACAAGTACCGTTACCGTTCCGTGCTTTATCCCCGTATCGATGGTCTTTATAAAAATAATCTTTACTTCTTCAGGCTTTGCGGATGTTGTAATATCCCAATCCTCGGGTTCACGACCAAGAAGCGTATCTCTTACGCACCCTCCGACCACAAACGCCTCATGCCCCGCATGCTGCAGTCTGGAAAGGATGGAGGCCACATCTTTAGGAAGTTCTATCTTCATTTCCCGTTCTCTTCCTTTCAACTTCTACGTATAACATGTCATTTTCAATCTCTGCATCCCAAAAGACATTCACGATTGAATTCTCAACCTCATCCAAAAGATCACAGTTAATAATCTTAACGTAAACCTCATTGCCGATTTCCGTAAGACTGTCATACAAAGCATCAAGATTTTTTCCGTAGTAATCCGGAAAGTTCATCTTTGACGCTATATAATCATGAGCTTCCCTGACGGAAGTCACGTTATCAAAATCCAAAATAATTTTTTTCATAATTAATCTCCGAACATCAGTAAATTTGCGTATAAGAATTGTAATGGTCATTAGTGTAATAAATCAGACCGTCATTTGAATAAACGATACGCTTTGCATTACGGCTCCCGCCGTTATAATCGATATCGCATTCATAATATTTTCTTCCGCGCTCTTCCGGCAGTTTTTTTTCAAAATTACTGAAAACATCTCCGCCGATGCTTTTCCCGGGAGCAACCCGCCAGAGATTGCCCTTTTCCGACTCCCAGCCGAGCTTTCTTGCCTCTGACTTGGTGATGTAATTTTCCGGCAAATGATTATAGGTATGAATATATGCCGCTACCTCGGACATGGACGTATATGTTCCACCCTCATCCGGCACAAAGTCCGTATCGACGTCTGTTTTTGTTTTAGCCTGATCTGCGCTTTGCTGCGCCGGGAAAGCGCATCCGCTCACACCGGAAAAACCTAAAACCAATGCTATTGAAGAAATAATTATCAACAGATACTTTTTCATCAAATCAACCTCCGCAATTTATCCTATTGTACTCTCCGCCAAAGTTGATGACAAGATTACATCATGAATCTTGCCGAAGCGCACCACATCGCAATCGTAATTATTCCGCCGGCGTAGAGTATCCCCGTAAAGACGGCTCCCATTTTGGGTTTCATCCCTTTTATTAAGAGATACATTCCCATCCATATCACAAATGACCCGCTTATGAATCTCGGCGTACTCATAACGTGCGACGTAAGCGGAAGCAGGAGACTCACAATCCCCCATACAGCTTCCTTCCTTAAGCCCTTCACAAACATCCAAATATACATGACAAATGCCGCAACACATATCCATGCACTGAGCGTATAACGCGGCACACCCATGCCGATCAGATGCCTGCCAAGCACTCCGACCAACGGAACAAAGTGATCGTCTCTCCATGCAACCTGCGCGTGCATAAACGCCCATGCATCTCCCAGACGAAAATGCAAAAAGATCATAAACAAAAATACTCCGGCAGGAATCATGAGTATCGAAAAAAGCCATGACGGTTTTGCAAAAATGCCTCCGATGAATTTAAAAACGTTACCGGTGCCGGTGCTTTCTTTATAGTGCGAATACATCGCCATGATAAGCGGTATCACAAGCAGGCACCCCACGCTTCTCGTGGTTCCCGCAAGCATCGCAAACATCCCGGCAAGCATGAAAATCTTTTTATCCGCGAAGTAAAAGAATAAAACAATCCAAAGCAGGAACATCCCTTCCGTATAACACATCCCGAAATATACGGTAAGCGGCCCCAGCATAAGAAGCCATGCCAAAAGCAGGCCGTTCCCCGCAAGCCCGGAAAATGCCGGCCCTCTCTCGCCCTTTGTAAGGCCTTTGTCTCTGATGAGCTTTACCGCAAAATAAGACGCCAGTACCAGGCAAATATCAGATACTATAATACCGCACCAAAATGACGGGATTATACCCCCTGAAATAATTTGTAAGCCTTTTGCCGCCATGGGGAATAACGGAAAAAATGCAAAGTTTGCCATTCCGTTCCCGGCTTTCGGCAGACTGTATCCGTTATTTATGATATCCCTGTAATATGAAGTGTCCCATCTTCCGAACACACCCTCAAACCCGGATGTATCATTAAAAATGGCGCAATATACCAGATAAACGCCGAGCATTATCGCTCTTGTTATCAGGAAAATCAGCAAAATCTGAAGTATAAGTTTTCCGTTGGATTGTGTACTTTTCATAAATTCCCTCGTTCTTTAAATTACATAAATATCGCAGGTATGGCAAAGATTACGGGTATCACGATCATGAAAATACATACCCCGCCAAATACCGCAAAATACAATACTCCCGATGCCCAAAGTATCCATTTCGGAGGCGTAAGAATCCGCGACCTCTTAATTGCCCATATGATTACAAATGCCGCAAGAAAGATCCCCGATATTATAAGACCGTATTTTATTCCGTGAGGCTTCCACTTTACGGTTACGGTATTATCCCCTGCATTTACCGGAACCGCCGTGAAAAGACCGAGTCCCATGTCGGGTGCAACTTCAATCCCGGTTCCGTTTACGGTTATATCCATATCCTGTGTATAGATTTCCGGCAAAAGAAGTACTTTTCCTGCTCCGTCGGACTCCGTCGATACGGTAATGCAATTTTTATCCTCGCTTACATCGCATTTATAGCCCTCAAAGGATCTGCACATGGCATCAACCATCCCCAAATCAAGTGCACCCATTGAGCAGCGAATATTTTTTCTTGCGTCAAGACCGATGAATTGTATTCTGATATCACATACGCTCTCGTCAAATGTCCCGAGATAAATCAGATTATTGTTAAAGTCACTTATCGCCCATTTATTATCCTTATAACCGATGGTTGATACGGTAACTTCTCTTCCGTTTATGAAGATTCTCATGTCGCAATTAATCTTTGTGCGGGAAATATCACTGCCGTCGTAATCTTTATCTTTAAGACAGATATATAACGCCTGATTTTTACCCTTGACGTTTGCCTTAAAATAAACGGAATTTACAAAAGGAGATTTTATTTCATCTTCGATATCTGTTATTTCTACGGGGTTTGCTATCATCTCATCGCTTCCCGTAATCGCATGATAATATGCGTTGTGCATTCCTATCCATTCATAGGTTTCATCCGTCTCCGGACCGTCAAAGATTTCATTTCCCGTCATCGGTCTGTCGACCTTTATCTTTTTAGTTTCACGTTTAAGCTCTTCATATGAAGCATTATCAATACTTACCGCAAAAGGCATCACGTACTTCGAATCATAAAGCGTATACTCTCCGTTACTGCTTACAGGAGTTGCAAGCGTATCGTCAACCCCGTCTCTTGATACGTACTGAGTCACATGAAACAGCGCATCGGAAAAAGGCGTTCCGCCCGAATCAAGCATCCACAGGAAATATCCGGAATGTCCCCAGCGTATGCTCTCCTGCTTGGAGCCGTCGCTAAGTGCCGCGGTAAAGCTTGAAAGCGCTCCACGTCTCATAACGAGAGGATAATTTCCGTTAAGACTTACATCCGGATTGGAAATTCGATCCGTTGCGGAGTCTTGAATATTTAGTCCTTCCTTTACTTCGGATGCCGCCTCCACATAGTCGCCGTATTGGAACGGCGCGGAGTTATAAAATGTCGGCAGTCCGATAAACGAATAAAGCGCAATAAATATTTCTGCAAATATCACGGGCATGAAAGGAGCGACGTCCACCTTCGAATATTTTTTATTGCCATGGATATTTATCCTTATCAGATAAAAGGTAACGAGTGCCCCGAATCCTGACATGAATATTATCAGGGCGTACAATTCCCAGTGCTTCGGTATGAACCGATAAACTATGATATACGCAACCACCGAACCTATACCGACTATCCAGCCGACGACATGCTCCCACGGCTTTGCCGGTTCGCGCTTTGAACTTTTGCCAACGTCGGCATATAGCAGTCCTGCTGCCGTAAGGATTACGGAGAAAGCCGTGATATATCCCATCCTTAATGTATATCCGTAATACGATCCGAAATGCCAAACGGTATTCACGCCCTGAACCCCGACAGGGAGAAGTCCGATTACGAATACGCATGTATAAAACATGGTTCCCTTTTTCTTAAGATTCCATCCTTTAATAAGTCCGGAAATCGCAATCGCAACAACAAATGAAATTCCGAAAAGCATAAGAAATCTTTGCAGTGCGGACAGTGAACTGTCACGCGTGATACAGTCAGTGATAATATCCTTATACTGACCGATCAGTCCCGGATTTTCGGCATTCCTTTGGGAGTGTGACAGCTGTGAAAATACGGGCAGCACAATAACCGCTGAGAGACCGAGTCCCGTAACCGTTCCGACAATAAGGTCCCACGCCCTCTTTAATCTCTCGCCCGACTTAACGTTAAAGATAATGAAGCATCCCGAAATCAACAGGAAGTAAACAATTATCATGGCGCCCATGTAATAATTAATGATAAAAATAATGGCCGTCATGATTATGTAGAGAGCCTTCTTTCTCTCATTTAATATCTTAAAAAGCCCCATGGCGGCGAGCGGAAAAAGCGCCACCACATCCATCCACGGCATGAAGGCCGGCGCATACATTACCACAAAACCGCACAGGGAATAGCATACGGAAAATGTCGTTTTCAGACGAACGGACATATTCCCGAACATATATCTTAAGAAGATATACATGCAGACGGACGCACAAACACACTTCACCATAATGAATACGGCGAAGCTCTCAAGTATCATATCCCTCGGCACGAAATAAAGAATCACATTAAAAGGACTCAGCATCGAAAATGCCGAGATACTCATGGTCACACTCGTTCCCATACCTGAGTATTTATCAAAAAAAAGGTCGGCATCCCCGTGCATCCAATCCCAAAGATGTGAATACAGAGGCGCCACCTGCTGCATGTTATCGAAATAATCCAACCTCGAATCACCGAAAGGCCACATTCCCTTCGTGGCAAGAGCGATTAATATTATTATAAGTGTGATACCGCCCGGTATCAGACACGTAAGAGCTCTTTCGGATCTTTTGCTCATATCATCTCTCCGTAAAAATATTATTCTCCCGGCCACTCGTCTATCGTATGGTCAATGTAAAAAGCACGATAATTTTCCGAAACATCCGGATTCCCGCCGATCTTAAGTGTTATCGCATAGAAAACAATAAGACCCGCGCATGCTGAATATAACAATATTTTCAGAACCGTTTTTTTCATAATATTAAATCCTGACTTCAAGAAATTCCGCTTCTCCCGATACCGTGACCGTACGGTCACCGGCATTTACAAAGAAAGTATCTCCCGCCTTAAAGGCATGTTCTTTTCCGGTGTCACTCGACTTAAGAGTTCCTTCTCCTTTGATAAATACAAGTGCCACAAAAGACTTCATACCGACCTTTATATCTGTTTCTTTTTCAATCTTATTGAGATCGACCGTAAAATAAATACTCTCAACAAGTCTTGTCTTGCTTTTGTTAAAATCTGCGGATTTGATGGGACCGCTTTTTGCAAGTGCGACATTTAAATCTATATCGGTCACTTCAAGTGCCTTTTCAATATGCAGCTCGCGAAGATTTCCGTTTTTATCTTTTCTGCCGAAATCGTCTATACGGTATGTAAGGTTGGAGTTTTGCTGAATCTCACAAATGATAACTCCCTTACCGATGGCATGAATCACGCCCGCCTTAACGAAGAGCGCATCTCCCGCCTGAACGGGAACCTTATTTAAAACCTCTTCGAGTCTTTTTTCTTTTATTAATTCTTCCAGCTCGTCTTTTGTAAGAGTTTTGGAGAGACCGTAATAAAGGTATGCTCCGGGCTCGGCATCAACCACATACCACATCTCATTTTTGCCGTATTCCCCTTCCACCTGAAGTGCATACAGATTGTCCGGATGTACCTGTATTGAAAGAAGTCTTGTGGCATCTATGAACTTAATAAGAATCGGAAATTTGTCGTATCTTGCGACATCTCTTCCAAGGGCTTCCTTTCCGATGATTTCCAGATATTTAGTGAATTCCATACCCGCAAATTCACCGTCGGCTATTGTGCTTACACCCTCTTCGTGTGCTGAAAGCTCCCAGCTCTCGGCAATATCCGAATCCGATTCTTTTCCATATCTTTCTTTGAGGTTATTACCGCCCCATAAGAATTCTTTATACGACGGAACCAATTTAACTATCGGCTCGACATTCTTACTATCACTCACTTTATTTTCCTCACATTAATTGTGTCTATCATAAAGATAATCGGGAAGTCCGTCTTTATATTCAATGGACTCTTCCCCTACAATCAATGGTCGAAGGTACCTGACCATCTCTTCGGTTACGGTAAAGTTATTCTCGTCAATCCAGTCCTTCGGAACACCCTTTACGGCATTGGCAACTTTGGAAACGTCGACCGCACCATACTCAACCTCGTAAGGGTCATCTCCTACTCTTCTTAGGAGTGCCATTATGCCGCTGTCTCCACTCTCGGCATATTTAAAGGCATTGCTTCCCAATGTGAAGCTCTCTTCTATATCAGTCTTTGATGCGATATGTCCGGCAGATCTCTGAGCCGTACCAAGTTCAATACCTCTCACCTTGCATCCGAGCTCGTCTCTTATGATTCCCGTAAGGGCACTTGCCGTTCCGCTAAGCTGGGGATGCCCGAATTTATCGAGAGCGCCGGTATTTGCACTTATATACTCACCGTCCGCATCTCTTAATCCTTCGGATGCCGCAACCACCGCAAATCCCGCACGGTTAACCTCTTCCCTTACTCTGTCGATAAATTTATCCTTATCAAAAGGCGTCTCGGGGAGGCATATTATGGGCTCGGACGGGAAATTCTCGGGAGGCGCAAGTACGGCTGATGCCGTAAGCCATCCGCTGTCACGTCCCATAATCTCAACGACCGTGACATTCTCAATCGGATAAAGTCCCGTATCGATAAGCACTTCTCTTAAAGTGGTCGCAACATACTTTGCCGCGGAACCGAATCCCGGCGTATGGTCAATCTCGATAAGATCGTTATCGATGGTCTTTGGAACTCCGATAACTTTAATGTTAAGACCTCTGTTTTCGGTAAACTCTTTTATACGGGCCACCGTATCCATGGAATCATTTCCGCCTATATAAAAGAACATACCGATGTTGTATTTTTCAAAAACCTCCGTAAGTCTTACATAGTCGCTGTCGTCCTCGTCCGGTTTTTTAAGCTTGTACCTGCAGGATTTAAGGTACATATCCGGCGTAAGCTTTAAGCGTCTTAATGCATCCGGGTCATCCGCAAATCTCTCGGTCAGGCTTATGATTTTCTCCTCGAGAATACCCTGTACGCCGTTAACTCCGCCAAATATTTCTCCCGCGCTCTCACTTTCAAGTGCCGCGGTAATTATACCCGCAAGTGCTGCGTTAATTGCAGCCGTGGGACCACCCGATTGTGCGATAAGTATATTATTGTTCATGATTTTCTCCTTATCCGTACTCAACCTAAGATCTCTGATACGTTTTGTCTTATGGCATATGCTATATCAGGCTTGTTCATTGTATATACATGGATGTGTTTGATTCCGTTTGCATAAAGATCGATTATCTGATCGGTTGCATACGCAATTCCCGCCTGTCTCATGGCTCCGTCATTGCTTCCGAATCTGTCGATAAGATTTCTGAAACGCTCCGGCACATTGGTTCCCGAAAGCTCTATCGCTCTCTTTATCTGAGCGGGTCTTGTGATGGGCATGATGCCGGGAATCACGGGAACTTTAATTTCCTTTTCCCTCACTCTGTATAAGAAGTTGTAGAAAATGTTGTTATCAAAAAACATCTGAGTGGTAAGATACTCACATCCCTCATCAACCTTTTTCTTAAGGTTGGTGATGTTAATATCCTTACTGTCATCCTCGGGATATCCTTCCGGATAGCAGGCCCCGCCCACACAAAAATCACCGTAAGCTTTTATGTCTCTCGTAAGCTCCGAGGCATTCTTGTAATCGATAAACTGTTCACCCTCATAATCCTTAGGTCTGTCACCGCGAAGGGCAAGTACGTTCTCGATGCCGGCACCCTTCATCTCATCAAGCACCTTATGAATCGAGTCCTTTGTGGCTCCGACACATGTAAGATGAGCAATGGTCGGCACATTAAAGAGTCTCTGAATCTCTCCCGCAAGCTTTACGGTATTGTCTCTTGTGGAACCGCCCGCACCGTATGTAACACTCATATAGTCGGGATGCTTCGCTGCCATCTCCAAAACGGCACGCTCTACCGAGGCAAAATCCGTTTCCTTCTTTGGCGGGAACACCTCAAACGAAAGTGTATTTTTTTCCTGCGCAAATATATCCCTTATCTTCAAATCCTTATCCCCTTAAAAATAGACGATTTCCTGTTCCGGCTTATCTGCTTTTTTTGCTTCAATTATCTTAAGCACCGGTCCGGTTGCGTTATATTCATCTCTGTGCTCATAAGCCATGCGGGCCGTAATTGTCAGCCATTCGTCATCCTCAAAGCTTTCGCCCTGCCGGCATTCCGCGATAAATCCCACGGTGGCAATGTCATTTTCACAACATGTCATGGCTTTTCGCGAAGCGATGAAATCGTCACCGTCCATACTGCTGATTCTAAATACCTGCGCCTTAAAACGGAATATCTTACCGTCGTAAGCGTCATGCCTCTCTCTTGCATCCACAAACCATATTCCAAAATCACTGTCTGCTATGTCAATTATCTCGGCGTCCATGTCATACGGGAGAACCTCATTAATTCCCGTAATAATCTCTCCGTTCTTATCTTCAAAGATTATGTCAATCGCGGGATTAAGCACCTTCATGCTTCTCCTGAATGACCCGAGGTCCATGGTGTCGACGTCGCATCTGTTAAAGATGACACTCTCGGCAGTCTTAACGGATTCCGCCATTATTGACTGCATGTTGTTCCACTGAACCTGGAAGGTCTCGGCATTCATAATGGTGATGGCCTGATACAAAGCCCAGCCTTCGGGAAGTCCGACCTCCGCAAGACGCTTCGGGTCCCACATGCCGTTATACTCCATGATAATTGCCCATGGGCTGTACTGTTTTTCGAGCTCCTCGAACTTTTTCTTAGTAAACTCTTCTTCGGTAAGAATCGCAAGGTCTACCCCGTGCTCTTTTAAAACGTCGGCATCGTATTCGACCTCGCCTTCCTCGCAGGCAATTATCAGCTTCTTTTGCGCATCGTCAAACTGACCGGCCTCGACAAGCTGTGAGATGAAGGTCGTCTTTCCGCTCTCAAGCTGACCGTTTATGAAAAATATCGGTATAAGATACTCTTCCTGCTGTGGCATAATCTTTTCTCCTTTGTGTTATACGCCGAAAATTTCTTTTAATTTATCTATATTAAGGTCTGTTCCGATAACAACAATTTTTCCTGTTGTTTCGGGAACTCCTTCTCTTATCTCAACCTCACCCGGTGTCACATCGAAGAACATCCAGTTACCCGCCGCATCGGGAAGCATTCCCTTGGCTCTGAGGACCGTTCCGCAAACGTTCTCATCGGCAAGCTGCTCAAGCGCATTCTCAAGAGCCTCTTTTTCAATCGTTGCGGGAGTCTCAACGCCCCAGCTTGTAAATACTTCATCAGCATTGTGGTGATGGTGGTCATGACCGTGGTCATGTCCGCACCGCAGCTGTCGCCGTGGTCATGGTCGTGGTGATGACCATGGTCGTGGTCATGATCATGATGATGGTCGTGGTCGTGGTCATGGTCATGATTGTGGTCATGATCATGGTGATGGTCATGGTCATGCTCATGATGATGGTCATGGTCATGGTCGTGATGATGATCATGGTCGTGGTCATGCTCATGTTCATGATCGTGGTCATGGTCGTGGTCATGGTCATGATCGTGATGATGGTCATGATTGTGGTCATGGTCATGGTCGTGGTCATGATGATGGTCATGGTCGTGATGATGTTCATGTTCATGATCGTGGTCATGGTCGTGGTCATGCTCATGGTCGTGCTCATGGTCGTGCTCATGGTCATGGTCATGATGATGGTCATGTTCATGGTCGTGATGATGGTCGTGGTCATCATGGTCGTGATGGTGATGTTCTTCTTCTCCCGCCTCATGAGTATTCCCCTCATCATCATGATAATGGAAGTTTCCGTCACCATGGTCATGATAATGACGATCCGGATGCTTCATCTCATCTACAAGCATATCGATAAGATTGCTGTTTCCCTCCATCGTAACAAGAATCTTCTTACCGTCCAGCTTATCCCACTCCGTGGTGATTATTGAACAATGCTCATTAAGACCGTTTACGATCTCTGCCGCATCCATAACCTTGGAATCATCTGTCAGCTGTGTACGGCTAAGAATTACGGTTCCCGCCGCCTGAATCTGATTGTCGAAAAATTCTCCGAAGTTTCTGTTATACATCTTGGCTTTTCCGGAATCCACAACGGTAGATGCACTGTTAAGCTTAATGTTCTCATCGCCGATATCCTGTACCGCTTTAATTACATCGGAAAGCTTACCGACACCTGAAGGCTCGATAATAACTCTGTCCGGTTGAAATTTTTCAATTACTTCCTTTAATGCCGTCGCAAAGTCACCGACAAGAGAGCAACAGATGCAGCCTGAGTTAATCTCTTTTATCTCGATTCCCGCTTCGCTTAAGAAATCCTGGTCAACGCCGATTTCTCCGAATTCGTTCTCTATAAGAACAACCTTCTCATCGGGAAATGCTTCCTTTAAAAGCTTCTTTATAAGAGTAGTCTTTCCCGCTCCGAGAAATCCTGAAATTATATCTACCTTTACTTCTTTCATAAATATATACGTCCTTTCCGTCAAATTATGCCTATTCGGATATTTTATCAAATTTTACGCTGATTAGTAAATTTTTTCCAATACTTCGAAATATTCTTTAAATGTCTTGGAGCAGCATTCGTAATCGTCTATCACCACGCCCCCGCTCCTTAAGCCCGTAAGGGAAAATGCCATAGCAATCCTGTGGTCGTTATATGTCTGCACAACTCCCGGATTTACATTTCCCGGATATATCTTAAATCCGTCTTCGTTCTCCTCGACCTTAATCCCAAGTCTTGTAAGCTCCGTGCAAATTGCGCTGATTCTGTCGGATTCCTGCTTTCGTATGTGAGCGACGTTCCTGACGGTGACAGGCGTCTCACAAAACGGCGCGATTGCCGCAAGCGTCATGGTCTGATCGGAAAAATCCCTCATGTCGATATCAACCCCTGAAAGCTTACCGTCCGCGGGACCCGTGACCTCCACGCCCCTGTCGGTATCCTTTATCCGGCAGCCCATTTGCTCCAATACATTAAGAAACTTAATGTCTCCCTGAATGGAATTAAGGTGTACATCCTCAACAATCACTTTTCCGCCCGAAACGGCAGCCGCCCCATAAAAATAGCACGCCGCAGATACATCCGGCTCTATCCGGTAAGTCTTAGCCTTGTAGCTTTGCCCGGCCGCAACTCTAAATCCCTCGGGTGTCCTCTCTGCGAGTACGCCGAAGTCCTTCATGACATCGCATGTCATTTTCACATATGCTCCGTCGGCTCTCGTGCCTTCGACACGTATTACAAAATCCTTGCCCGTCTTTTTAGTGACGAGCGGTGCCGATAAAAGAAGCGCGCTTAAAAACTGCGTGCTTATATCGGAATCCACGCTTACTTCAGGAATAACTTCCTCTCCCAGACCTACCCTTGCGGGAAGAAAGCCCTCCTGCTCCATACAGGTAATGCGCGAGCCCATCGAGTTTAACGCATCAAAAAGAGGCTTCATGGGGCGCTTTTTCATCTGCTCGGAAGCATCTATAAGAAAATCCCCTTCACTTAAGGCAAGTGCCGCACTTAAAAATCTCGATGCCGTTCCCGCGCTTCCCGTGTAAATATCAGCCTCTCTTTTGGGAAGCGACATCCCCTGTCCGGAAACGATTACGTCCTGTCCTTCTATATCTGCCTTAATTCCGAGGTTTCTCACCGAATCAATAAAAACTTCAGTATCATCAGAGAAAAGCACATTTTCCAAATGACTTTTTCCGTCACAAAAAGCGCTTATTAAAAGCGCTCTGTTAGTAATGCTTTTTGAGCCCGGCACTCTTACCACGGCATCAATCGGCTTATTTAATTGTCTGACCTCGTATCGTCCCATAATATCAATCGAATTTAATATGTACGGTTTTTCTCTTCTCCATAGGTATGTATTCTTTCTGCGTACCTACATACTTATAAGCAGGTCTAATAATCTTACCTGCATTAACAAGCTCTTCAAGCCTGTGAGCACACCAGCCCGATATTCTTGAAACGGCAAAAAGCGGTGTGAAAAGCTCTTCGGGTATGCCAAGCATTGAATATACAAGTCCGCTGTAGAAATCGACATTTGCACAAACGGGCTTGAATATATTTCTCTTGTTCATGATAAGGTCTGATGCTTCTTCCTCTACCATCTCATAGAGAGCGAACTCTTCCTGTCTGCCCTTCTCCTCGGAGAGTCTGCGTGCGAAGTCCTTAAGAATCACCTGTCTCGGATCGGAAAGCGTATATACCGCATGTCCCATACCATAGATAAGACCCGTACAGTCAAATGCCTTCTTATCAAGAATGTCATTAAGATATTCTCTTACTTCGTCTCTGTTAGTCCAATCCTTTACATTACTCTCGATGTCGGCAAACATCTTCTGAACCTTTATGTTCGCACCACCGTGCTTTGGTCCCTTAAGGGAAGCAATGGCTGCCGCTATCGCGGAATAAGTATCAGTTCCCGAAGACGTTACCACGTGTGTCGTAAATGTAGAGTTGTTACCGCCACCGTGCTCAGCGTGAAGCACAAGACAGATATCAAGTATCTCAGCCTCAAGCTCGGTAAACTCTCCACTCTCACGAAGCATGTGAAGAATGTTCTCGGCAGTGGAATACTCCTTCTTGGGAGCCTTAATCATAAGTGAATCTTCGAGCTGGAAATGTCTGTATGCCTGATAACCGTATGTTGCAAGCAACGGCATCTTCCCGATTAACTGTAAGGACTGACGCAGTACGTTACTGATTGATGTACTCTCGGGAGATTCATCATATGAGTAAAGTGTCAGAATACTTTTCATCATGGAGTTCATGATATTATCCGTTGTCGCCTTCATAATGACATCTCTTACAAATGTTCCGGATAATTCCTGAAGATCGCTTAATATTCTTACGAATCCGTCAAGTTGCAGCTTGGAAGGAAGCTCTCCAAATATAAGAAGATATGTTACCTCCTCAAATCTGTAGCGATGTCCGTCAAAGTTATTGATGATATCGCGCACCTCATATCCCTGAAAATAAAGACGTCCGTCAACGGGAATCTTGCGTCCGCGCACGTTCTGAGTACCACTCACCTCCGAGATCTCCGTGAGTCCCGTAAGCACACCATTACCGTTACTGTCACGAAGTCCTCTCTTAACATCATATTCCACGTAGAGATTCTGATCGATCTTATCCATCTTCATGGTCTGCTTAACAAGCTGATCGAACTGCTTCTCATCTATCGTGGTAATTCTCATCATTTCTTCATTGTTCATATATGAGTTGTCCTCCGTTCATGATTACTGAATATTATGCACGATTCTCGTGTTTTTTGCAAATTTATGCCCTGCTTTGCCTTATGTTTTCGGCCAATTCACTTATGCTTTTTAACCTATGATTTACGCCCGATTTTCCGAGTGGCGGGTCCAGCATTTCCCCGAGACCCTTCAGGCTTTCCTCCGGATATTCGAGTCGCAGCATGGCTACCGACTTTAACTTATCGTTAAGGGACTCAAGTCCCACCGTTTCTTTTATATATTCAATGTCTTTTATCTGCTTTATCGCGGTTTCGACCGTTTTATTTAGGTTTGCCGTCTCGCAGTTTACCTTTCTGTTAACGTCGTTTCGCATATCCTTTAAAATCATCGCATTAAAAAAATCCATCTGCGAAACAAATGCTCCGAAAAGATTCAGGGCGTCCGTAATGTTGGATCCTTCTTTTAAATATACAACCCTGTTGTTCTTCCTCTCGATTACCTTCACATCCAGATCAAATGCCGCAAGAAGAGAGCTGACCTTTTCGGCATCCTCAATACTCTTGCATACTATCTCAAGGTGATATGCTCCGCTCGGATCGTTTACCGACCCCGCACAAAGAAAAGCCCCTTTTAAAAAGGCTTTTTTACAACAGTCGTTCTTTAAAAGAATACCCGAGGCGAATACCTTCTTCGGTTCGTCATCCGGCGTTTGCTTCCATTTAAGAGACAGTAAGATATTCTCACTCGTATCAGCGTCCGGCTTAATGCATTTCCCGTCCGTGCTAAAAAAAGCACCCTTAAATGTTCTCTCGATAAGCTCGGTAATAGCCGCGATAACCTGTTCGTTCTCGGATTTAAAAAATATCCTGCCGTCCTCCAAATGACCGCAAAAAGCCGCAATGGCCGATATCTCGGCTATGCGACAGTGTCTTGGCATATCATTTCTTTTTGCCAGTTCTTCTTTTACTTTTGCCGAAAAAGACATCTCAAAATCCCAGCTTTCTTACCTCAAGCTCAAGCTCTACGCCGTCCTTCTTATATACTTCTTCCTTTATCTTATCGGTCAGAGCAACAACATCCGCAGCCGTTGCACCGCCCGTGTTAATCACAAAGCCCGCATGCTTCTCGCTAACCTTCGCTCCACCCACTTTAATACCTCTAAGCCCGGCATCGTCAATAAGCTTTGCCGCGTAATATCCTTCCGGTCTCTTAAATGTGCTTCCCGCACTTGGTATGTCGAGCGGTTGCTTAGACCTTCTTCTCTCGGTCAGGTCATCGATTCGGCTCATTATCTCTTGCGTATCACCCGCCTGAAGCTTAATCTCAACCTCAAGAACGATATATCCGTTCGTACTTATGGCACTTGTCCTGTAACCAAACTCAAGCTCGTCGCCTCTTAATGTAAGCTCATTGCCTTTTTTGTCGCAAACGAGGACAGATTCGACTATATCCTTCATCTCTCCGCCGTAGGCTCCTGCATTCATCATTACGGCACCGCCTATCGTTCCGGGAATGCCTGTTGCGAATTCAAAGCCCGCACCTCCTGCCTTGGCTATGCTCATGCCAAGCTTCCACATGCGTGCACCGGACTTAGATTTAACAATTATGTCCCCGCCGTCACCGTCGATCTGCACGTCGGAATAATCATCCAGAAGCTGTACCACAACTCCGTCAAAGCCGTCGTCGCTTACAAGGAGATTGCTTCCGTTTCCGATTACATAGTACTCAACGTCATTTTCGGAAAAGAAAGCAATGAGCTTCTTAATCTGGTCCTTATTTTGAGGTTTACAAAAGCAGGTGGCATTTCCGCCAATCTTAAAAGTTGTATGCTCGTTCATCGGTTCGTTAAACGACACATACTCTTCTCCAACAGTATTAATTATAAAATCCGTTATATTATCTGAAAGATGCCTGTCCATCCTAATCTCCGTCAATAATCTTCAACATTTTCATTTTCCTGTCGTATTCTTTTATACAACTCTTCCGCGGCATTATATCCCATTTTCTTCTGTCTGTGGTTAATGGCCGCCGCCTCGAGTATTACGGCAAGATTTCGTCCCGGTCTGACCGGTATGGTACGACATACAACCTCCGTACCCATTATTTCTTCAAATTCGTCTTCAAGACCGAGTCTTTCGTAGTTCTTCTTCGGATCCCAGTCCTCAATCTTGATGACAAGGTCTATTCTTTCCTTTTCTTTTACCGCCTGTACACCGAAAAGTGTCTTTACATCGATAATCCCGATTCCCCTGATTTCAATGAAATGCTTTGTCATCGGAGGCGCCTGCCCTACAAGCGTCACTTCATTAATCTTTCGCACTTCAACGGCATCATCCGTTACGATACGGTGACCTCTCTTGATAAGCTCAAGTGCGGTCTCGCTTTTCCCGATTCCGCTCTCGCCCATGATAAGAACGCCTTCACCGTAAATATCCACCAATACACCGTGAATTATCTGACACGGGGCAAGGTTTAAGTTAAGCCACCTAAACCCCTCACCCATGAAGACGCACGTGACCTCCTGTGTGGAAAAAATCGGTGTCTGATACTGCTGCGCCAGCCTGATTATATCTTCATCGGGCAAAATACCTCTGCAGTATACAAGACACGGAATTCCGACCTCGAAAATATTCTGATATTTTTTGAGGATTGTATTTTTGCTGCACTCCGCCAGATATTCCGTCTCAACCTGACCGATTATCTGAATTCTGTCATTATCAAAAAATTCGAAAAATCCCGCAAGCTGAAGAGCCGGTCTGTTAACGTCGGGAACTCTTAAGACTACCTCACTGTAGTCCACGCCTTCCGTCAGTTCTTTCAGATTCATCTCTTCAACAAAATCGGAAAGTTTAACACCTTTAACTTCGCTCATAATTTCCCCTATACTCTTACAAAATTCAAAAGTACATTGTTATCATACAAAAACTTCAAAAACGGATTCCCGTCGATATCAGCCAGGGCCCCCTGCCCTATCGGGAACGCCTGCAGCATGGTTACAAACAGCATAAACAGCCAAACAAGGAAGAGCCCCTCCGCAATTCCCACAAGCATTCCTGCTATGTGATTGACCGCCGCCACCGGCTTGAACTTTTCAGCAATCTTTAGGACTGAGAATATTATCCTCATTGCAATATAAACCGCAAGACATATCGACAGATAAACGATAATCTTAGCGACAAATTTATTCATTTCGGTATTTTGCAAAACAAGTGCCGAAATCGGAGCAGTAAGCGCACCCGCTATAAATACGCAGGCAATAAGCGTAACGGTCGTAAATATTTTCCTTAAAAAACCGGTCACAAAACCGCTTAACCCCAAAATAAAAAATATCGCTATTACTATAAGAAGAGTGATCGACATGTTTTCCCCTGATTTTTAAGTTTACGTCAGTCTTATCCTTTGGATAAATTTTTCATTTATAAAAAAGTATCTGTTTTTAGGTCCGTTCGGCACAAGTGCAAGCACGGGCAACTCCGTATCCTGCTTTGTAACGAACTTTCCGCTGATGTCCATTACCGCAAAAGAAGTGTCGCTCTTCATTATAATACGATTATCATAAAAACGGTAATCGGTATAGAGAGTCTCTTCTTCCACGTTGCTTAAGACATTTCCGCCGGAGCCGTAAATCGTGATATTTCCCGTTGAGTAGATAAGAGCAAATTTATCATCGCCGAAAATCACCTTGTTAACGGTACCATCGATATCTATTCTCTTTTTCTCTTTTGTACTGTCGGCCGAGTAGTAAGTAACGTTATTTCCCGATACCGCCACCAGCGTATCATTTCCGAAAAATTCAACAACGCCTACGGGATTGCCCGAGAAGTTGTTAAACTGCGCAACCAACTCAGAACCGCTGTCCCTTGCGAAGTCGTAAAGCGCAACACCGGTCTCAAGATTCTTACCCGTAGTCTTAACATATGATACCGCAAGCTTTTGTCCGTCGTCGCTGATTGCTATGTCAACGGGATAACCGTCTCCCCCGATGGAGGTCTTAATCGAGTAAATGTATTCACCCTTTTTATCGTACATGTTGATATAGCTGTCATTATTATCCTGCAGCACTGCCGCAACAAGCCCGTCGGATGACACTTCCATCTGCAAAATGGAAAACTGCGTCTCGGCGTGACCGATGATTCCGCTGTCATCATAGACTTCAATCGAGTTTCCGTTAATGTCTCCTATCGCGATGATGTTCCCGCGAATCTTTATGGAAGGCGATGTCATGGAGTGGACCGTATTCCAGACCTTTTCTCCGTCCGAGCCCACTCTTTCCACACCTCCGCCGGAGCATCTGATGTATCCGTCTTTATAGAAAGCATATTCCGCACCCGACTCATCTTCCCTTGCTTCGGAAGAAATAATGCTGTAAGAAGAATAAGATCTGTTCATCTGAACGAAGACGACAATAAGAGTAACTGCAACCGCTACGGCTACAATTACTCCGATTGTAATTCTTCTTTTTCTTGCCTTGCGCGCCTTTTTGCGACGCATCTGCTGCAATTCATCGTTAAAGTCATAGCTTCCGATGTTTTGGTCATTGTTTTGAGTCATGGCATTTCTTTAATAACATCAATGGTTTTTGTAGTAATTGATAAGGCAGCCGTCTGAGATAATCTCTCTCTCATCCGCCGTAAGAAGACCGGTGGTCATCTCGAATTCTTTCATGTCTTTTGTTACGACATATGCCTTTGCGCTCTCGCTTCCGCTCTTTATCATTTCGGAAATTCCCGGAACAAAGATATAGTCACCGTTTTCAAAAGGAAGATCTCCTTTTTCAATTATGAACGGAACCATACCCCAGTTAATAAGATTTGAGCGGTATCTTTTGGTCGCATATTCTCTTGCTATATTTGCCCAGCCGCCGAGAACCTTCTGGCATGAAGCCGCCTGCTCTCTTGCGGAACCGTCTCCCGGCTTCTCGGCAAAAATGGTGCTTCCTATACCGGTATTTTCAGGTGTTGCACCGAATTTATCCTTAATTGCATCAAGCACGCTTCCGATTTCCGGAAGTGCAGATACGATATCTTCTCCGTTTTCCCTTGCTTTCTCGGCAAGCTGAACCTCTTTTGCTCTTCCCACGTATGCAGGGTCTTTTCTTGAGAGTGCAAACTCGGCAAGCGCCAAAGGATTGGATCTGTAGGATGAAGTCTCGCCTGACGGAATAAGCTCATCTGTCGTGGTTACCGGATCGTGAATCTCGGATACCACTTTGATAAGGAGATTCTCAGGCAGACTTACCATCTGAGGCCAGTCCTTAATGTTCGGACCGAATCTAAGCGGCGCATCCTTCATCGGCTTACCCTTGCTGTCAAATATTCTGTTCTCATAAATGGTCTTATCAAAATGATAAGCAGGTCTTGTATATTCCACACCTGCCATCTCTGTCGCAGGAGTAAGGAAGCCTTTGTTTGCGGCCGTTGCGGCAATCGATCTGGCATCCATAAGTGCAACGGATGATATCTGACCGTTCTGAAGCTTTGAGCCTTCTCTGTTCGGGAAGTTACGTGTCGTATGTCTTATCGAGAAGCTGTTATTGGCAGGTGTATCTCCCGCACCGAAGCACGGACCGCAGAATGCAGTCTTAATAACCGCACCTGTCTCAAGAAGCTCTGCCATGCGACCGTTTTTCACGAGCTCCATAAATATCGGAGTACTTGCAGGGTATACGGAAAGCGTAAACTCATCGCTTCCGATAGAAGCACCCTTTAAGATGTCGGCAGCATCACAGATATTCTCGTATCCGCCGCCTGCGCATCCCGCGATAATTCCCTGCTCGACGTAGAGCTTACCGTCTCTGATGTTATCCGTAAGATTAAGATTTACCTTGTCTCCGAGAAGCTCCTTGCTGTCCTGCTCACACTTATGGAGAATATCGGAAAGGTTGGCATTCAATTCTTCTATCTCATATGTGTTGCTCGGATGGAAAGGAAGCGCAATCATAGGCTTAACCGTTGAAAGGTCAACATAAACAACGCCGTCATAATAAGCGCCTTCCTTGGGATTCAAGCTTTTGTAGTCACCTTTTCTTGCATGAATCTCAAGGAATTCTTCCGTCTTCTCATCAGTCTCCCAAATTGATGAAAGGCATGTCGTCTCCGTTGTCATAACGTCCACACCGATACGGAAATCCATGGAAAGTCCGGCAACTCCGGGTCCTATGAATTCCATGACTTTATTCTTAACGTAGCCTTTGTTAAATACCTCGCCGATAATTGCAAGAGCCACATCCTGCGGACCGACGCCTTTTACGGGCTCGCCTGTAAGGTAAATCGCAACGACCTCAGGTCTTGGGATATCATATGTCTTGTTAAGAAGCTGCTTAACGAGCTCGGGACCGCCCTCGCCCACGGCCATCGTACCGATTGCTCCGTATCTTGTATGTGAGTCGGAGCCAAGGATCATTCCGCCGCCCGTAGCCATCTCTTCTCTTGCATACTGGTGAATTACCGCCTGATGAGGGGGCACGAAAATACCGCCGTACTTCTTGGCTGCAGAAAGTCCGAAAAGATGATCGTCTTCATTTATTGTTCCGCCTACCGCGCAAAGAGAGTTATGGCAGTTCGTAAGAACATACGGAATCGGGAATTCTTCAAGACCTGATGCTCTCGCTGTCTGGATAATTCCTACATATGTAATGTCATGTGAAATGATCTTATCGAACTTTATCTGAAGGCTGTCCATATTTCCGGAAGTGTTATGTGCATCAAGAATACCGTATGCCATCGTATTCTTAAGACCTTCCTCTTTGCTTACGCCCGCATCCGCAAGGGCTTTGGCATTCTCCGGAGTATCCTCCACAATACTTCCGTTTATAAGATATGCACCGCTTTCGCTTAATTTAACCATTTTGTATCTCCTTAGCTATGTTATTTCGTATTTCGGAAAGTTCATCCGCATCCGGCTCTCCCGGCTTCCAACAGACATTTACCGTATCACCCTTGTATCTCGGGATAAGATGCATATGAAAATGGAAAACGGTCTGTCCTGCCGCCTCGCCGTTGTTTTGAAGTACGTTAAGACCGTCATAATCACATACGGCATTAAGAGCCTTCGCAAGCTTTACCGCCGTCTTGAATATATGCGCCGCCAGATTGTCATCCAACTCGTAAATATTACTTACATGTTCCTTCGGGATAATGAGCAGATGTCCCCTGCTTGCGGGAGACGCATCAAATATTACCTTTACTATGTCATCTTCATATACGGGTTCTACGGGTATATCCCCATTTGCAAGTTTGCAAAAAATACAATCGTCCTTTTTCACGTCAGATACCTTCCTTTCCGAAAATTATTCTATTTATTGTACCATAAAACTGATAAGTGTGGGAGATAACCGATACTCTTCTTTATAACCGTTTCCACTCCCGTCCATATATGTTAGAATATTTCTAAACATTTGATTGACTAATGGAGATCCGACATGAAATCATCAAACCCGGGCGCACATGCCTCGAGAAAAGTATCATTGGATATAATCCGCTGCGTGGCAATTTTTTTGGTAATTTTAAATCATGCGGTGGAGTCTTATTATAATCTTGAGGATCATGATGTCGCAGTGTCTTATAATTCTTTTGATGATTCGGGGATTATGTTTCTTTTCACGCTCGGGCGTATAGGAGTTCCTTTATTTTTATTCCTGACCGGATATCTGATGCTCCACAGAGATTTCGATTCGCCGGGATCCATAAAGCGTTTCTGGATTCACAACCTGTTATCCCTTATCATTACCTGGGAAATATGGCTCGTGCTTTATAACATTTTCCTGGCATGTCTGAACGGAACCGCTTTTGATGTTGCCGGCTGGGTTAGGCAAATGCTGTTTGTGGAACAAATAGAAATCACGCACAGCTGGTATCTTCCGATGATAATCGGCGTTTATTTCTTTTTACCTTTCATAGCAAAGGGCGTAAAAAATGTCCCGAAGCAAAGTCTCTACATAATGCTCGGGGTCTGTTATACACTCCTTTTTGTGGTACCTACCATTAACCTGTTTTTCGGTACGTTTGACATCGACCAGTTAAAGCTTCAGGTAACTCCTGTATTCATCTCGACATTCCCGGTGACGATGATACTTATGGGGCATCTGTTTTATCTGCGCGAAGGAAAAAGGAAAATCCCAATTGGTCTTAAGATTTTTCTGGACTATACGGTCTTTATAATCTTTTTACAGCTTTCCGTTTATTTACAGCTTTATCTTCACCAAAACGGATCCGATTACAACCTCTGGTATTCGTTCTTTACGGTGATACCGATGTCGTATTGCGTATTTGACGTACTGAATATGATTTCGTTAAAGAAAGAATTGCGGATTTTCAGACGTATAAGCATATGTTCCTTCGGTATGTATCTTACTCACAGACCGATACAGATGCTTTTCGAAAAAAATGTGGCATACTTCGGCCACACGAACGGAGAAATACTCTACATCGGTACGATGTGGGCACTTCTTGGCGTGTCATTTGTTATCAGCTACGCACTTACGGAAGGGCTTGCCGCAATCCCGATAGTGGGAGAGCTTCTTACAAGAATCAGGAAAAAGAAAATCCATTTGTTTTAATGGGCAGGAAACTATAATTTTTGGGGATAGATATTTATGAAATTAAAAAAGATTTTGATTCCTTTGATTACGTTCTCAATCACGGCACCTGCATTTGTGGGTGCTGTTCCCGTGATGGCAGATACAGCCGGTTCTTCTCAGGCGATGTCATCTGAGAAGGAAAATTCCACACAGGAAGCTTCCGTGAAGACGGATACGCCTGCGAAGACGGAAGCGACTGCAAAGACGAATACGGCTGCGAAGACGGATGCAACTGCAGCAAACGATAATAAAGCTTCGCAGACAACTCAAAAAAATAATTCTTCAAAAACGACTTCGACAACCTCTGCCCAACCGTCTTTAAAGACTGACTCAAATTCCGAATCTGAAAAAGATACAGAGGTAAAAACGAAGGTTATTAAAATCGAAGGCGTAAAAACCACCGTTCCCGCAGAGGGAAATTACTGGGCTAAGGTAAACGGATATTTCCATTTTGTAAAAGACGGTGTTCTCGTTAAGGGTTGGAAGCATTTTACGAAGAATGACGGAGAAAAAGTTGAGCACTACTCCTACTTCGACAAGAACGGAAGACTCTACACGGGCTGGCACCAAATGGGTAAGGCTGAAGGAGAACAGGTTAAGCATTATTCATATTTCGGACCGGACGGGTGGCTTCGTACCGGCTGGCAAAGTATGGGTAACGGCACCGCAAATCCTGACGGCAACTCCAAACAGCATTACTCTTACTTCGGAAATAACGGATGGCTTAGGACCGGCTGGCAACATATGGGCAGCGGCACCGCAAATCCTGACGGCAAAAACAAAGAGCATTACTCTTATTTCGGAAATAACGGATGGCTTAGGACCGGCTGGCAGAAAATGGCAACGAAATCAAATCCTGACGGCAAAAACAAAGAGCATTACAGCTACTTTGGCGAAAACGGTTGGCTTGTTACCGGATGGCAATGGATGGATAAATCCAAGGGCGAAAGCAAAGCACACTGGTCATATTTTGACGGTGGCGGCTGGCTTACGACAAAGACCGTAAAGCTTAACGGAATGACGTGTAATTTTTCAAACGCAGGATGGCTTACAAAGTTTGAAACTCTTACACCCCACCACAACCAGTACAAATACGGATACTTTACCGGTTGCGCAGGCACAAGTCTGCTGATGGGACTTCAGTACAAGGGACATTTGCGTGACTGGTCACTTCCGAAATTTATGGACACCATGCCCTACACCAATGACGGAAATCCCAACAACGGATTTGTCGGAAATCCGAAAAACTTCAATCTCTCGGATAAAAATCGCGGTATTTATCCGAAGGCAATCGCAAAATGGGGTGCCCGGTACGGCAACGTTATTGATTTCTCGGGAAACGACTTAAATAAAGTAACTGACGAAGTAAGAAAAGGTAATCCCGTAATAATCCTTGCAACCTGGAATCTCTATCCTTATAGAATTTTGAACTATTCATGGGGATCCTACAGACCGGAGAATCATCATTTCTTCCTGTTAGTCGGCTATGACTATAACACCGACATGTACAAAGTCATGGATCCGTTAGTTGACAAAGGCGACGGCAGCAAATGGCTGGACGGCACTAAATTACGCACGGTCTACAACCAAATCAAGGGTGCCGTTGCCATCCGCGGCTAGGAGTCATCGGGGACGGTTATCAGTCTCGCCATGTGCGCCATCGGGGACGGTTATCGGTTTTCGCCGTGCGCATTGGTGATGGTTATCATCGACAACCCGAGGGCTTTTTGGGGCGGTTATCGGTCTTGCCGTGTGTTCAATCTCAATCTGTGTGAACAACGG
>CAJOLA010000025.1 GCA_905235275.1 uncultured Lachnospiraceae bacterium
TCTTCCTGAAGCATATTTGTATCCTGATACTCATCAACCATTATCTCTGAGTAATAATTTCTTAAATCGAGTGCTGCCTTTGTAGGCACACTCTTGCCGTCCTCTCTGTTTACCAGAACATTAAGAGCTAAATGCTCCATGTCGGAAAAAGTCACGATGTTCTTTTCTCTTTTTGCTTCATCTAACTTCTTTCCGTATGCTTTTGTGAGCTTAATAAGAATTTCTATATAAGGTTTAGTATCATTAATCTCCTGTTTAAGTCCTTTCTCATCTGAAAGAAATCGCACAAAATTCTCATTTTCACTTTTAATTTTCTTATATATCTCTCTAAAGGCTTTTAATTGTTTTTTTAAATCATCATCACACTTATTAGATGTATTAAAAGTAATAAAATTGAGCCCCATAAAGGAATCAACAAGGGCTTTTGGATCTTTACTTTCAGCTACGTTTTTAAACATTTCCTTCTCGGGAACAGCGAATTTTTCACAAAGGGAAATGCTGTTTTCATCCTTAAGAATCTCATCAATTAAAGGCTCCAACTTTAAGGCATATCCGGAACAAGTATCTTTTAGAAAATTTATATAATATTGAATGATTTTATTATCATAAATATTACCGGAATCATCATACCCGCTCATCATTTCATCAAGCCATTCATCCGGCCAAGGGTTGGCATCCGCACTTCTATAAAGTGCATTTACAAGCTTTTCAATATCGGAATCATCTTTCTTTCCGCTATAGCACTCTAAAAATTTATAGAAATCAGGATCACCTTCTCTGTGAAAATCTTCCATAACTTCATCAAAGGCTTCGCTTTGTATTAGAGTAATTTCTGCATCTTCGGCCACTCTGAAATCCGGATCAATACCCGCTTCTTCAAAGTGCGTCTTAAGAATACCCTGACAAAAGCTGTCAATGGTACAAATGTTGGCATCCTGCAATAAAGTAATCTGTGTATATAACGAGTTATTATTAGGGTTTTTTGACAACTCTTTTTCAAGCTCTTTTCTTATCTTTGCACGCATTTCGGAAGCTGCCGCTTTGGTAAATGTAACCACCACGAGCTTTTCAATGCTTGTTTTGCCTTCAATAACATTTCTTGCAATTCTTTTTGCAAGAACAGCCGTCTTACCGGAACCGGCCGCCGCCGAAACCAATATGTTTTTATCGGATGTTTCAACAGCCGCCTTTTGTTCATTTGTTAATTGAATATCACCCATTGAATTCACCCTTTCTTATTGATTTCCAAATTTCTTCAACTTTTAAGTTTTTATATTTACGATCCTTACATCCGGGTACATTTCTTGAGAAATTGCATACATCAGAAAATTCACAAAACATGCAAGCATCATCACCGTTTTTTGTATTTTCATATAAAGGATTTATGTCTATTTTTCCGTTTAATATCTCGGTAGCCATATTGTCCATTAACTTTTCCTCGTATGCAATCAGAGCCCTCATATAATCAGCGCATAAGTCGGATTTTGAGGTCGAATAATAGCTCGTCTTTTTAGGATCGTCGGAACTGACAAGATCTATGGCATCGCCTTCGGTATTTAAAATACCTTCCATCTTCAAATTGTCTTCTATTTTTTTCTCTATATCTTTTTGGCTTTCAGTTTTATAATTAACATCTATAAAAGGATTTTTAACATTATAGTAAAGAAGCGCCGTGGGAATAATTTCTTTACCTTTGTTGTATGATTCCTCTTCTTTAACTGCAGCCATCAGATAATTAATCAACTGTATCTGGCGTCCGTAATATGCCTTTGTCAATTCAAATTTTGAATTGCCTGTCTTATAATCAATAACGCTTACATATACTTCATTATCAACTGTCGCCGTATCTATTCTGTCTATTTTTCCTTTGAATACATAACTTCTTCCGTCGCTTAAGTTTCTTTCCTCCCGGAAGGCATGCTCCAAAAGATGCGGATTAAACGATCCTCCCGCAATCTGGCGTTTTATGGTCTTTATACTTCTTTGAGACAATTCGCTGATTCTTTGTTTCTTGAATTTGTTTCTTCCGGTATCATCTAATATGTTATATCTCAATACAGCATCATCGATTTTGTTTTTCGTCATACAAATAAGTTCATCATCACTTATGTCTCTTAAATCGTTGTTTTCATTAATAACTTCATCTAAGACTCTTCTTAAAACATCATGAACTACATTTCCGAAATCCATGCTGTTAAATTCGTACTGCTCGCGAGGTGTAAGCTTTAATCCTGAGTATGCAAAAAACGAAAACGGACATCCTGCAAATTTTTCAAATGAGGAAACACTGCCCGTTAACTGATCCCCATATAAAAGCTTTGTTATATCATTTGACACATAAATGGACCCGCTGACCGGTTTCCATTTTTTCTCATTTTCGGGAAGCCAAAGTGAAAAGCTTCTTTTTTCTTTTTCATCTGCCTCTTTAACCTTTATCTTCGGGAACATTTCCGTGATTTCTTTTATCAGAAAAGACGGCAGTATGGATTCACCCTTACTGTCTTTTCTTGAAAAAGATATATAAAGCTTCTCGAACGGCTTTGTAAAAAGAAGATACAGATAAAATCTTTGAATAAAGGATTTTTCTTCCATCGAAGGAGCAAGCACGGTTCCTTTTTCTGTAATTTTTAATCTGTCGGCGCCCGTAAGTATTCCTGAATCAGTATTCTTCTTCGGAAGTACACCGTCATTTACTCCCACAACAAAAAGCGCTTTAATATCGGTAAGTCTGGTTCTGTTGACATCACCTATCGTTACCGAGTCAAGCGTTGCCGGTATGAATCCGAGCGAGAGCTCATCAAATGCCGCATCAAGAATCTCCGCAAACTCTTCGTCCTTCATTTTCTCGTCGCAAAACAGGTCGCAAATTTCATCAAATATATCAAATACCTTTTCGGAAACCCTTTCCGTTTCTTCGTTTTTTTCTGCAAGAGCTCTCGTCAATTCATTTGTTTTAAGATAATTCTTTAAAACTTCGGTTTTTCCGATTACCGTTTTTTCCTTTCGGAATGATTTACAAAAATCATCTATCGAAGAATACACTTCTTTCCTGAATTCATTTAAGCCATCAAGGTCATAATATAAAACGTCGCCTTTTTTTCTTTTCCTGGTTTTGTAATCCCAGGTTTTATTCCATGCGTTTTTGCTGTTAATTCCGGCAGCAAGACAATAATTTTCCAGTATGTCGACTTCTTCTTTTGATTTGTCCGCAAATCCGGTCTTTAAGAACCTGAAAATATTGTCATATTTCCATCCCTTTATACAGATCTCCATCAAAGCGCGTATATGTTCAATATATGCATTCTCGGAAATCTTCTTCCTTTCATCAAGAAAGCACGGGAATCCGTTTTGTTCCATAAGCTTGGAGAGCATTTCGCCGTATACATCGAGGTCTTCGGCAACTATTGCAATATCTCTGTATCTGTAGCCTTCAATTCTTGTAAGCTTATATATTTCATTAATTACATGAGATATTTCTTCTCTTGCATCTGCAGCTTCGGTAATCTTTATGTCATTTACATCTCCGTCATATTCTTTACCGCTCCTGTCTTTTATAAAAAGATTATGTTTAATGAACTCCAGCTCTTTCGATTTGGTGGGACTGTCTTCGCAAAAGATTTTTTCATCGGCTTCTTTACCGACTGCTCCTGCAATATCGATAACCTTATTCATGAAATCATCACTCATAAAAAAGAGGTTGCCCGAAAATGCATCAGCATCCTTTGAATGAGTTTCACCGCCCTCATATGCAACCGATATACCGACCTCATCCGCCTGCTTTATAAGAGTTGAGAGAAGTCTGTACTGCGTTGTAGTAAATCCCGTAAAACCGTCAAAATATATATCGCACCCTTTAAGGAACTGTGTTTCATCAAGCTTTCTTTTTAATACATCAAGCAACTCTTCCTGCGTAACATATCTTGCTTTTATCTCTTCGTGAAATTTTGAAAATATAATACCTATATCTGCAAGCTTATTTGCAATACGCTCATCCCCCTTATCCCTAAAGTCATCTTCAAGACCTTTAAGCTCTTCAGGTGATACGCCGTATTGATTAAGCTCGGAAACAAGCGATTTCATCTCCGACACAAGTCCGCGCTTTCTTGTTTTGGCAGCAAAAAACTTAAGGTCCTTTCTGCACTCATTAATGACCTTTCTGATTATTATGCTTTTTCCGCTTTCACGTATAATGGGGTCTGCGCACCCTCCGGTCTTGCCGAGAATTTTAGCGGCAAGACGCTCAAAACTTACTACATCAATATTAAGAAGCGCATGTTTCGGATGAGCCTGCACGAGCCCTTTTTGAGTTACAAGCGTAAACTGCTCCGGCACAATTACTATTACGTTCTTTTCGGGATCCCGGGACGCACCGATTGCATATTCATATATTTTTTTCGATCTTTCTTCACCCGATGTTCCAAGTATAAATTTTACTGCCATAATATCACCCTTATTACTTAATGCTTATCAAATGCCTGCACCTGTTAATCATTGCATATATTTCCTGTTTTCTTGGCATTGCCAGATTGTCTTCGCCGGCGGCTTTTATAGCGGAAAAAGATTCTTTTTCCAATCTTACCGCCAACTCATCTGCACATTCCTTTAATCCCTTTTCCCCGTCAAATACGTTACGTATCATATAAAGCAAAATACTGCACAAAGCATTTGTCTGTTCATCGTCCGTCAGCTTTTCGACAAAACGAAGTTCAACTTCCTCTCTGTTTACCGAGAAACCGTCCGTGCCAAAAACCTTTGTCTTTATCCGATCATTTCTCTTTAACGAATCAGACGCCTTCACAATTCTTTTTATATCTTTACCGGTAAACTCTTCCTCTGCATGTATTCTGTCGCCCATGGATGAAGCCTTTTCTTTTGCTTCGTCTGTTATATCAAAGGGCATATACTCTTTCATTTGAATCACGATATCCGCTTCATAAAAGTAAGCTCCTGAGCTTCCTGCAACAAGAACGGTTGATATGCCTCTCTTCTCATATAACTCCCGTACCCTTCCGATAAAAGGAATTATGGGTTCCTCGTCCTTATGAACCACCCTTTGCATAAGCTCGTCACGTATCATAAAATTAGTCGCCGACGTGTCTTCATCTATTAAAAACAGCCCGGCACCGGCCTCCATGGCTTCAACCGTACAGGCAGCCTGCGACGTTGATCCGCTTGCATCTTCAGTTGAGAATCTAACGGTATCTCTGCCGTTTGGAAGATTTCTAATAAACATGGATATATCGGTATTTTGTACGCTTCTTCCGTCTTCGGCGCGAAGCTTTACGGCCGTGGCATCCGTGATTACATACTCTCTGCCGTCGCCTTTTATATGGTTATATACGCCAAGCTCAAGCGCCTTTAACAGAGTGGACTTCCCGTGATATCCTCCGCCGACTATAAGTGTCACACCTGCCGGAATCCCCATGCCTCTAATCGGTCCCTTATGCGGAAGCTCCATGGTAACCGCAAGGGACTCGGGGCTTTTGAATGCACATGCATTTTTCATAGGTCTGTCGGATATACCGCTTTGCCTTGGTAGAATTGCGCCATCAGCAACAAATGCTTTAAGATTCCTCTTAACAAGTTCATTTCTTATATAGAGCTGATCATCGGCAAGATCTGCCACACATTTTAAATCCTCCGGCTTATAAGCTTTTGAAAATAAAGATTTCTCAACGCATTCCGGCAGAAAATCAAATAAAATCTTAATCAATTCATCAGACATAACGGTTCTTCCCTTTGCCGGAAAACCGACTCTGAAAGAAACCGTAAGACTTCCGTCGTTTTCATTAATACAAACGGCAGACCTCTCAAGTATCTCCTGTGACGGTCTGCTTACGCTTATCAGTCCGCTTTTGCCTGAACCTTTTGCCTTAAAAGAATATTCGCTGATAATATTAAAAAAACGCCTGAGAATATGATCCTGCAGCGCAATTCTTCTGTGTTTTTCATCGTAAAGATGTTCATCAAACCCGGCGACGCTACCCTTCACCTGCACCGACAGCTTTGACGGCGAAGCAAACGGGTCCCCCTGCACATGATTTATGCACAAAACATATTTACCAAAGTCGTACCTGCCCTTTGTGTCCTTATATGCGGGATATCCTTTGTGGTCTATTCTTTTTAAAATATCTCTTAAATGTGATGAATTCATCAATTGTAATCTCCGTCTGAATCAATTTTCCTGTTACGTACCATTATATTTTTTTTGGATTTTTAAAACAAGAAAAAAATACCCGATTAAACCATTAGTCAACCGCTTCCTTTTGCTTGCGCATACATTAAAAAGAAAGTAAAATACCCATAAATATGCGAAATTTTGGAGATACACAAGTGAACAAAGTAAGCGTTGATGGTGTTGGGCAAAACGACACCCCCACAACTCAGGTAAAGAAAAGACTGCAGTATGTAGATATGGCTCGAGGCATTGCCATGATCTGCATAGTCCTCGGACATCTGAAAAACCCTATTTTGAACAGGTTCGTTTATACGTTTCACGTTCCTATTTTTTATTTTATTACCGGATTCTTTACAAATGACAAAAAGCCTGTCGGAGAATTCGTTAAAAACAAAGCGAAAACCTTGCTTGTCCCCTATGCCGTAACCTGTGGTGTAATGATTTTGATCGGCACACTTATCGGCTTACATAACGGTGACGGCAGCGCTTTTGGAAAATGGGTTTATGCCGCAGTCTACGGTGCGGGAGATACCTGGCAGGACCCCTTTTACATAAAAGGAATAGGTGCCATATGGTTCCTCTGGGCAACATTTTGGGGAAGCATATTTCTTCGGATATCACTAAAATTTAATAAAGTTGCAAGAAAAATTTTTATTTTCGGTCTGTTTGTTGCCGGATACTATTCAAGATTTTACATTTGGCTTCCTTTAAGTATTCAGGCCGGTGCCTGTGCCGTATTATTTATGTATATGGGGTATCTCCTGAAAAAATCATCCGAAACCCTACATAAAATACCGACTGAAGTAAAAATATTCGGATTTATTTTCGCCGTAATCGTATGGCTGAACTTCATAGGAAGTTTTCAATCATTCTGGCTTGTACACTGCGACATAGGACGGGGAATCGTAGATATCTTTGGTACGATGTGTGCATGCTCAGTTCTGATGTTTTTGTGTTGGTTTGCGGAAAGAAAAAATTTCTTTCTTGTAAAACCGCTTGCGCTGATTGGTAAATACAGTCTGATTTTCTTATGTGTTCATATAACGGAATTAACATTTGTCCCATGGTGGAAAATGGCGGAACACTTTACGGGCATAACAGGTCTTCCCGAATGGACTCAGCTTGCTTTTGTCATTACCGGCAAGCTCGTAACGGATCTTTTCATCACATGGGTCTGCGTAAAAATAAAGCCCGTTCGTAAAATTATGGGATACAAATAAACAAAAAAACGAGTGGGACACACTCGTTTTTTTTTATATTATTGTTTAAAGGGAAAAATCAAATCCACCCTTCATACTGACATTTTCATTCTTATATGCCATAAACCAGGCGGTGAGTTCCTTGCGGTTCTCACCGCTTACTTTGTCTATAAGAGAATCTATATTATCCTCGGTGAAAAATCCAAGCTTTCCCATCTTCTCAACCGTATCAAGATCATTTTTCTCGGCGAGAAGATCTATCACTTCATAAAGGCTTGTTAATATTTTATCAAACAGTTTCTCCTTACTTTCTTCCGATAATTCGTACGGCTGCAGAAGTCTTGCCGTAATCATCCGGACCCTACCGTCCGTCAGATACTCCTTTAAAAGAAATTCATCTATCATGGTAAAGTCGTAAATCTTACCATTCTTTCCGAATTGCTCCAGGACGCTCTCCATCGTAAATCTGTCCTCGTCACCAAACGTCATGTAATTACCGCAAATCACAATCTCCTTAATCGGACATCCCGAGAAGGCATTTTCTTTTATCTCTTTTACGTTTTCTCCGATTTCCAGTCTGTCAACGGGAGTATTTTTAAAGCTCTCAAAACCGATTACGCTTACATTTTCAGGAATTACTGCTGTTGCGCTTCCGAAATATCTGATTATTTTAAGCGTTTTATCATCAATGACTTCACATAACGCATCAGAACAGACAATGAATTTCGGGTTACCTTCGGCAACCAAAACACTCTTCACGCCCTTATCATCCTTTACGACTCTTCCGTTATAAGAAAGCGATCCTTCTTTGATATCCGTTAAATTCTTCGGAATCCCCAAAATCCCGATTCTTAACGCATCACGCAATGCATTAAGAGATATCCCCGTGGCAGACTCATCTATGTTGTATCTTTCCACAGGCTTTGATATATCAATCGCGACAAGCTCTACTCCGCTTTCATTTCTCTCGTAAAGACCGAACCCGTCCGTAAAATACTTTTTATTATCAGGCGAAACATTAAACGCCCGGTCAGTAAGCTCCGGTCTGTCAAACGTATGAACGCCCGCAGGTATATATGCCTCCAAAAGACCGGAAGACCCTAAAAAGTCAGCCCCTATCACCTCCAGAGTTTCAGGCAGCACAAGCCTTTCAAGCATAACCGTATAAGCAAATGCATCGTTCTTTAATTCCTTTACGGTATCAGGGACCACAATCTCCGTAACCATGAGACCGTTCTCTCTGAAGCACTCGGGACCAATGACCGTTACTTCTTTACCGTCTATTTCACGGGGTATCTCAACCTCAGTCGGACCACCCAAAAAACGGGTAAGCATTATACCCGTTCCCAATGATTCATATTCAAATAGTTGCTGTTTCTCCATTTGTCTCTTCCTGAATCCTGTTAAATTCGCGAATCTCTTCTCTTAAATTCCTGCTTCGCTCATTAAGCATAAGCTTTTTGTTATATTGGAAATATTTCTCGCAACCGTTCTCGCTGATAAACTTAGCGGCCGCCTTATTAACGGTAAGCTCCGTTATGAGAAGAAGCATCTCATTATCATCACCGAAGGCTCTCTCAACAAAATCAAATGCATTATTTAATTCTTTTAATATGCCTTCAGCCTCTGCCTTGGTCCTCGCGATTTCTCCGTTAAAGCTCTCCTTTAACACATCAAACGCCTCACGACCCGTAACGCCTTTAAGCTTAATGCTTTGGATATTCTCTTCAAGAAGACATTCCTTTATGCGATTCTCTCTCTTTCTTGAATATGAAAGGCCGTTAGCTGACTGCTCCTTAAGAAGTTCGATTTCTTCATTCTCAAGGATTCCCGCAAGGTCAGAAGCAACATCTCCTTCAGGATTCATCTCCTTTAACTTCTCAAAAAGAGATCTTAGCGCATTCATCTTCTCGATATTCGCACGCATGCCCGGTCTTAACGCTTCAATCAGAAGACCCATAACGGTTGTTCTCTCATCGAATGCCGCTTCCTTTGCGCGGCCTACTATCTCATCACTTGCTTTATTCTCAAGAATATCCCTGATTCCGTAATCGGATTTATATTTCTCGTAGAGCTCATAAAATGTGGCAAATTCTCCCGCCACGCGTCTGTCTCTTAAGTATTGTCCGATAAGCGCCTCATCTACCTTAAAGCCCTGCTCTTCATACAGATAAATCGCTTCGGAGAGATCCTCCCAGCCTCTGGCCGTCACGTACACTTTTCCGTCAACGGTATTTTCGATATGATAAAAATCATCCTGCTTAATATCAAGATAACTCATTATCGCCTTATGAAGATTTCTGGAATCGGCATATATCTTCCATGTCTCAAAATCAGCTTCCGCCTCCATAACCTTAAGTCGGTCCATCGTAACAACATCGAACTCATGAACCGATCTGTTATATTCAGGCGGGTTACCTGCGGTACAGATTACCCATCCTTCAGGAACCCTGTGATTACCGAATGTCTTATACTGAAGGAACTGAAGCATGGAAGGAGCAAGCGTCTCTGATACACAGTTAATCTCATCAAGGAAAAGGATACCCTCTTTTTTTCCGCTCTTTTGCATAACCTCATATACGGAAGCAATAATCTCACTCATGGTGTATTCCGAAACATTATACTCTTCGCCTTCATACTTCTTTTGTACGATAAACGGAAGACCGAGCGCACTCTGTCTTGTATGATGAGTCATTGAGTATGATACAAGCGCTATATCCAATTCTTTTGCAATCTGTTCCATAATGGCTGTCTTACCGATACCCGGAGCGCCGATAAGAAATACCGGGCGCTGCTTTTCAATCGGAATCTTATAATTACCAAAATCATCCTTTGCAAGATATATACTGACTGACTGCTTAATCTGATCCTTAGCTTCTCTTATGTTCATGAGTTTTAATCCTCCAAATCGTCTCTGCTTACCATTCTTCCTATGGCCCATTCCGGAATCTTAGGGATATCGTCTTCCTGCGGCATTATTATGAATGCCGTTTTAAATTCAGGCTGTTTTTCGGGGAAGATTCCCAAACCGTCCGTAAAATATAACAGCCCCCGTAAATCCGTAAACAACCCGGCTTTTTTCATTCTGTCGACATGATCGAACACCGGTCTGAAATCAGTACCTCCGGCACCGACCACATTTACATTCTGAATATATCTTTCAAATGCTTCATCCGAGATAATGTGCGCATCATCCTGAATCTGATTATCGCATTGAATTATGTGTACGTTCATCTTCTTACCGAAGACCTCAGTCTTCTTAAGTATTGAATATGTCCGCTTCAGGAAATTCTTAACCACACGCCCTCGACACGACCCGGAAGTATCAATCGCAATGACAAAATCATAAATCTTCAGGGACTCTTTATATTCAAGCGGCTCTATAAGCGGCATGTTATCATACAAATCCAAACCGTACGTATAGTAAATGTAATCGAACTCATCGTCATTTACCTTAACCTCTTCACTTAGCGTGGCAAATCTCGTAAGAAATTCCGTATAATCATAATCATCGCCGGATATACTTCCCAGGTAATCCGTTATCGAAGCGGGCGAAATTCCAAATCCCTGTTCAAGCATCTCTTTATCTTTTTTGACGTTCTCAAAGACCCTGCTCCACTCGGCACCGCTCTGGTCAATTTCATTCTCACTGCACTCAAAAAGGAAAAGTCCTTCATAATACTCGGTATCTCTGCTTGCCCACACACCGTGATTATCACGCTTGAACAATTCGGCTTTTTTAAGCCATTCATCACAATCCGTCTTATTGTTCAACATGAACGTATATATAACTTCGGCGTTCATCTTGTTGCATTTTTTGCGGATTATGTCACAAAAGACTCTTCTCTCACTGTCTCTTTCCTGATAGATCTCAGGAATCCACAGATCGATAATCTCTTTTTCGACAGCCACATCACAGGCAAAGTCCCATATCTTCTTCTGCAGCACCTCATATCTGAACGGATGCTGATACAGACAGTGGAATATGCTGTGAAGCATCATCCTTGCAAATTCCGTCTCATCCTTTTCGAACGTATCTATGACAAGATTCGCATCACATATGATCTCACGCGTATTCGTTGCAAACCCGCCGATTATATCCTCCTCCACAAGCTTTGGTTCGTAGAATCGTACCGGCATCTTTAAAATGGCCCGGTTAAAATACGGCAAATGAATGATAAGTTCATCGGTGGTAAGCTCAACTATCTTAGTCGCAAGCTTTTCTTTATATTCCTGTGAATTATCTTTTCCCATAACATCCATACCTAAACAAAAAAGCGTCAAAGACGCTTAATTTTTAAACATGTACATACTATATCAATATCAACAGAGGTTTAACAGAAACAAAAAGTTAAAATTGTTTAGAAATATTGTACCTCTGTCTTCTCTCCCACAATTATGAAGCCCGCAAAGCCTTTTTCCTGCAGTCTGTCAATGAATTTCCCCGTCTTTTTAGGTCTTATGAAAAGTGCTGCGGCATTACCGCCTTTTCGGATGGTATCTGCAGTTCTTACGGCATCTTTGAAGTTGTCCGGGTCGTATAATACGGCAATTCTTTTCTTCTCATCGGGGATATCAACGCCGTTTTCGGAAAGAATCGCAAATATTCTCTCGAAACCGATTGAAAATCCGACGGCAGGAACGTCTTTACCCAGAAACTTACCGATAAGCTTATCATAACGTCCGCCTCCCGCAACCGAGGACCCGAAATCACCGCTTACAATCTCAAATACCGTTCCGGTATAATATCCCTGACCGCGAACAAGAGAAATATCAAACTCAACGGGAATATCTCCCCCGCTTAATTCACTTACATCATTTATTATCCGCTCCAGGCTCTCAGCCGGTGTTTTGTCGGTAAGCTTACTCTTTACCGTATCAAGGCCTAAATCCCCGCCCGATAAAAAGTCCTTAAATCCTGTGACAAGCCCATCGGCAAAGCCCTTCCCGGTAAGCTCTTCACATACGCCGTCAATCCCAACCTTATCCATCTTGTCAAAGGTAATGCAGACGCTGTCCAAATCCTCATCCTTAAAGCCGATATCTTTTAATACGGCGTGGAGAAGTCTTCTGTCATTAATCTTAACCTTAAAATTCTTAAATCCGATTGCAAAAAGCGCCTTTGCCGTTGTAAGAATAAGTTCAATTTCGGCATCGGACGATTCGTTTCCGAGAATATCTATATCGCACTGGATAAATTCTCTGAGACGTCCCTTTTGAGGTCTTTCGGCTCTGTATACCCTGTCAATTTGAATACACTTCATGGGAAGAAGCAATTCATTTTGATTATTCGCAAAATATCTTGAAAGCGGAAGCGTCAGGTCGTATCTGAGTCCCAGGTCATAAAGCTCTGACTGATTATCCGTGGTTATTCCGTCCTGAATTGCTTTTTCAAGCTTATCCCCGCGCTTTAAGATATTAAAAATAAGATTTAAGTTTTCTCCGCCCTCGCTTTTGCTTAAGTTCTCGGCATCCTCGATGGCCGGAGTATAGATATGCTCAAAACCGTTCTCTGTATATACGTCAAGAATGGTTCTTTTTAAAAAGTCTCTAAGCGCAGCCTCACGCGGCAGATAATCATTCGTTCCTTTTACGGGTGTAGTTTTCATGTTACGCTCCTAAATCAGTTCTCGTCTATGGCTTTTCCGATATCGTGTCTCATATATTTGTTTTTAAAGTTAACCCACTCCGTTGCTTTGTAAGCATTGGCGCGTGCTTCTTTTAAGTCTTTTCCGAGTGCCGTTACGCCAAGTACACGGCCTCCGTTCGTAACGATCTTTCCGTTATCATCAAATTTTGTTCCGGAATGGAAGCAAAAATATCCGTCATGCTTATTAAATTCATCAAGCCCGGTAATTTCAAATCCCTTCTCATAAGATACGGGATAACCGTCGGATGCAAGCATAACGCATACGCTCGCATCATCGGAAAACTTAAGCTCGGTATCGGCAAGCGTTCCGTCGATACACCTCTCGAAGATATCAACTATATCATTTTCCATTCTCGTAAGCACAACCTGTGCCTCAGGGTCTCCGAATCTTGCATTGTATTCAAGCACACGCGGACCGTTCGGTGTAAGCATAAGTCCGAAGAAGATAACTCCCTTGAAAGGTCGTCCTTCAGATTTCATGGCATCAACCGTTTTCTGGTAAATATGCTCTTTACAGAACGCGTCAACCTCGTCTGTATAGAACGGGCTCGGACAAAACGTACCCATACCACCGGTATTAAGTCCCGTGTCACCGTCTCCCGCACGCTTATGGTCTTGCGCTGATGACATAATCTTAATGGTATTACCGTCAACAAATGAAAGCACGGAAACCTCGCGCCCCGTCATGAACTCTTCGATAACCATTGTGTTTCCGGCATCTCCGAATTTCTTGTCACGCATGATGGTATTAACTCCGTCAAGCGCCTCTTCTTTTGTATTGCAGATAAGAACGCCTTTTCCGAGAGCCAGTCCCCGAATCCCGCCTTCCATGCCAGCGAGGCAACGATCAGGATGAGGATCAGAAACATATCAAGGTTGTGAAGGTTGGAACCACCGCCGATCTTGACGGAAAACAGCAGCCCGGCCGCAAGAAAGATACCGCATCCGCCGAACAGCAGCAGTTTCTGCCAGAAATCGAGGCCCCACTTCCGCCTGGCGGCCCAGATCGCGATCAGGAGGATGATCGGCAGGACAGCCATAGCCAGCCCCAGCACGATCCCCGGTTTATACGTCTCATTGGGCCACAGGCGGTCAAATAGAAGCGCCTGTCGTCCGAGGTAATAGCTGAACCACTCCTGTGTGAAAATTGGCGGGACCGCTTCCATGGCGGCGTTTGCCGCACCGGCCGCGGCAGCCTCGACGTCTACTGGTGCAGAGGAAGAAAAGAGTCCGGTGAAGATGTCCCGTTTCATGTAGACAAATGCACCGACCAGTCCGGAGATGCCCACCGCGATGGCCCGT
>CAJOLA010000026.1 GCA_905235275.1 uncultured Lachnospiraceae bacterium
GCACTTTGCTTTTTTCCGTCACCGCCGCTTCCAGCTCTTCGGGAGTAAGGCGGAATTCATTTTCTTCTTTTAAGTCGATATATACGGGCACTCCGCCTGCCATAACGGCGCACGGACCGTATGATACAAATGACGGCTGAGGGATTATCACCTCATCTCCCGGATTTACAAGGCACCTTAAGCCTATGTCTATAGCCTCGCTTCCTCCGACGGTAACAAGGACTTCCTTTGCGTCATCGTAAGTCAGGCCGTATTTGCGCTTAACATATGCGCTTATTTCTTTTCTTAGTTCGGGAAGTCCGGCATTCGACGTGTAAAACGTTTTGCCGTTCTCAAGCGAATAAATTCCTTCTTCCCTTATCCGCCACGGCGTATCAAAATCAGGCTCCCCCACACCGAGAGATATCGCATCCGGCATCTCGCTTACCGCATCAAAAAAACGCCTGATACCCGACGGACGGATAGACTTAATCTTATCGGCAATAAAATCTCTCATGGTGTGATTCTGATCCTTTCATCCTTTTTTTGTTCTTCAAAAATCACGCCGTGATCTTTATATCTCTTTAAAACAAAGTGCGTCGCCGTACTGATTACCGATTCAAGCGTTGACAGTTTTTCAGACACAAAAAGAGCAGCCTCACGCATGGTCTTGCCCTCTACAATAACCGTAAAGTCAAAGCCCCCTGACATGAGATATACTGCTCTTACTTCATCAAACCTGTATATACGCTGCGCTATACTGTCAAAACCGTTACCACGTTGCGGGGTCACCTTAACCTCTATAAGAGCCGTAACGAGCTCATCACTCGTCTTCTCCCAATTAATCAGGGTAAGATATCCGCAGATAATCCCTTCCTTCTCGAGGGCGGCCGTCTCATTAACAATCGTGGCTTCGTCAACGCCGAGCCTTACTGCAAGCTCGCTCGGGCTGATGCGACTGTCCTTTTCAAGAGTAGTTAAAATCTCATTACGCAGATCCATATACACCCTCACATATTATTTCTTAAGCTCTTTGAGCATCTCTACAGTCTTAACATCGTCCTCGGTAAGTTCAAAGTCCGTACCGATGGTCTTGCCGGCGCTGTTGGTTATAGCAATCTTTACCTTTGCTCCCGGTTCCATATGCTCTTTTGCCGCAACCTCGGCAAAAGCCATAAGCTTCGGATGATCCTTTTTAAAATAAGCGTATCTGTCTTTTAATTTTAATAATTTTAAAGGGTTAATTGCCATTTTTGTATTCTCCTTTTGATTTATAATTTGTTGTCATTATACCATAAAAATCATTGATTTTTTTATCTTTTATGTATATAATCTTCTCATTGCCGTTAAGGCATATATCGATGCGTGGCTCAGTTTGGTAGAGCGCTGCGTTCGGGACGCAGAGGTCGCAGGTTCAAATCCTGTCGCATCGATTTTTTGATGCAAAAATTTTTTTAAGAACTGATTTTACGGCAAAAACATTTACACGGAAAATACTTTTTATTTAAAAATTACTTTACAAGAACAACTCCCTTTTGAATGTTCCATATGTTTCTGAAAAGCTTACCGTCAATCCAGCGTGTTCCACCCTGTCCGTCTCCGCGCCAGTTGGGGTCTGCCACTTTATATCTGTCATTTACATAATCGTATCCGACAAGGGTATTAAAGTGATGTGCCAAAAGATATGTTCCCCAGCTTGGTGATGTATCCACGCCCCTGTATTCATATCTGTAAACAACCAAAACTACCGGTATATTTCCCTGTCTTACTTCCTCCACAAGTCTGTTGGAGTTGCATCCCGAGATGTCTGATACGTTTCCGAATCTCTGTCCCCATTTTGCAATTGCAGGAGGATAAATGGAATTCATGTAACCGCTTCTTGCTTTCGGGTTACCGTTATATCCGTGGTTTGGATTCTTGTCATTCGTATAAGGCATGGTATCCATGAACTGAATGTATGTATAGTTTCTTGCCTGCCCCTTCATTTTAAGAGCCATAAGAAGTGACGCTCCGGCACAACCCTGATAATATCCGTCCTTGTTCTGATCGACATACTCATAAACGTCCATCTCGGTTTTGTTAAGCCAGCCGTTTACGCCGAATGTACAATGTACGTTATTTACCGTTGTGCGACCTGTTGCAAGCCAGCCGTTTCCGCCGAAGTATGACCAATGGCTGTTTGAATTCTCATTAAAGGAGTTCGCCGTGCCTTTTCCCATTGACTGCCAGCCTGTACGAAGCCAGCCGTCTCCGCCGAAATATGACCAGTGTTTGCTTGAATTTTCATTAAAGGTGTTCGCCGTTCCTTTTCCCATTGACTGCCAGCCTGTACGAAGCCAACCGTTTGCCCCGAAATAGCTCATGTGCTTTTTGTTGCTGCCGTCGGGATTATCTTTGGTGCCCATGCTCTGCCAGCCGGTGCGAAGCCAACCGTCTGCGCCAAAATATGACCAGTGTTTGCCTGAGTTTTCATTAAAAGAGTTTGCCGTGCCTTTTCCCATTGACTGCCAGCCTGTACGAAGCCATCCGTCTGCTCCGAAGTAGCTCATGTGCTTTTTGTTACTGCCGTCAGGATTGGCCTTGTTTCCCATTTCCTGCCAACCGGTACGCAGCCAACCGTTATCTCCGAAATAAGACCAGTGTTCAACCTTTTCTCCCTCAGCCTTACCCATCTTATGCCAGCCCGTATAAAGTCTTCCGTTTTTATCAAAATAGGACATGTGATTTATTGCCTCACCGTCTGCTTTTGTAAGCTGCTTCCACCCCTTTACAAGCTTTCCGTCCTTAACAAAATGATAATAACCGTTAACTTTAACCCACTCGTTTCCGGTTGCCGAAACCTCTACGGTCTCGCCTTCAATTTTTATTTTTACCGTCTTTGTTTTGGTATCGGTTCCCTCATCGGTATCTGTAGTTTTATCAGCTTCCTGTGCCGCCCAGGCAACATTTTCTTTTGAAAAATCCGTCGCTGCAAGACTGACACCTGCAACCGCTCCAAATACGGATGTACCTGTTAATCCTGCAACCAGTAACTTTTTAAACCTTTTCATTATTTTTGCTCCTTTGTTAAAATTTTGCCTATATTATATCACGTTTGTTTTTGTCAGTTTAGTTTTTTTCTTTTTTAATATACGTCAACTTATCGTATACTTGCAAGATTATTCATGTTTGGACTATAATATAGTTTCGTTATGTAATGATTCGGGAGGCGTGAAATGTCGTTAAAGTCATTATTCAATAAAAATCGTGAAGTGGCAATGTACCTTATAATGGGTGTGTTATGTACACTGGTTAACTTTATAGTTACACATATATGCATGCTCTTCTTTGATTCCAACAATGCCGGCGGGATGTTCGCCATTGTTTTTATCAGCTGGATTGCTTCCGTAGCCTTTGCTTTTGTAACAAACAGAAAGTTCGTTTTCCAAAGCAAGAGCAAAAATGTCGGTAAAGAAGCATTTTCTTTCTTTCTTGCACGACTGGGGACGCTTGGAATGGATTACGGCATAAGATTTCTCCTTGTAACGCTTGCCCATTGGAATCACACTTTGGTATGGGTTATCGTGCAGATAGTCGTAGTAATCTGCAACTATGTTTTCAGCAAGAAATTCGTCTTTAAGAAGACAAAAGATAATATCGATGATATCAATAAAAAATATTAAGGAGATACCGCTATGGTTAAGCATGTTATATTATGGCAGTTAAAGGATGAGCTCTCAGATGCCGATAAGGCAAAGGCAGCGCAGGACATAAAAAAAGGACTTGAGGATTTGAAGGGCGTAATACCCGGTCTTGTCGACATAAAGGTCGGCACCGGACCTCTTGCCACATCAAGTGCAGACATTTTTCTTGATTCAACATTTGAGGATGCCGATGCGTTAGCCGTTTATGCCACGCATCCCGCTCACGTCAGGGTAAAAGACGAGTTTTCAGCTAATGTGAAGTCACGCATTTGTATGGATTTTGAAATATAAAAATAATCAGAAGTTTACTGAAATAAACCCGGTATGTTTAATATACCGGGTTCATTTTATTTTAAGTCATATTCAAGCGTTATATTCGTATCACAGGTCACATTCGCAAGCGCACCGCTGATAATGGGAACAGTCGGCGGAAGGTGCCCGAGATCGGCATCAAGGCATATAGGCACTCCCATCCCCGACAACACATCCGTCACGGCATTTATCCTGTCAAAGCCGCACTCGGCATCATCAAAATGATAAGGTCTTCCGATTATAAAGCCGGTCGCGCCTTCAAACCATCCGGCATTCTTTAACTGCCACAGGCCTCTGTTCATCTGCAGCACGCTTAAGTCACAGCTCTCCAAAAACCAAACGATGCCGTCTTCTTTATATCTTAAGATGAAGTCCTTTGTCTTATCAAAACGTGTCCCGGCAAGAGTAAGAAGCGAGTCAAGACATCCTCCGATCAGGCGTCCCGAAAATTTCAAACCGGACCTTTTATCCTTCCCGTTAAAAAGGACAAGTTTCTTTTCTTCGGTCACGTTATAGGGCTCAAGGGGATTTTCTTCAGACTTAAGCGACTCACTCTCCCATTTGTCATAACCGGATACTCTTAACGTCTTCCCGCTAAGGATGTCCCATGTATCGACAAGCGCCTTATGCCATGTACGCATCCCGAACGTCGGAGCACACGGTCCGTAAACGGCAGCCGTATCAAGCATGACCGTAGACGGATATATAAAATTGGTATTATCGGAATATCCGAGAAACCACTTCGGATCCGCCTCTTTTAAAGCCTCAAAGTCAAGAAATTCCAATATCTTACACATCATCTCACCGCCACCGCACGACAAAAGCACGTCCGTATCGGATGATTTATACATATCAAAGAGCTCCTTCGCACAGGCCTCAGGCGTATTACTGATTCCCATACCGCTGCTTTCATAACAGTTGGGACCAAGCTTTATCTTATATCCCATCTTCTCAAATGTGGCCAGAGCGTTTTTGAAAGCACTAAAATAAGGCTCTGTGACGCAGCCAAATGATGGCGCCACAAAGCCTAAAGTGCCGTTTTCTTTTAAAACTGACGGGTATCTCATAATTTATCTGCAATACTTTCTTACGGAATTAATCGCATTAGACTTAAATATAACTTCGCCGTGTTCTTTAATATAGGCAATCTCCATCTCCTGTGACGTGTAAATCTCCGAATATTCAAGGATATTGGTGATAAGTGTCACATACTTCTCCTCGGAAAGTGTCTTCCTCTCGATAAGCAGATAGAAATCCCCATCCTCTCCCTTATAAAGAACGTTCAAAACCCCCTTAATCGGTGGTATGGAACCCGCGAACCTTTCAAAGTCTTCCAATGAATCAAATCTAAACACTACGGGCACGGAAAATGCACGCTTGGTAAAGTCTTCTTCTTTTTCATTGGCAAACCTCTGAGGCTGTACACCAATCTCTCCACGTAATTCTCTGCCGATGCTCTGTAAAACACCGTCTTCCTTCTTACCGGATACGGTAAGCAGAAGTGACTGATTAGGCTGAGGAACAAGCTGAAGGGACATAACGGTTCCGTCCATATCAACCCCTATCTGCTCATAAGCCTTCTCAATTACTATATCCAAAAGCTCGTGAATCTTCGTGGCGTCATTGCGCAGGAAATCTTCCATGGAAATATTGTAATTCCTCATGTCTTCCTGATACAGTATGCATTGAAACTTGGTATCGTCAATTTTTCTGAATTTCATATACACCACCCCCGATCAATTCAAAATTATTAATCGTGTTTATAGGTTAATTATACCAGATATTGAATTAAAAAAAAAGGAAAGCGCAAAATAGGACCTTTCGCGCCTCCCGATGGTATAAATCCCTAAAATCAGTTATTGATAAGCTTGTCTTCTTCGTTATTCCAGCTGTAGAGAGATCTTACTTCTTCTCCTACCTTTTCAAGCTGGTGAGAAGCACTCATTTTACGAAGAGCGTTGAAGTGAACTCTTCCGCTCTCAGGAGACATGTCGAGAAGGAAGTCCTTAGCGAATGTTCCGTCCTGGATATCCTTAAGAACCTTCTTCATTGTCTCTTTAGTCTCATCCGTAATAATCTTAGGACCTGTAATATAATCACCGTACTCAGCTGTATTTGATACTGAGTAGCGCATTCCTTTAAATCCTGACTGATAAATAAGATCAACAATAAGCTTCATCTCGTGAACACACTCAAAGTAAGCGTTTCTGGGATCATATCCTGCTTCAACAAGTGTCTCGAAGCCTGCCTGCATAAGTGCCGTAACACCGCCGCAAAGTACAGCCTGCTCACCGAAAAGGTCTGTCTCAGTCTCTGTCTTGAATGTAGTTTCCAAAACTCCTGCTCTTGCACCGCCAAGACCTGCAGCATATGCAAGTGCCTTATCAAGAGCCTTACCTGTAGCATCCTGGTATACGGCTACAAGACAAGGTGTTCCTTTACCCTCAAGGTACTCGCTTCTTACTGTATGTCCCGGTGCCTTAGGAGCAATCATCGTAACGTCCACATCTTCGGGAGGTACGATAAGACCGTAATGAATGTTAAAGCCGTGAGCGAACATAAGCATATCGCCTGCTTTAAGGTTCGGTGCAACATCTTCCTTATAAACCTTTGCCTGAAGCTCATCATTTGTAAGAATCATGACAACATCAGCTTCTTTTACGGCATCAGCCGTATTCTTAACGGTAAGTCCCTGAGCCTCAGCCTTAGCCTTGGACTTAGAACCTTCATAAAGACCTACAACAACATTCACGCCTGACTCCTTTAAGTTAAGAGCGTGAGCGTGTCCCTGGCTTCCGTAACCTACAATGGCAACAGTCTTTCCTGAAAGGTTGGAAAGATCACAATCGTTTTCATAAAATATTCTTGCTTCAGACATTTTCTATATCCTCCAAATAATAAAAATTAAATCAGTTGTTCAAATCCGCAAATCCACGGGAAAGACCCGTAAGACCCGTTCTTGCAATCTCCGTCACTTCAAATCCGTTAAGAAGTTCAACGAATGCTCCTAATTTGTCTAACTCACCGGTAAGCTCAATGATTACCGAGTCAGGTGCAACATCAAGGATTCTTGCGTGAAAAATGTTGGAAAGCGCAACCACATCACTTCTTTGCTTAACGTCACATTTAACTTTGATGAGTATAAGCTCTCTGCAAACAGATTCATCAGCGGGAAGCTCTGTTATCTCTTTTACGTCGATAAGTTTAGCCAGCTGCTTTTCAATCTGTTCCAATACGCTGTCGTCACCCGTAGCAACTACAGTCATACGGGAAAGGCTGGGGTCTAAGGTCTCGCCGACGGTAAGGCTGTCAATGTTATAGCCTCGTCTGCTAAACAATCCCGAAACCCTGCTGAGAACTCCGGATGAATTCTCAACCAATAATGAAAACACCGCTCTTCTCAATTTAACGCTCGCCTCCATTTCTTATAATTCAAGTCAAAAGACTATGATTAGCTTATTGTATCAATCTCCAATCATCTTTGTCAATAAAGAAAAGGGTTTTATCAGAATGTCGATTTCATTGCCTGTTCAAGATCGGCAATGATATCATCCGCATCCTCTATACCGACTGAGAATCTTATAAGATCCGGTTTTACGCCCGCTTCCTTAAGCTGCTCATCTGAGAGCTGTCTGTGTGTGTGTGAAGCGGGATGCAAAACGCAGCTTTTCGAATCGGCAACGTGAGTCTCGATTGATATAAGCTTTAATGAATCCATAAACTTAACTGCCGTTGCTCTGTCACCCTTAAGACCGAATGACATTACTCCGCAGGAACCGTTCGGCAGATATTTCTGCTGCAATGCGTGATACGGATCGTTTTCAAGATCCGGGTAATTAACCCATTCAACATTACCGTTATTATTCAAATATTCGGCACATTTGCGTGCATTTGCAACGTGTCTTTGCATACGAAGCTCAAGTGTCTCAAGACCTGCATTTACAAGAAACGCATTCTGCGGCGACTGCATGGAACCGAGGTCTCTCATAAGCTGTGATACGCTCTTGGTGATGTATGCTCCCTTACCGAACTTCTCCGTATATATAAGTCCGTGATAGGACTCGTCCGGTGTGGTAAGACCGGGATATTTGTCGGCATATTTGCTCCAGTCGAAGTTACCGCTGTCAACGATGCAACCGCCTACAGACAGCGCATGACCGTCCATGTATTTGGTTGTTGAGTGCGTAACTATGTCGGAGCCAAGTTCAAAAGGTCTGCAGTTAATCGGCGTTGCAAAAGTATTATCAACGATAAGAGGCACACCGTTGTCATGTGCAATCTTGGACCATTTTTCAAAGTCATACACCTTTACCGTCGGATTAGAAATCGTCTCACCGAACACGCACTTTGTATTAGGACGAAATGCCGCCTGTATCTCTTCAGGTGTTGCGTCATTTCCCACAAAGGTACATTCAATTCCAAGCTTACGCATGGTTACGTTAAAAAGATTATATGTTCCTCCGTAAATGTCGGATGAAGTTATGAAATGGTCTCCGGATTCACAGATATTAAAAATGGCATAGAAGTTGGCCGCCTGACCGGAGCTTGTAAGCTGTGCCGCCACTCCGCCTTCCAGGTCGCATATCTTTTCTGCCACGTAGTCGCATGTCGGATTCTGAAGTCTTGAATAAAACCAGCCTGATTCCTCAAGATCAAAAAGCGCTCCCATATGATCGCTTGAATCATATTTAAAGGTTGTACTCTGATAAATGGGAAGGGCTCTCGCCTCTCCGTTTCCGGGTTTCCATCCGCTCTGCAGACATTTTGTTCCAATCTTATAATCACTCATTATTTTGTTCTCCTAATCTTACAGCTTTTATTTTTGTTATGACATTATTTTTTGCTTCCGCTATTTTAAAATGATACCCTCCGTAAACGGTTTCAAACTCCTCTCCGTCTTCCGGTATGTGTCCAAGCTTAAAGGTCATAAACCCGTTCATGGTGTCTATGTCCTCCACATCGAAGTCAACTCCCAGCTCGTCGCTTACTTCATCAAGCTGCGCCGTGCCGTCTATCATATAAGAGTCCGGCGTGAGTCGGACTATATCGGAATCAGGGCTGTCATGCTCATCCCATATGTTTCCGAATATTTCCTCAAGTATATCCTCCATAGTGACAAGACCCGAGGTCTGTCCGTACTCATCCACGACCAACGCCATATGCGTCTTTTTCTGCTGCATTTCTCTCAGCAGATCACTGATGCCCTTTGTCTCCGGTATGATGTACGGATCGTTTAGGAGCTCCTCTCTTTCATCAAGTAAGGTTTTGTCACGCTTATTCTCATCGAGATAAAGCTTAACAAGATCTCTTATATGAAAGATTCCTATTACATGATCAAGGTCTTCTATATAGACGGGATATCTTGAAAAACCATCCTCCATGGTACGCCTTAGCGTCTCCTCAATCGGGCTTGACGCATCGATTGCGGAAATCTCCTTGCGATGAGTCATGATCTCATGCGCCATCTTATCGGAGAATTCGACGAAGTTAATGAGCATGTCAACCTCGCCCGGCTCAAGCGCCCCGCTGTCGGCGCCGTCCTTTACCATGCTTTTAAATTCTTTTTCGGTTATGTCGTCATCATTTTCCGCTTCTTCACCCAAGAGTTTTTTCCTTAATCTGGAAAAAAAGTTCTCTCGTTCAATCTGTTCTCGGGGGTGATCATCTTTCATTTTTTTATCCTTTCAAAAATCCAAATCCCAGTCTTCATAAAAATCATCATGGGCGCCCACAAATTTTCCGTTCAGGAAATATCTTCTGGGAACACGTTTCCCGACATCGCAGACAAACTCATAATGAAAGGCGCCTTCGGCAAGTGCGCATACATCCTCAACGGATATGAATTCATCCGCATCGGTGCCCGTAAGTATGACATCATCACCTCTGGCAACGCCCTCAACATCGGTTACGTCAATCATTATCTGATCCATGCAAACCCTTCCGATAACGGGCACTTTTTTACCATGTATAAGAACCTCACCCTTATTGGTAAGTCTTCTGGGATATCCGTCCGCATATCCGATGGAGACCGTGGCAATCTTCGTCTTCTTATCGGTAACGTAGAGCGCTCCGTAGCTTACACCCTCACCGGGCTCCACTTCCTTTACCATAACAACCTTTGCGCTCCATGTCATCGCCTGCTTAAGCGAAACCTTTGATTTATCAACTTCATCCGAAGGATACATGCCATACATTGATATCCCAAGCCTTACCATGTCAAGATTCGTATCCTGCATCTCTATGACAGCCGCCGAATTATCGCAATGCCTGTACTCAAATTCAATGCCTTCCTGCCTGCAGGCTTCAATTATCCTGCAGAAATTATCATACTGATTTCTCGCATGTGTTTTGTCAGTCTCATCCGCCTTTGCAAAATGCGTAAAGATGCCTTTTAATTCAATGCCCGGCAAATCTCCGATACTGTAAATAAGCTCGACATTTTCCTTTATGGGTTCAATACCTATACGGCGCATACCCGTATCGACTTTAATGTGGCATCCTGCTCTCTTACCCTGACGTTTTGCTTCATCGGAAAGCGCCCTTGCCGCTTCAATGTCAAAGACCGTCGCATCAATGTCATTTTCAATAAGCAACGGATACTCCTCGGGAAATACGAATCCCAATATAAGTATGGGCTCTTTAATCCCGTTCCTTCGCAAATTCACGGCCTCAGGTAATGTCGCAACGGCAAAATAATCAATCATGTCACGAAGCGCTTTCGCAACCGCCACATCACCGTGCCCGTAGGCGTTCGCCTTTACCACCGCCATGGCCTTAGTTCCCGGATGCGTAAGACCCATAAGGGCGCTCACGTTATCACGAATTGCTCCAAGATCTATATCTGCGCATGACCTGTAATACTCTTTCATAAACACCCCCGAATTATTTACAACTTAGTGCATTTTATCACATCAGGCAGAGCCTTTACAATGTCGGAAGCTTTCATGGAATTCTCGCCGAACCTTTCAGCCGCAAAGTCTCCCGCGCGTGCATGAAGATATACGCCAAGCGTTGCAAGATTTATCCCCTCAAGACCTCTTGCGGCAAGTCCCGCAAGGATTCCGCAAAGAACATCTCCGGAACCTGCAGTCGCCATCCCGGAATTACCGGCAGTGTTTATGATCAGTTCGCATCCGTCACCGATGAAGGTAAAGGCATCTTTTAAAACGGCCGTAACGCCGTATCCTGTAACAAGCTCGTTTAGCGCTTCTGATTTGTTTTTTGCAATCTCTTGTGCACTTTTACCGAGAAGCCTTGCCGCCTCTTTAATATGCGGAGTAAATATCTTCATCCCGGATGTGTTTATATTGAAGCTTTCTTTATTTTCGGAAATGATATTTAAAGCATCCGCATCTGCCACGAGTCTTTCTTTACAATTAATAAAGACGGTCTCCGTTATGCGTCTTGCATTATCATCCGTCGAGAGTCCGGGCCCGACCGTCACGCTGTCTGCTTTTTTTATCTCTTCTATAAGAACGCCGAGCATTTCGGTTAAATTATCATCCGTATAGCAGATAGGAATTACTTCGGGAAGTCTTGCAAGAAGTGCCGTCCTGTTATCCGCATGAGTAAATACCTTTACCATTCCGACGCCCGTTGCAAATGCAGCTTCCGCGCAAAGAATCGGAGCGCCGCCGAAAGCCTTAGAGCCTGCAACGATAAGCGCCGTACCAAAAGTCCCCTTGTGGGACTGTCTTTCTCTTTTAGGAAAATTATTTAATTCATTATCGTCAGTTACAAATATCTTTTTCCTGTCGAGATCTTCAGGAATCCCGTTTGAAAAAATGATATCCGCTTCAGTCATTTTAATTTCATGCATTTCATACACCCTGTCTATAAAAAAAGGGGTTTGAAAACAAACCCCTTATAATAATCATTGCTTCTTATCCAATGCGGCCATAAAAGAAAGTCTCATAAGACTCTCTGTCAGATTAACATTCTCTACAACAACGCCGTCCCCCATATGAAGGTCTGTATGTGCGAAGTTCCATATCTGACGGACGCCGTTATCAACAAGAACCTTAGCCATCTTTTTGGCTTCGGTCTTCGGAATGGCAATCGTGCCTATCTCAATGTGATGCTCTCTTACAAATTCAGGCAGCTCATCAATAGACTTAACTGTCAGGCCGCTCACTTTTTCTCCGATAATCTTTTCATTATTATCAAAGATACCTTCGATGTTAAAGCCTCTCGCCTTAAAGTCCTGGTAATGTGCCAGCGCTTTTCCGAGGTTACCGGCTCCGATTACGACCATATTATGTTTTTCACCGAGCCCGAGAATCTTCTCTATTTCCTTATATAGAGAACCTACATTATAACCGTAACCCTGCTGGCCGAATCCTCCGAACTGGTTAAGGTCATGTCTTATCTGAGAAGCCGTGATTCGCATACGAATACTTAAGTCCCTTGATGAGATTCTCTGTATTCCTGAATCCACGAGCTCTCCCAAATGTCTGTAATATTTCGGAAGTCTGTGAATTACCGCCGATGAAATTTTCTTCTGATTCAACTTATTTACTCCTGCTAAAGTTATGACAATTTGACACATTATATAACACTGTTAATATATCGTCAAACTGATTTTATTGGTATACCGTCAAAAAATCGCATAAAATGTGACTTTTTGGCGGTTTTTTGTTGACAAACGCCCTATTTAGGCGTATAAAAGAGTGGTGTAGACAAACATCCAAAAGGAGGAAAATTTTCAATGAACAAAAGTGAACTTATTGCAGCTATCGCTGCTAAGACAGATCTTACAAAGAAAGATGCCGAGAAAGCGTTAGGCGCATTCATCGACACAGTTACGGATCAGCTCAAGAAAGGCAACAAGATCCAGCTCGTAGGCTTCGGTACTTTTGAAGTTTCCAAGAGAGCTGCAAGAACAGGAAAGAATCCTCAGACAGGCGCTGAGATTAAGATCCCTGCTTCCAAGGCTCCTAAGTTCAAGGCCGGTAAAGCTTTAAAGGATGCTGTTAACAAGAAAAAATAATTAACTGATTTTTTCAGCAGATATAAAATAAAGGCTTGGATTTCCAAGCCTTTATTTTTTTTAAAGTTCATATTCATTAATTCTTAGGCGTATGCTCTTTCGTCCGTTAAACTCATTTATCTCCGGATAATAAGTCATTGCAATCGAATCGCCCTGCTTCGGTAAATTCTCATCATCACCGTTAATGAATTTTATGGCGGTCACCTTTTTATTTCGCGGTGTAAGAAGCGTCAGCATAAGAACATTTCTGTTTACTCCATGAATAGAAGCATGTTTCACAGTAACATTTTTTCCCGCGAACACTGGTCTGCTGTTCCCGGTACCGCAAGGCTCAAGACATGATAATTCATTCACAAGTTCAGGAGTGACATATTTAAAAGGAAGTTCCATATCTATCCAAACACGTTTGATCATGTCATCGTCTGATAGACGGCAGTTTTCATTTATGCGCATTCTGAAATTGTCAATTGCTGCCTCTTCATCTTCTCCTGAAGCAAGAGTAAAACCGCATGCCATCGGATGGCCTCCGAATTTGACAAATAATTCCGGGACCTCCTGAAGCGCTCCAACCATATTATATGGTTCGATTGATCTTCCTGAGCCCTTTAGTCCTTCAGAAGATCTGGTGATCACATACACAGGCCTGTTGAATTCATCCTTAAGTCTTCCGGCAATGATACCTGCAACACTTTCATGAGCATCAGGCAGAAATACGGTTAATACCCTGTCAAGTTCTTCCTTTTCTCTGGCGCTCTTAAGCTGCTTAAGGGCGCTGTTTGTCTGGGAGACTGTAAGTGATTTTCTTACCTCATTTAGTTCTGAAAGTTCTGTGGCAAGAGATCTGGCAATATCGCTGTCATTCGTTCTGAGAAGATCATATGCCAGTGAAGCATTTTTGATCCTACCTGCTGAATTAATACACGGGGCAATTATATAGCTAACTTTAGCAGCGTCAATATTCTCCGGCGTGATTCCCCTGACTTCCATCAGTGCACGAAGCCCAATGTTATGAGTATCTTTGATCCTCTTTATTCCCTGATACGCAAATATCCTGTTCTCATCCCTTAACGGAACGATATCCGCAATGGTAGCCAGTCCTACAAACTGAAGCAGATCGTCAAGCAGATCGTCCTTATGCAGATCATGCTTAATGTTGTACGCCTGAACCAGCTTGTATGCTGCAGCAGCGCCGCACATTTCCTTGAAT
>CAJOLA010000027.1 GCA_905235275.1 uncultured Lachnospiraceae bacterium
CGGCTTTAAGAAGCTAAAGAAAAGATACGACCTATCCAAGCTTAGAAAATTCATCTACGATTATACATATAACGGTCAGAAGTTCATTTCCTTCATACCCGTGAAGCGCCCCGGCGTAATCGAGAGGGGATGGAAATACTGCGTTGAAAAGCAGTACCTTACCAAAGAAGTTTATTCCGTTGATAAGAAGGCGGGAACCTACTGTCTGTACAAAAAGGACACGGCAAAGTTTAAAGACATAATGAATCGCTTCGCAAAGCTTGAAGCCCGCTTTATGAGCGAGAAGGATAAAGTGATTGCGGATTACAGAGCGGCAGTAAAGGAGCTTAGCAGCGAGGAGTTTTGGAATGGGTATTTTAAAAGAGCGGAGGAAGACACATGATTCTGCAAAATTTTGTTTTTTCGGATAACATTTGTAAGAAAAGAGAGCTGTTTTTCAGAAGCGCAAGCGATGTCGTTGTCGTAAATGACGCACTGCACATACCTGTCGGCGGGCAGGTTTCTTTTGATACCTATATGAATATTTTCGATTTCAAAAAATGGAATGAGCTTACCGGAATTAAGAAAATTGAGCTTGAGGCGGAGTGCAAGGGAGAAGGCACGATTCGCCTTATTTTTATGGATAACGGTAAGAAAAAGGAGCTTGCAAAAGAAAATTTTGATTTTTCATCCGATACGAAGGTTACGATAAAGGCAGACGTTAAAAAGGCGACAGGTTATCTGTGCGTGGAAGCGGAGGCCCGGCGTGAATTTGCAATAAAAGCGCTCAGATTCAAAACCCCGGAGGAAGCAGTAAATAAAGTAAATCTTGCGGGAATAATATGCACATACGGCAGGAGTGCGGAAACGCTTGCAACGGTTGAAAGACTTAAAGGCGTGGCAGGTCTGTCACTTTATGTGATTGATAACAAAAAAGAAATCCCCGAAACCAAGGATGAGCATCTGTGGATCAGCCATAACGAAAATACCGGAGGAGCCGGAGGATTTACGAAAGGCCTTGAGCTTATAAGAAACGATTTTACCAACGGGGAATTTTCACATGTGATATTTATGGATGATGACGCATATGTTAATCCCGAAACGATAGTAAGGACGCATGCGCTGCTTTCATATCTTGACATGGAATATGAGGACAGAAGCATATCCGGCAGGATGTTTCTTAACGAAACCCCGTGGATTCAGCATACGGCTGCCGAGATATGGAACGGCGGGAATATAAAGCATATCGGCGGTAATACGGATATGACAAGGCGTGAAGAGCTTTGTGACATTAACAATGCGAATGGCGCACAGTACGGGGGATTTTGGTTCTCGTGCGTGCCATACTCATTTGCGAAGGAAAACGATCCCCTGCCGTTGTTTTTGCATTGTGATGATGTCGAATACGGCTTAAGACAGGGGACGGAACCCATTATTTTAAACGGAATACAGGTGTGGCATGAAAGCCCTAAGAGACGCGGAACGCATATTGCGGCTTATTATGACATACGCAATTCCATGATTGTAAACAGTCTGGGATTTGACGATTTGCCCGTTGAAAAGGTTGCGCGCAGGCTCTTTAAGGACTGGCGCGACAGGATTAAGGCATACCGTGCAAATCATGACTGCGATTCGGAAAACATGGCCCTTCTTGCCATGAGGCATTTCCTGAAAGGCCCTGATGAGATTTATAATGCGGACAGCGGAAGGCTTCATGAAAAGCTTCTGAAGATAAAGCCGGTAGAGACAATCGGCAAACGCCCGATTAGAATTACCGTTAAAGTGCCTTACGGAAAGGTTAATGAGATAAGAAGTGCCGGCGTGGAAAGAGAAGCAGTTAAGCGCATGGCTTACGCGGTAAGTAAATACAGAGACTATAAATTTATTACAAAATAAAAAAGGCAGGTGCCTATTATGCGAATGAAGATATATGATTTTTTGGTTAACAGACATAGCGGGATAAGGGAACGTTATCACAGACTTCATGATAATGCGGACAAAAAGGGCCGCATTTATTCATATGCCTCGCTGATAGGCATGAATGCGCAGTATTATGTGCTGGGTAGAAAAGATCTGGATATGCCGGCAAACATAAGTGTTTATGAAGACAGGAATGTACCGACAGACAGAAGCGAATCCGCAAAAGCGGCAGCAGGTAAAGGCAGGGTTGAGGATTTTGCAAATACGCTTAAGGGATATGACGTTGTATCTTTTGATATATTCGATACGCTTATTTTCAGACCTTTTTCGGAGCCGACGGATGTCTTTTTTATGATCGGTGAGAAATTAAAATTTCTTGATTTTAAAAGAATAAGAACGGAGCAGGAATTCCTGGCAAGACGCGACAAGGTAAGCGCCGGAGGAAGTAATGAGGTAACTCTTGATGACATTTGGAGGAGGATGGAGTCGGAGACGGGAATTCCGGCCGGGGAAGGAATGCAGACTGAGCTGGATACCGAAAAGGATTTTTGCTTCGCAAATCCCTTCATGAAAGAGGTTTACGATGAGGTAAAGGCAGCGGGAAAGACGATTATCATGACGTCGGATATTTATCTGCCGTCCGGTTTTTTAAGAGAGCTGCTCGAGGAGAACGGGTTTACGGACTTTGACAGGATTTATGTATCTTGTGAGCATGATTGCAGTAAATCCGACGGAAAGCTTTATCTTAAGATAAAAGAAGACTACATCGGAAGAAGAATTATCCATGTCGGGGATAATAAGATAAGCGATGTGGACAGAGCGGTTGAAGCAGAGATTGATGCAAAATATTATCCGAATACCGACAGGGAAGCATTTAACTGTCGTCCGTATGACATGAGCCCGATTATTGGCGGGGCATACAGGGGAGTCGTAAATAAGCGCCTCTACAGCGGTCTTAAAAAATATTCGATGGAGTACGAATACGGATATATATACGGCGGTCTGTTCGTGCTTGGGTATTGTAACTTCATACACAGGTATTACACGGAAAATAACACAGATAAGCTTTTGTTTCTTGCAAGAGACGGTGACATATTAAAGCAGGTTTATGAGAAGCTTTTCCCGCAGGATAATATTTCGTATCTGTTATGGTCGAGAGCTGCGGGAACGAAGCTTATGATCGGGCAGAACAGATATGATTATTTTAAGAGATATATCTACAACAAGGTCAATCAGTCGATTACCGTAGAAAGCATTCTTGAATCCATGGAACTTAAATTCATGCTTGAAAAGAAGGAATGGAAGAGACTGGGAATAAAGCCGGATGATAAACTGACGCACAGGAATTCCGGCATATTAAAGGAATTTTTAAACGAACATTTCGATGAGATTGAAGAGGCATATGAATCTCAGGCGGAAGGTGCAAAGAGGTACATAAGCAATGAGCTTAAAGACTGTAAAAAAGCGTGTGTCATAGATATCGGATGGGCAGGCAGCGGAGCGATAGCGCTCTCGCAGCTTTGTGAGAAGGAATGGAACATCGACTGTGATATTACGGGAATCGTGGCAGGAACCAATACCATCCATAACGCGGAGCCGGATGCAAGCGAGACATTTTTACAGACGGGGAAAATAGTGCCGTATATGTTCTCTCAAAGCTTAAACAGAGATGTCTTAAAAAGACATGACCCCAACAGATATTTTAACGTCTACTGGGAGCTTTTGCTTGCATCACAGACACAGAGGCTCAAAGGATTTGATCTTGATATGAACTTTAAGCCCGTATTTAAATTCGGAGATACCGATGATAATGTGGAAGGCATAGCAAAGATACAAAAGGGCATTAAGGATTTTGTCATGGATTATACGCACTATTTTGCAAAATATCCTTTTATGTTCGACATAAGCGGAAGAGATGCCTATGCACCCGTCCTTGCGGTATCCGATAAAAACAATAAATATCTTCCGACAATCGCCGGGAAATTCAACCTGATTATCGGTGTTGAGTGATTATATGTGTTATAATAAACGATTAGAGACAGCAAGGAGGAAGATATGGCGATTTTGGTTACCGGTGGTGCCGGGTATATAGGTACTCATACGCTTGTGGAGCTTTCCAAAGCGGGATATGAGTATGTGGTTCTTGATAATTTTTGCAATTCCGATAAGAAGGCAATAGAAAGAGTCGAAGAGCTTACGGGAAGTAAGATAAAGGTTTATGAAGGCGATATAGCCGACGCGGCTCTTTTGGATAAGATATTAAATGAAAATGATATTAATGCATGCATTCATTTTGCGGGTCTTAAGGCAGTCGGAGAATCCGTGCAAAAGCCGCTTATGTATTTTAAAAATAACGTAATCGGATCAATCAGCATGCTTGATGAATTGCTTAAACACGGGGTTAAGAAAATAATATTTTCATCATCCGCAACGGTTTACGGAGATCCCGAGACGATACCGATAACCGAAGATTGTCCGAAGGGAGAGATAACGAATCCTTACGGAAGAACGAAGTCGATGTTTGAAGATATTCTGATGGATACCGCAAAAGCAGACAGCGAGCTTACGGCAGTGCTTCTTAGATACTTTAATCCCGTCGGGGCTCATGAGAGCGGAAGGATAGGAGAAGATCCGAGCGGAATACCGAATAACCTTATGCCTTTCATTACGCAGGTTGCGGTAGGAAAGAGAGATAAGCTCTCGGTATTCGGAAATGATTACGATACACAAGACGGAACGGGAGTAAGGGATTATATTCATGTGACGGACCTTGCGGACGGACATGTGAAGGCATTAAGCAGGATAGGAGTGCTTCCGGACAGGGAAGTGCCCGCAGAAAAGGGAATACTTATTTATAATCTCGGTACCGGCAAAGGTACATCGGTTCTTGAGCTTGTCGATGCTTTCGAGAAAGCATCGGGAGTTGAGATTCCGTATGAGATAGCGCCGAGACGTGCCGGAGACGTGGCAAAGATGTATTGTGATGCCTCCAAGGCCGAAAAAGAACTCGGCTGGAAAGCGGAGCGAGACATTAACAAAATGTGTGAAGATTCCTGGAACTGGCAAAAGAATAATCCTGACGGATATAACGGCTGACAAGGAAGGCGGAAGAATATGGGCAAATATTTCGGTACTGACGGATTCAGAGGAGAAGCAAACGTTACGCTAAACGTGATGCACGCTTACCGCGTGGGAAGATATCTCGGATATTATTTCGGGAAAGAACACGAAGACGGTAAGGCGCACGTTGCCATCGGAAAAGATACGAGACTCAGCAGTTACATGTTCGAGTATGCGCTTGCGGCGGGACTTGCCGCATCGGGAGCCAATGCGTATCTTTTGCACGTTACGACTACTCCGAGTGTGGCTTACGTTACAAGAGTGGACGGACTTGATTGCGGAATCATGATTTCGGCAAGTCATAACCTGTTCAATGATAACGGTATTAAGCTTATCGATAAGGACGGCGGCAAGATAGACGACGAGCTTATCGATGAGATAGAAAGCTATATTGACTCGGAAGAGGATTACCTGGACTTTGCAAAAGGCGACAGGATAGGCGCAACCATCGATCACGTAAATGCCCGAAACAGATATATCGGTTACCTTATGGGTCTTGCCAAGTATTCTTTCAGAGGATACAAGGTGGGAATCGATGCGGCAAACGGAAGCTCATGGAGTATCGCAAAAAGCCTTTTTGAATCACTCGGTGCGGAAGTAACTCTTATTCATGCGGAGCCCGACGGAACCAATATCAATAAAAACTGCGGGTCCACTCACATGGAGGACTTGCAAAAGCTTGTTGTTGAAAAAGGACTTAACGTAGGCTTTGCATTTGACGGGGACGCCGACAGGTGCCTGGCGGTAGACGAAGAAGGCAATATAGTAACGGGAGATCATATCCTGTACATGTACGGTCTGTATTTAAAGGACCGCAATAAGCTTATAGGAAACACGGTAGTTACCACGATTATGTCGAATATCGGTCTTTTTAAAGCATTTTCCAAGGCCGAAATTAATTTCGAAAAGACCGACGTCGGAGATAAGAACGTAAGCGCGTGCATGACAAGAAACGGGTACGTCCTCGGCGGTGAACAGTCGGGACATATCATTTTTTCAAAGTATTCCACAACGGGAGACGGACTTATTACGGCTCTTAAGATTATGGAAGTCATGATTGCAAAGAAATCGACTCTCGGTCAGCTGGCGGGACAGCTTGAGATATTTCCTCAGGTTTTAAAGAATGTTACCGTGAAGAATAAGGATGAGGCCATGAAAGATAAAGGGCTTCTCGATCTTGTGGATGAAACACAAAAAGATCTCGGTGAAGACGGAAGAGTTCTTGTAAGAAAGAGCGGGACGGAGCCTGTGATAAGGGTCATGGTTGAAGCCCAGACAAAGGAAAAATGCGAGGAATGCGTAGATAAAATTGCGGATTACATAAAGGCCAATCTGGATTGATATAAAGGGGATATTTAATGGACAGTATTTCAGTTGAAGCATATGCAAAGATTAACATCGGACTTGATGTTTTGGATAAAAGAGATGACGGATATCACGATGTGCGCATGGTTATGCAGACCATTGACGTTTGTGACACCATTACATTAAGCAAAAGGGAAGACGGCAATATAACCGTTGAATGTGATACCGACAAGATACCCGTCGGAGAAGAGAATCTCGCTTACAAAGCGGCGGATGAATTTAAAAAGGAATTCAATTCGGAATTCTCGGATGAGTTTGACGAATGGGATTTCGGTGTTGATATTGTAATCAAAAAAAGAATTCCCGTCTCGGCAGGTCTCGGCGGCGGAAGCGCCGACGCGGCAGCAGTTCTTAAAGCCATGAATATTCTTTTTAATACGGGTCTTTCAAGAGACAGACTTATGCAGATCGGATCACGGGTAGGTTCAGATGTACCTTATTGCATATTCGGCTGGACCGCGCTTGCGGGAGGTCGCGGAGAGAAGATAAAACCGCTTCTCGGATTCCCGAAGACGCATCTTGTCATTGTGAAGCCTCTTGACCTTGGCATATCAACCGCAAAAGCATACGGACGTCTGGATGAGATTGAAAACCTTTATCATCCTGACATTGCCGCTCTCGTGGACAGCCTTCATGAGGCTGCACCTTTGAGTGAGATAGCTAAGCATATGGGGAATACCTTCGAGGATGTAATGGTTGAGGAGCATCCCGTAATTGGCGAGATTAAGAATACTCTTGAGGAAAACGGCGCCGTTAAGGCCATGATGAGCGGGAGCGGTCCGAGTGTATACGGACTTTTCAAGGACGAAGAAAGCGCAAAGAAATGCGCTGATGCCGTATCTTCAATTTACGAAAATGCGGAAGTGTTCCTGACTAAGACGAGGTAACCTGAGCTGATATCGGAGAAATGTTATGAAAGAAGATATAAGACTGGATTCCACATCAAATCTGCCGCTTCGTGAGGTAGTGTTTTTAAGATTAAGACAGGCAATCCTGCAGGGCGAGCTCCAACCGGGAGAACGTCTGATGGAGATACAGCTTGCCAACCAGCTTGGCGTAAGCAGAACGCCGATAAGAGAAGCGATACGAAAGCTTGAGCTGGAAGGGCTTGTGTCCATGAAGCCGAGGCGCGGAGCTGAGGTTGCAAGTATCACCATAAAAGACATGCAGGATGTTCTTGAGGTGCGCGGTACGCTTGAGGAGCTTGCCGTTGAGCTTTGCTGTGCAAAGGAAGACGACAGCTGGATTGAGGAGCTTAAAAACGCAAATAAGGTCTTTGAGGCAGCCGTAAAATCCGGTGAACTTCTTATCATAGCCGATGCCGACGTGAATTTTCACGATATTATTTACAAAGCAACGGGAAACAGAAGACTGATTCAGATAGTGAACAACCTTCGTGAGCAGATTTACAGATACAGGCTGGAATACATAAAGAACGAAGAGGCCCGTAAAGAGCTTATTGAAGAGCATGAGAAGATTATCGGATACATCTCAAGAAAAGATAAGGACGGCGCCAAGGAAGCCATGAGAAAGCATATAGCCAATCAGGAAAAGGATATTGCCGGAGCAATAAAAAGACATGAAAGTTAAAATCATATGGGAACGCACCCGGGACGGGGAGTGCGAGGTTACCGAGTATGAGGGGAATTACAAAGAGATAAACGGATTGGGGAACATCACTTTCTCCGAGGCGGAAAATGACGTTAAACATCTTTTAAAGATTTCCGAGGAGGCTCTGCACTGGACCCGAAGCACGGATATTGGCGGAAAATCCTTTTCAAACAATCTGAAATTCGGCGAGGGCGTAACCGACAAAACGGAATATGTTACGCCGCACGGGATAATCATCATGGAAGCCGAAACTAAGAGCTATAATCTTGAAAGACATAAAGAAAACGGTCTCCCCACACTTAAGCTTCGTTATGTGATAAAGCATATGGGAGAGACCGTTTCCGATTATGAAGTTGTTATACGTATTGTTACATGTTAAGAACCGTCTTGAATTCAAACAAAAGCTTTTCGTGATTAACAATCGGTCTGTAGATTGTCCTGAAAAGTAAAAAGCCCGGGATAAGAATCTTGAACTTATAAATTCGCGGATAGGCTTCTTTGTAGTAATTCGCATCCGGTAAGAATCTCGAAATAAAATACATAAGCTTGTCGGCACGTGTAAGCCGGCTTCTTTTTTTGCCTACAACGCCCGTTACTTTTGATTTTATTCTCTGTTCCTCGACTCCGTACGCACCTGATTTGGAAATGAAGGAAAGGATTTTCTTTTCCCTGTCGGAAAGAGAGCTGATTGCTTCGGCTGTCTTTTCGGGGTCGGAGAAAAGCTTGACGGATAATTCTCTCAAGACCTCTTCAAAGTCCTTTATTCCGAGTTCATCCAATTCTTTTTTGATGTAATCAAAATCAAGGGTGTCCTTATATTCTCTGTTAAGGATATAGAAGTCGGTCAACGTCTTAAAGCCGGTACCGCCTTCTCTGTAATGCTTATAGGCATGCGCCGTAAAGTAGATATAAAAATCACTGTCTGAAAAATGATATCCGTTTTTATTAGTCTCATCCTTTATGAGCCTGTCCTTTACGTCTTCATAATAATCCGTAAAGACGGTGCTGAAGGTCTGCATAAACAGCTTTCTGTGGAATTCAAAATTGTAAACGGGTGCTTTGATATATTCGTCGTGATTGGTTACGCCTTCGAATTCATAGGAATATCCGAGACTTTCCATGTAATTCCTAAGTTCCCCTCTTTTGTCCGCATCAAAGAGGATGTCGTTGTCTGCCATCTCACGCATTTCATATTCGGGATAGAGATTCTGTATGATTATTCCCTTAAGAGGGCAGTACCAGATGCCCATATTATCAAGGTCGAGAAGAATAAGATCTCTTTCCGTATCAAGAAGCGCTCTTTTTTTGAAAGCGGAATCACGTGCGCTCTTCCATTTTTCGATATCCTTTTTCGGAAATATTTTTTTGTGGTTATCCTGAAATGTTATGGCAAGGGAAGCCATGGAAGAGACACCGTGCTTTTTTGCAAGGCAGTACAGTGTTTCCGAATCAGCCTCGGATATGTAGGATATATGAGGCTTTACGCTGTTTAATGCGCATGAAAGAAGATATAATAATTTTTTGGAAGTCTTTTTTAATTTGTATTCCATAAGCACCTATCCTGTTGACAATTTTCTTAAAAAAACTATCATAAATTATAACATAAAATGACTACTTTGGAGGAATTAATAATGAAATTAAAGGACGGCTTTTGCACCCAAAAGATAGCAAAGGGGCAGGTGATGGTACCGGTAGCGAAGGCTGATACCGAGTTCAGAGGTATCGTAAGAAGCAATGAAACCGCCGCGTTTGTGGTTGATTGCTTAAAAGAGGAGACCACACGCGAAGACATCCTGAATAAGTTAAAAGACACTTATGACGCGCCTGAGGACGTAATGGCAAAGGATATGGACAGCGTCATAGATAAGTTAAGAAGCATTGATGCAATAGCGGAATAAAACACATGAGAATCGTTACCGAAGCGGACGCGTTAACAGATAAGATTATGGGAGAGCAGGAGTATGAGGAGAAATCTTCATATCGCCTGCTTTCATGGTGCGCATTTTTGGATTATGAAAACGGGCGCTTACTGCATAATTACATGACGGGCGAGACATTATTTTTTGATGCTAAAGAGGATTTTGAGTCGTCGGACACAAAAAAAGCTCTTATAAAAAAATGGTTCATGGTGCCTGAAGAAAGTGATGACGTAGAGCTTCTTGAAGAATTAAGAGCTGCCATGAAGCTTTTTGATAACAGGGAGGGCGTTGATTCGTATAAGATACTCACCACGACGGATTGTAACGCGAGATGCTTTTACTGTTATGAACTAGGCATAAAAAAAGAAAACATGACCGAAGAGACGGCACGAAAGAGCGCGGATTACATCTTAAGAAGCAGCGGGGATTCAAAGGTTACTCTTGCGTGGTTTGGCGGAGAACCCATGATGAACCCGAAAGTAATTGATATCATCTGTGGAGCGTTAAAGGATAATAAAAAAGAATACGCTTCCGTAATGACAAGCAACGGATATCTCTTTGATGAGGATACGGTTAAGAGAGCAACGGACGAATGGAATTTAAAAAACATTCAGATAACCCTGGACGGAACGAAGGAGGTCTATAACAGGGTCAAGGCTTATGCGGAAAATGATGATAATCCTTTCGGGAGAGTTTTAAAAAACATACACCTTCTCTCGGATGCGGGCGTTCGTGTGAATATCAGGCTGAACTTAAGTCTTGAAAACGGCGATGATATTTTAAGACTTATAAATGAGCTCGGGCGTGAATTTAAAGACAATGATAACGTCAGCGCATATGTCAGCGGGCTCTTTCAGGAGACCTTAAAAACCGATGCATGCTTTAAAAAAGAATTGTCCGAAAAGCTTATTGAAGCCTCGAATGCTCTTTCTAAAAACGGTCTTACCGGATCGAAATTTACCCGACTGCATACACGTGCCGGAGGCTGCATGGCGGATAGCGACAACCATCGTGGAATAAGTCCGTCAGGCAGGCTCATGAAGTGCGAGCATTTCATATATGACAGGCTGGTTGGAAGCATTGACGAGGGTGACGATAAAGAAGCAATTGAAGGCTGGAAGAAGAGGATGCCTGACGGCAGACTTTGCGGGACATGTGTTGTGAGACCGGTCTGCTACAGGCTGGAGGGCTGTCCGGTATCGCATCCGTGCGATGAATTCGAACAGAAAGAATTCATTTTAAGAAAAGAGAAACAGTTACTTAAGAATGTGGAAATCGCTGAGGCTGAAAAGAAAATAATCGAAGATACGGATTTGACGGATTCTTCAGAGGATGAAATCTGTTAAAAAAAATATGCTTTTCGTAACCCGTATGGGGGGTTATAAAACGGTCTGTTTTTTGAGATAAAACATATCAAATGAGGTATAATTATCTTATATTGCAGTTAACGTGGAAAGCATATTTTTTTGTGAGGATTTTATATGAGAGTATTATTCGTTAATCATTTTCCGCTTACCGGATCGGGGAGCGGAGTATACACCGCAAATCTTGCGAAAAGCCTGAAACGAAAAGGGCATGAAGTTGCCATTATTTTTCCCGAAAACAGAAAAGAATACGAGCATTATGACGGGATTAAGCTTTTCCCGGTTTATTTTAAGAACGAGGAAACCATAGAAGGTGTCGATCAGGCGGATTTTAATTTTCCGTGTTTTACTTCGCATCCCAGAAGCAAAAAGGGATTTATTGATCTTACCGATGAAGAAAAACAGATATACGAAGATAAATTTTCCCGAAAAATAAAAGAAGTAATAGACGATTTTAAGCCGGATGTCGTGCATGCACAGCATGTGTGGGTTTTGGCCGGTATTTCCGCAAGGTGCTGTAAGGAAGCGGGGCTTCCTCTTGTTATTACATGTCACGGGACAGATCTTTTAAATATAGCTGGAGAGTTGGACAGAGGCGTTTACTGGGGACGTAAGTTTGTTGATGAGGCGGTTGAATATGCCTATCAGATAGTAACGATATCGCGCTCAAATGACAGTGAAATGAAGAGGCTTGTTCCCAAGGCGGTAGAGAAGGCGGACCTTATAATTAACGGCGTGGATACGAGTGTGTTCTATCCGGACCCTTCCATAAAAAAGGAAGATGTGTTAAAGGAACTCGGTATTAAAAAAGACTACAGGCAGGTTGTAAGCTTCGTCGGACGTATGACTGCAATGAAAAGGGTGAACATACTTCTTCAGGCCGCAAAGATATATGAGAGAGATGATATAGTGACGCTTTTGGCGGGGGACGGGGACTTAAGAGACGAGCTTGAGCAGATGGCAAAAGATCTGGAGCTTGAAAATGTATATTTTCTCGGTAATCAGCCTCATGAAATGGTGCGTAAAATATACAACATTGCCGAATGCTCTCTGATACAGTCCAAAAAAGAGCCCTTCGGTCTTGTGGCGCTTGAGGCACTGGCCTGCGGAACTCCCGTTATAGCGTCAAACCAGGGTGGTCTGATTGATTTCGTGACGTCTGATAAGGGGATACTTTTTGAGGTAGATGATTATGAAGAACTTGCCGATGATGTTATGAAGCTTTTAAACAAAGAAGTGACATTTGACGGGGTAGAAATTGCAAAGGAGATACGTGAAAAATATTCTCAGGATGTTATAATCGGCAAGTTTGAAGAATTGTATGAACAGAGTATCTTAAGCATGCAAAAAACACGGGTTTAACGGCTCTTTCAAGGGGTGAAATCTGTTGACATTCGGGCACTTCTGATATATAGTGTTATACATATTTACAGATTTTAAAAATGCGGATCAGAAGGGGTGCAATATGGAGTCAAAGAAAAAATATGTAGCAATGGATATGGAGATTCTCGAGATCGACGAGAGAGATATTATTACAAAGAGCAACTGTTATGATTGCGCATGCAACGAACCCGGTGAGTGTGACAAAGACTATCAGTATAACGGATAATTTTTTATATATTTACCCTTCAATCCTTTTTGGGATTGAAGGGTATTTTTTTGCGGGAGGCATGAATTGACCGATAAGGACTTTAACATTGAAATAGCAGGAGAAGTAATAAGGATAAAGCCGCTTTTTGACTGTGCTTATGACTTCTGTAAAAACTATCTGACCCAAAAGAAGGAATCCGCGCAGGTGGTTACAACGCCTGCCGATATCGAATTTGAGAGAAATACCGGGGAAAACGACGGACTTGATATCCCGAAGGATTACCCGGATTCTTATCTTGAGCTTCTTGCCATTTACAGAAAGGCGGCAGGGATTCTTTTGGAGAAGGATATACTGCTTATACACGGTTCGGGAATTTCGTTTGACGGTAAGGGCATGATATTTCTTGCGGACAGCGGGACGGGGAAGTCTACACATTCGACCATATGGCAACAGACTTTTGGTGACAGAGTTGTTATGATTAACGATGATAAGCCTCTTGTTAAGATAACGGACGGGGGTGCATTTATTTACGGAACACCGTGGTCGGGAAAAAACGGGCTTAATACCAATACCTGTGCGCCCTTGAAGGTGATGTGCGAGATAGTAAGATCGGGAACGGATGAGACGCGAGTGGAGATGGCGGACGAGTCTGCGGTCTGGAAGATACTTATGCAGCAGACCTTTAAAGACGTGCCGGCCGAGGGTATGCCGAAGATTTTATATCTCTTGGATAAGCTGCAGGAGAAGGTTCCGCTCAGGCGTATTGTGTGTTCTCCGAATCCGGATGCGGCAGAGGCTGCATGCAGGGGGCTTCGCGATATATTAGAGTAGAGGGGGGTCGAAAATATGAAAAAAACTTCATTGAAGGAAGAATTATTAAAAAGCGGCAACATTGTTTTCCCCAATAAGGGGACGAGCATGCTTCCTTTGCTTCGGGAAGGCAGGGACGTAATGATCATAAAGAAGAAAAAGAAGGGCAAAAGGTGTCGTAAGGGGGATGCCGTTCTTTTTGAGCGTGAAAACGGTGAGCTGGTGCTCCACAGAGTATCCGATGTGGTGCAGGGCGGATACCTGATTATAGGGGATAACAGTTAC
>CAJOLA010000028.1 GCA_905235275.1 uncultured Lachnospiraceae bacterium
TTTCGGGCTTAGGCTTTCCGTTTATATAACGATTCGGTTGGCCGTAAAATCCCACAAGACCGAAAACTTCAAAACTCGGGGAATTGAACATGGGATTCTGAACGTGACGGTAAACTGTCACCTGCCACATTTTTCATGCTGATTAATCAGGAACATGGTGACACCAAAAAAGCTGCCAAAAAACCTGCCGGGTGACAGCCCCGGAAAAGCAGCCACAAAGAACCGGAGCAAAGGCAATAATGACAATCTAAAATACCCCCTTCCCCGGGTGTCCGGGAAAGAGGGTACATATATATCAACTTTCTTTGGAAGCCATTTGACGAGCTTTGATTTTGTTCTTGGCCGTTGTCAGCATAAGCTTAATACGGTTTACCTGGTTAACCTCCGAAGCACCGGGATCAAAGTCGATAGCAACGATGTTGGAATCGGGATACTGATTCTTAAGCTCTTTAATGACACCTTTGCCCACGATATGATTCGGGAGGCATCCGAACGGCTGACAGCATACAATGTTTTCGGCACCGTTCTTTATCAGCTCGACCATCTCTCCGGTAAGAAGCCAGCCTTCACCGGTCTGGTTACCCTGAGATACGAAAGGAGCGGCATACTCCGCAATCTTTTCGATAGGTACCGGGGGTTCGAAGTGCTTGCTTTCCTCAAGGGCTTTTACGGCAGTCTTATTAAAGAAGTTAACCATCTTTTTGGCGATGGTATTAAAGAATGCAAAAATCTTTGATGCACCGAGATTATCACGCTTAAATATGGCATTCTCCGTAATGTAATATACAAAGCCCAAAAGTCCCGGTACGACGGCTTCCGCACCTTCCCTTTCGAGAAGGTCGACGATCTCTAAGTTAGCGGAAGGCAGATATTTTACGAGAATCTCGCCGACCACGCCGACACGCGGTTTTACTTCATCGGTTATCGGAATCTCGTCAAATTCTTTTACCATCTGCTTAATGTTTCGCTTAAAGTCCTTCATGTGAACCTTTTCCCGGGTAAGCTGTTTTATGCAAATGTCTTCCCATTTTTTATGAAGGGCGTTAACGGATCCGGGCACCTTCTCGTAGGGTCGCATGCGGTAGACCATGTTCATGAAAAGGTCTCCGTAGCATATCGCATAAAGCACCTTGAATCCCATCTGCCACGAATATTTCATTCCGGAATTTCGCTCAAAAAGCTGTGCGCTGATTGAGATTACAGGAATGTGTCCGTAGCCGGCATTGGCAAGGGCACGTCTGATGAATCCGATATAGTTGGATGCACGGCAACCGCCACCCGTCTGGGTTATCATGACCGCTGTCTTGTGCAGGTCGTATTTACCTGATTCAAGAGCTGACATGATCTGCCCCACAACCATCATGGAGGGGTAACAGGCATCATTGTTTACGTACTTAAGGCCGGTATTAACGGCAGTCTTATTATCATTATCAAGAACCACGAAATCATATCCGCACGATCTCATCGCAGGCTCTATCATATTGAAGTGCATTGGCGACATCTGAGGACAAAGAACGGTATAATTCTTTCTCATGTCCGATATGAATTCGACACGTCTGTTTTTGATTCCTCTGTCATGGCTTATGAAGCCTGCTTCCTTACGCTCTCTGATAGCGGCAAGAAGAGAACGGATTCGGATTCTTGCGGCACCAAGGTTATTAACCTCGTCAATCTTAAGCAGCGTATAAATCTTTCCGGCATTTGACAATATGTCGTTAACGCCGTCACTGGTTACGGCATCAAGACCGCATCCGAATGAATTAAGCTGGATAAGGTCAAGATTATCCTTTGTTTTAACAAAGCTTGCCGCAGCGTAAAGTCTGGAATGATACATCCACTGGTCAAGAACGATAAGAGGTCTCTCAACAGTTCCGAGGTGAGCAATGGAATCCTCGGTAAGAACCGCCACACCGAATGAGTTGATAAGCTCGGGGATACCGTGGTTGATCTCCGGATCGTCATGATAAGGACGTCCCGCAAGAACGATTCCGTGCTGTCCCGTCTCATCAAGATATTTTACGACTTCCTCGCCCCTATGCTGAATGTCTTCTCTAACCTGAAGCATTTCCTTCCATGCGACTTCAACGGCAGTGGCAACCTCTGATTTCGGAATATCAGGGAAAACCTCCGTGAGTCGCTTCTCAAGTATGCTTTCCTTTTCAAAGGAAAGATACGGAGCTATCAGGTTAATGTCTAATTTCTTGAGGTTTTCAAGGTTGTTTTTGATATTCTCGGCATACGAAGTAACGATGGGGCAGTTGAAGTGGTTGTTGGAATTCTCCTGCTCCTTATGCTCGTAAGGCACGCACGGATAGAAGATATCCTTTATGCCTTCCTTGATGAGCCATTCGATATGACCGTGAACAAGCTTGGCCGGGTAGCACTCTGACTCCGAAGGAATTGATTCGATTCCCATCTCATAAATCTTTCTTGAAGATGGCGGTGAGAGTACAACGCGGTATTTTAACTGTTTAAAGAAGACCGCCCAGAACGGGAAGTTCTCGTACATGTTAAGAACACGCGGGATACCGATGGTTCCGCGCACGGCTTCTTCTTCGCTTAAAGGCTCGTAATTGAAGAGCCTTTTTAATTTATATTCGAAAATGTTAGGCAGTTTATCCTTTGCAACATCGGCACCAAGACCGCGCTCACACCTGTTACCGGAAATAAAACGTCTGCCGTCATAGAACTTATTTATCGTCAAATGACAGTTATTAAGACAGAGTCCGCAACGCGCCTGAGCCGTATCATATGAGAAATGATTAATCTCATCGATTGAAAGCATGGACGTCTTCTTATCGGAAGAGTATCTGTCCTTGGCGATGAGAGCGGCACCGAAAGCACCCATGATACCGGCGATGTCGGGACGCACCACATTCTCTCCGATAATATTCTCAAAGCTTCGAAGGACCGCGTCGTTATAGAAGGTTCCGCCCTGTACGACTATATGAGAGCCGAGCTTCTTGGGATCCGTAATCTTAATAACTTTGTAAATGGCATTTTTAATAACGGAATACGCAAGTCCGGATGATATGTCCGCTACGGACGCGCCTTCCTTTTGCGCCTGTTTAACGTTTGAATTCATGAATACCGTACAACGCGTTCCAAGGTCAACAGGGTTCTTTGCAAAAAGAGCCTCCTTTGCAAAATCCTGCACGGAATAATTAAGTGACTTTGCAAATGTTTCGATAAATGAACCGCACCCGGAAGAACATGCCTCATTAAGCATAACCGAATCGACGGTATTTTCCTTTATGCGGATACATTTCATGTCCTGACCGCCGATGTCGATGATACAGTCAACGGCAGGGTCAAAGAAAGCTGCGGCATGGTAGTGCGCAACCGTCTCGACCTCGCCCTCGTCAAGACAAAGTGCCGCTTTAATGAGAGCCTCACCGTAACCGGTGGAGCAGCCGTAAACGATCTCGGCATCCGCCGGAAGTATGGAATGGAGTTCCTTCATGGCGCGAATCGTCGTATCAAGCGGAGACCCGTTATTATTATCATAGAATGAATAAAGAAGCTTTCCGTCTTCGCCAACTAAAGCAACCTTGGTAGTAGTGGAGCCTGCGTCGATACCAAGGAAGCATTTGCCCTTATATGAAGCAAGGTCTCCCTTTATAACGGTCGCCTTCTCATGGCGTGCGCTAAACTCATCATATTCTTCCTGAGAAGAAAAGAGAGGCTCGAGACGTGCAATCTCGAAATCAAGCTGTATCTTATTATGAAGACTTTCCAGTACATCCGATATCTCAACCGGGTCTTTTTTGTTGTCGTCATTTAAGGCAGAGCCGATAGCGGCAAAAAGATGAGAGTTATCCGGTGCGATAATCTCTTCATCGGTTAAATTAAGCGTTCTTATAAATGCATTCTTAAGCTCGGGAAGGAAATGGAGCGGACCGCCAAGAAAGGCAACATGTCCGCGGATGGGTTTACCGCATGCAAGTCCCGATATGGTCTGATTTACGACAGCCTGAAAGATGGAGGCTGCCAGGTCCGGTTTGGTGGCGCCTTCATTAATAAGCGGCTGAATATCGGTTTTTGCAAAAACACCGCATCGTGCGGCTATCGGATAAATGGATTTGTAGTCCTTTGCATATTCGTTAAGGCCTGTGGCATCGGTCTGTAAAAGAGAAGCCATCTGGTCGATAAAAGAACCGGTACCGCCGGCGCAGATACCGTTCATTCGCTGGTCCACGCCGCCCGCAAAGTATATGATCTTCGCATCTTCGCCGCCAAGCTCAATGGCAACGTCGCAATCGGGTGCATAAGCCTTAAGGGCAGTGGCAACCGCGACAACCTCCTGTACGAAAGGTATACCCATATTTTTTGAAAGTGAAAGTCCGCCGGATCCCGTCATAAAAAGACAGGCGCGGTACTCGCCCAATGCTTCGACTGATTTTTTAAGAAGGTCGGCAAGTGTCTCCTGTATGTTTGCGAAGTGGCGCTCATACTCGGAGAACACGCACTCTTTATTCTCATTTAATACGGCAATCTTAACAGTGGTAGAGCCGATATCTATTCCTACAGAATAAGTATTCATAAAAGTTTTGGAACGCAATATATGGATATATTGCGTAATCCCCCTCCATATAATGTAAGCTTAAGTTTAATTTCAAAAAATTATTATAATAAGGCAGGGAGAGCTTTTCAAGCGGATAAGTAACGGAAGGTGTCATTTGTGTAATACAAAAAACTTCTTGCATTAAGAATTACTCTGTGTTAATATGGCAAAGATTGATTAAAAGGCTTGAAAGAGGTGAAATAAATGAGAGAAGGTATTCATCCTGAATATTATCAGGCAAAAGTTGTATGCAACTGCGGTAATGAGTTCGTAACCGGCTCTACAAAACCTGAGATTCACGTGGAAATTTGCTCAAAATGTCATCCGTTCTACACCGGAACACAGAAAGCATCTGCAGCGCGCGGACGTATTGATAAGTTCAACAAGAAATACGGAGTTGAGAGCAAGTAATTGTTTGCCGGGGAAGTTCCCCGGCTTTTTTGTTTTATGGATAAAAAAAGCGACGTAACAATAAGAGAAATTCTCATATATATGAAGGACAGGCTCGAAAGAGTAGGTATTAAAGACAGTGCGGAGGATGCGTACAGGCTTCTTTGCCTTGTTCGTGATGTTTCCAAAAGCGACCTTATATTAAAAGGAGACGAGACGCTCACCGAAGATGAAAGAATCCGTCTTTTTTCGCTTCTGCAGGACAGGCTCAGACGCATTCCGATGCAGCATATATCGGGTAAAGCCGACTTTTACGGACGTGAATTTAAGGTAAACGGTAATGTCCTTATTCCAAGACAGGATACGGAGATTCTTGTCGAAGAAGTAAGAAAGAATCTTCACGGAGACGAGACGGTCCTTGATATGTGTACCGGTTCGGGATGCATACTTATTGCCTGCGATATCGGCGATAAAGGAGATGACAAAGCCTTTGCCAAAGGTATCGGCTCTGACATTTCCGCAAAAGCACTTGCCGTGGCAAAGGAAAATGCCGATATGCTCGGTGCGGACAATCTCGAGTTTGTCGAAGGGGATTTGTTTGAAAATATTGACACAACATTTGATATAATAATCTCTAACCCTCCTTATATCGAGAGTTTAAAGATTGCAGAGCTTGAGCCGGAGGTTCGGGAATTCGATCCGTTGGAGGCGCTTGACGGCGGAGAAGACGGGCTTTTCTTTTACAGGCGAATAATTAAAAGGGCGCCTGCATTTTTAAAGAAAGGCGGTATGATTTTCCTTGAAATAGGGTATAATCAGGCAAAAGAGGTTACAGGGCTTTTAATCGGAGAAAGGTTCTCCGATATTGAAGTGATAAAAGATTACGGCGGAAATGACAGAGTCGTAAAAGCCGTGTTTGATATATAACAGGAGATAAAGGTGGATATATTTTCCAGGCTTGATGACGCGAAAGCAAGATATGACGATATAAATGCACAGCTTTCATCCGGGAATCCCGAAGGGATTACCAAGCTTTTAAAGGAGCAGGGTGAGCTGGAGCCGATTGTCAGCGCATATGATGATTATAAAAGCTTTAAGGCGTCGGAAAGAGAAGCAAAAGAAATAATTGAAAATGAAAAGGACAAAGAGCTTGTCAACATGGCAAAGGAAGAGCTTGCCGAGGCAAAAAAAGAAAGCGAAAGACTCGAACAGGAGTTAAAGATTTTGCTTTTGCCAAAGGACCCGCTTGATGATAAGAATATTATTTTCGAGATCAGAGCGGGGGCAGGCGGTGAAGAGGCCGCGCTTTTTGCTGCAAGTCTGTTTCGTATGTATTCCCGGTTTGCGGAAAGGCACGGATGGAAGACGGAGACGCTCTCGATTGATGAGACGGGGCTTGGCGGCATTAAGGAAGTTGAGTTTATGATTTGCGGCAAAGGCGCCTACTCGATTCTTAAGCATGAGGGCGGCGTACACAGGGTGCAGAGGGTGCCGGAGACCGAGTCCGGCGGACGAATTCACACATCGACCGCAACCGTTGCTATTATGCCGGAAGCCGAAGAGGTTGACGTTAGCATTGACGAGAAGGATTACCGCATTGACGTCATGAGAGCGTCGGGTAACGGCGGACAGTGCGTTAATACGACTGATTCCGCGGTGCGTCTTACGCATTATCCGACCGGGATAGTTATTTATTCACAGACGGAGAAGTCGCAGATTCAAAATAAAGCAAAAGCCTTTGCACTGCTTAGGGCGAAGCTCTACGACATTGAGATTCAAAAGCAGCATGACGAACTGGCAGGTAACAGAAAAAGCCAGGTGGGAACGGGAGACCGCTCTGAGAAGATTCGAACCTATAATTTTCCTCAGGGGCGCGTGACCGATCACAGATTAAAGCTTACAATATATAAGATAGATGCCTTTATGGACGGAGAAATGGAAGAAATTACGGATGCACTGACAGCGGCAGACAGAGCGGCGGCTCTTGCCGGGGAAGCCTGATGACAAAGGAGATTAACATGCCTGAAAAGAATAAAGAAGTAATACATGCAGCCCTTCTTGGGGCGGGAACCGTGGGTGGAGGACTTTATCGTCTCGTTAAGAAGATGAAAAAAGAGATTCCGAACCGCGTCGGTTGTGGATTGGATATAAAAAAGGTATTGGTGCGCGATGCGTCAAAGCCAAGAAAAGGTATAGACGAAAAGGTGCTCACCGATAACTGGGATGAGATTCTTAATGACAAAGACATCAAGATAGTAATAGAGCTTATGGGAGGCACGGGGCTTGCAAAATCCCATATTATTGATGCGCTTAATGCCGGAAAGCATGTCGTAACGGCAAATAAGGATCTTCTTGCACAAAATGGCGAGGAGATTTTTGCGGCAGCAAGAGATAACAATTGTGACATACAGTTCGAGGCTGCTGTTGCGGGTGCCATTCCGATTATAAGACCGCTTATGCAGAATATGGCCGGCGATAACATTACCGAGATCATGGGAATCGTAAACGGAACCACAAACTATATCCTGACCAAGATGACGGAAGAAAAGATGAGTTATCTTGAAGCGCTTGAGGCCGCACAAAAGAAGGGTTATGCCGAAAGCGACCCGACGTCTGATGTGGAGGGTCTGGATGCCGCACGTAAGGTTGCCATAATGGCACAGCTTATCTACCATACGAACGTTACTTTTGAGGATGTTTATAAAGAAGGAATCACCTTCATCATGCCCGATGACATAAGATATTCGGGAGAGCTCGGCTACGTTATCAAGCTCGTGGGAACGACTAAGCTTACCGACGGTAAGGTTGAGGCGAGAGTGCATCCGATTCTTCTTAAAAAAGACCATCCGCTTGCGTCCGTCAGGAATTCATTTAACGCTATCTTCGTAAAGGGTGAAGCGATGGATGAGGCGATGTTTATGGGACGCGGAGCCGGTTCCATGCCTACGGCAAGTGCAGTGCTTGGAGACGTTCTTGACGTCATGAGAAATATCCGTATGGGATGCTGCGGAAGAGTGCAGGTTGAAAACTATTGCGATATCCCGATAAAGCCCATAGATGAGACGAAGAATAACTACTTCATAAGAATGAAGGTAGAAGACAGACCGGGAGTTCTTGCTGAGATAGCAAACGTGCTCGGAGATAACAAGGTCGGTATCGCAAACGTTTCACAGAAGGATACAAGAGACGGTATTGCGGATCTTCTCTTTATCATAGAAGAGGTTAAAGAGTCTCATATGGTTGAGGCCTGCAGTGCGATGCGCGGTCTTGATTGCGTATATTCAATTGCAAATGTAATAAGAGTGTATTGATTACGGAGTAACAGATGCCAAAAAAGTTTTATGCGGTAAGAAAAGGAAAAAAGACCGGTATATTTGACAACTGGAACGATTGCAAGGAATCCGTTACCGGCTTTTCGGGAGCGGTTTATAAGGGCTTTGATTTTTTGGATGAAGCCAAATCCTATCTTGACGGCGACGAAAGCCACACATCGGGCGGTGAATTTACAGGAGATTTGCCCGAAGTATATGCCTTTGTGGACGGGTCTTTTAACGTAAAAACCGGAACCTACGGCTACGGGGGATTTCTCGTACATAACGGTAAAAAAGAGATAATATCCGGAAACGGCGCCGACCCGGAAATGGCCTCCATGAGGAATGTCGCGGGTGAGATAAGCGGCTGCATGGAAGCCGTAAAGAAAGCTTTGGATCTGGGACTTAAGGAGATTACCGTTTTTTATGATTATACAGGCATAGAGAACTGGGCGACCGGCGGCTGGAAGACGAATAAAAAAGGAACAAGGGATTACAAAGAATTCTTTGAAAGAGTCAAACCGGATATTAACGTGAGGTTTGTTAAGGTGAAGGGGCATTCCGGGATACCGGGGAATGAAGAAGCGGATGCTTTGGCAAAAGAGGCTGTAGGAATCAAATGATTGCGCGAGGAGGAAGTTATGATTTCAGAATCAATGAAGGAACAGGTGGCCAAAAGCTCTGTCATAAGGCAGATGTTTGAAGAGGGAGCCCGTCTTGCCCAGTTGTACGGCGCGGAAAATGTTTTTGATTTCAGTCTTGGGAATCCGAACGTAGAGGCACCTGCAAGCATAAACGAGTCAATAATTGATATCGTAAATAATACGGAATCCGTTAAGCTTCACGGATATATGAATAATATGGGATTCCCCGAGGTGCGAAAGAAAATCGCCGAATCTCTCAACAAAAAATATAATACACATTACGATGAGATTAATATCTGCATGAGTGTCGGTGCAGCAGGCGGTATGAATGCGATTTTAAAAACCATTCTTAATCCGGGAGAAGAGGTTGTCGTTTTGGCGCCTTACTTCGGTGAGTATAACGGATACGTTGCAAACCATAACGGAAAGCTCGTTACGGTTCCGCCGAATCCTCCGACATTCAGACCGGATACTAAGGCCCTGGACAAGCACATAACCGCGAATACCAAAGCGGTAATTATTAATACGCCGAATAACCCGACGGGAGTAATATATTCCGAGGATGACATTAAGAAAATCGCCGAAGTTCTTAAGAAAAAGAGTGAAGAATATAATACTGACATTGCGCTTGTTTCGGATGAGCCGTACAGGGAGCTTGCATTTGAAGGGATAAAGGTGCCCTTCATTCCCGATTACTATGACAATACGTTTATATGTTATTCATATTCGAAGTCATTGTCGCTTCCGGGTGAACGTATAGGATATATCGTTATTTCGGATAAGATGAAGGACGCAGATGAAGTGGCCTCGGCGCTTTCGGTTGCTACGAGGACACTGGGTTTTGTAAATGCACCGGCCATTATGCAAATGGTGGTGGCTGCCAATCTCGATGCACAGGTTAACCTTGAAGCATATGACAAAAACAGAAAAGACCTCTACGGAGGACTTTCCGACCTGGGATTCGAGTGTGTATATCCCGAGGGAGCATTTTATCTGTTTATGAAGTCTCCCGTGGAATCGGATAAGGAATTCTGTGAAATAGCAAAGAGGGAGAACATTCTTATAGTTCCCGGAAGCGCATTCGGATGTCCGGGATATGTAAGAATAGCATATTGTGTGTCGAATGATACCATAAGGAATTCAATGAGCGGCTTTGAAAAGATTTCCAAAAGCCTGGGCTTATCTTAAGAAAGGAGATAATAATGGGAAAGTGGATGAAAAACATAAGGCAGGTTGAGCCGTATGTACCGGGAGAGCAGCCTCTTGAAAAGGATATTATTAAGTTGAATACAAATGAAAATCCTTATCCTCCTTCACCGGAGGTTTTAAATGCGGCCGCTGAAATTTCCCGCACGGGCGCCGACGCCCTTCGCAAATATCCCGATCCGTGCATTACAAAGCTTGTTCAGACGCTTTCCGCTTATCACGGTGTGTGGCCCGAGAATGTATTTGCGGGCGTGGGCTCCGATGATGTGTTATCGGTTGCATTTCAGACATTTTTTAATTCCGACGAGTCGCTTCTTTTTCCGGATGTTACATATTCGTTTTATCCGGTTTGGGCAGACCTTTACGGGATATCATATAAAACCGTAAGATTGGATGATGATTTTAAGATAAACGTATCGGATTATTTTATTCCCAACGGCGGAATAATTATTGCAAATCCGAACGCCCCGACGGGTATATCGCTTCCTTTAAAGGATATCGAAGAGCTTGTAAGAAATAATCAGGACTCGGTGGTAATAATTGATGAGGCATATGTCGACTTCGGTGGAGAGAGTGCGATTAATCTTACAAAGGATTATGAAAATCTTCTGGTGGTAAGAACCTTTTCAAAGTCGAGATCGCTTGCCGGCTTAAGAGTGGGCTATGCCATCGGAAGTGAAGCGTTAATTAAAGCGATGAATGACGTGAAGTTTTCCATTAATTCATATACTCTTAATGCGCCTGCGATACAGATGGGGATTGCATCCGTTAAGGATGACGCATACTTTAAAGAAGGAATCTCCAAGATAAAAGAGACGAGACAAAAGACTGTCGAGGGACTTGAGTTTGCGGGATTTGCAGTGCTTGAGTCGGATGCCAATTTTGTATTTGCAAAGCACGGCAGACATAAAGCAAAAGATATATTTGAAGAGCTGAAAAAAAGAAAGATATATGTGCGTTATTTCCCGAAGAACAGAATTGATAATTATCTCAGAATCACGATAGGAACGGATGAAGAGATGACGAGGTTTTTAAAAGAGATCAGGGATATAACGGAACAGCTTTCAATGAGGTTTTAAGACATGGGAATAATGGAAGAGTCGGAGAAGCTCTGCCCTGCAGACTTTATGGGCAGGAATTTTCAAAAGGAACTGGAAGCGGAATTAAAAGAAATAACGGAAAACATTAAAAAGGGTGGGAAAGAGGTTCCCTCCCTTTTGTTGCATAGCTGTTGCGCACCATGTTCCAGTTATGTGATTTCATATCTTTCTGAATATTTTAAGATTACCGTTTTTTACTTTAATCCGAATATTTCCGAGCAGGAAGAATACGAAAGAAGGGTAAAGGAACAAAAGAGGTTCATAAAAGCCTTCGAGACGAAAAATAAAGTATCATTTTACGAGGGGCGTTACAACCCGGAAGAATTCATGGAGATAGCAAAGGGGCTGGAAGACGAACCCGAAGGCGGACTCAGATGCGCGAAATGCTTCAGGTTAAGACTGGAAGAGACGGCTAAGGTTGCGGCTGAGAAAAAGATGGACTATTTTACGACAACGCTTACGATAAGTCCTTTAAAATCCGGACCGCTTATTAACTCCATCGGTGATGTCATAGGGGAGTCCTACGGCGTAAAATACTTAAGATCCGACTTTAAGAAAAATGACGGTTATAAGAAGTCGGTTGAATTATCAAAAGCCTATAACCTCTACAGGCAGAACTACTGCGGATGCGTATTTTCCAAGGCTTTGGCGCAGGATACGCAGGCAGTAGATTCGTGACAGTTACCGAACGTTATGGTATAATTTTTTCCGAAAAGAGGTGAGACAATGTCTAACAAAATATTAAAACTTGCCATCGGTACGGCAGTTGCCGGGGTGGCTATTAAGATTGGAAGAGACAAATACAAGAGCAAAAAAAGACAGTACGAGGAAGAAGAACTTCAAAGCGCCAATGACCTTATTAAGAAGTATACGGCGTTTTTCGACAGGAAGCTTGTTGAGATTCCGGAAGGACCTTTCGAGGGCTGTGAATTAAAGGCCTTCAGCTCAAAGCTTATCCTTGATCTGAGCAGAGCGCAGATTGTAAAGGATGTTTATATAAGCTTTAATGCAAAAGGCAGCTTTTTATCCATTATCACCGCAAAGGGTGTAAGCGTGGTGACGGATATTAATGAGAACCTCTCAAGGATTACGAATCGCTCCGAGAAAAGAAAAAAGGATAAACCGGTGATTTATCTTATTGGGAATGCGACGGGCAGTACCGTAGAGATAGTGCCTGAGAATGTCTATCTTGATGAAGATACGGCAGAAGAAGAAATGGATATGAAAGAGTTCATGGGTAATGAAGCATAAGGGTTTAGGGTAATTAACGATGCGTAAAAACCAAAACGGCATTCATGACTTTTTCAGCGGAAGAAACGGGATGGATAACTTGTCCCGCTTTCTTTTATGTATAGCGCTGATTTTGATAATAATTTCAGGGATTTTCAGGCTTTGGATATTGCTTGCGATAGGTATTGGTTTAATAGTTTACGTTTTATTTCGTACATTTTCCAGAAACGTTTCAAGAAGATATGCGGAGAACAGAGCCTTCACTGAACTCATAACCGGTACAGGGCATGCATGGCAAAGGTTCCGCCTGCGCAGAAAAGACAGAAAAACACATCTGATATGCAAGTGTCCCAACTGTTATCAGAAGATCAGGGTACCGAAAGGAAGGGGCACGATTGTAATTAAATGTCCGAACTGCCGCATTGAGTTTAAAAAGAATACCTGATTTAAACGGGTTAAAGCCCGTTTTTTTGTTTTTAAAGAAAAAAGTTGTTGACATAAAACACTCTCTTAAATATTATAGTTAGAATAAGAAAAAGGGTAAAATAGAGAGAAGAAAGAGAGGTTTCGACAGATGGGAAAGATTGTTGGTGAAGGCGTTACGTTCGATGATGTGCTGCTTGTTCCTCAATATTCTGAGGTGACCCCCAATCTCGTAGAGATATCTACAAGACTTACTAAGAATATTAATCTTAATATTCCGTTAATGAGTGCCGGGATGGATACCGTTACGGAACACCGCATGGCGATTGCAATGGCAAGACAGGGCGGTATCGGTATTATTCACAAGAATATGTCCGTTGAAGAGCAGGCCGAGGAAGTAGATAAAGTAAAGCGTTCAGAGAATGGCGTTATTACGGATCCGTTTTCACTTCATGCAGACAACACGCTTGCCGATGCCAATGATCTTATGTCTAAGTTTAGGATTTCAGGTGTGCCTATCGTTGATGATGACGGCAAGCTGGTAGGTATCATTACGAACAGAGACTTAAAGTTTGAAACTGATTTTTCAAAGAAGATAAGCGAGCGAATGACAAGCAAGGATCTCATTACCGCTAAGGAAGGGATTACGCTTGAGGAAGCCAAGAAGATTCTCGGGGAAGCAAGAAAAGAAAAGCTCCCGATTGTTGATAATGATTTCAAGCTGAGAGGTCTCATTACCATAAAGGATATTGAGAAGCAGATCCAGTATCCGAACTCGGCTCACGATTCACAGGGAAGACTTCTTGTCGGTGCCGCTGTCGGTATCACGAAGAATGTCATGGAGAGAGTACAGGCGCTTGTTGATTCCAAGGTAGACTGTATCGTTCTTGACTCCGCTCACGGACACTCTGCGAATATCATCAAAGCCTTAAAAGAGATTAAGGCTGCATTCCCGGATCTCCAGGTTATCGCAGGTAATATCGCTACGGGAGAAGCTGCCGTGGCGCTTGCCGAGGCGGGAGCGGATGCCATCAAAGTCGGTATCGGACCGGGATCAATATGTAC
>CAJOLA010000029.1 GCA_905235275.1 uncultured Lachnospiraceae bacterium
ACGCGTCCCCGTTCGCATAACGATTCGGTTGGTCTTAATTCTTTGACCACGTTTTCTAATGTTCATCAAAGCAAAATCGACATACAATTTCCGCAAACGTAAGCGCGCTCGGGCTCTTAAGCAGGAAGAATTTTTCTCAGACAGTACGCGTTCCGTTCGCATAACGATTCAGTCGGTCTTAATTCTTTGACCCTTCATCCAATGTTCATCAAAGCAATATCGGTATACCGATTTTAAAAACGGAAAGCTGCCCGGGCTTTAAAATGCGGGGATTTTTGAGTTTACGCGTCCCTCTCGTATAACGATTATGTTCGATTTAATTCTTTGGACCATATCTTCTAATTCTCGGGAAATTAAATATGGATGCCGTTATAAAAGCAGATCGAGATTGAACACACGGCAAAGGCTGATGACATCCCCCGTGTGTTCCCGCCCAATTTTTTAAATACGGCATCCGTTATGTAGAATTGAGTATATTTATTTTATATTTATACACAATTTTTTTTAAAAAATTCACTCTGACATGGTACAATAATCCACAAGCAAGCATTGGAGGATATTCAAAATGGCTACTCAAAGAAAACGTCGAATCGTCATGACCGGAGGCGGTACCGCGGGCCACGTAATGGCAAATATAGCACTGTTGCCGGAGTTACGGTTTGAGGAATACCTTATAGCATATATCGGTTCTACCGACGGTATAGAAAAAGAACTCATTAAAAAACAGCACGTAAGATACTACGAGATATCCTGCGGAAAGCTCAGAAGATATATGAGCACCCAAAACCTTACCGACCCGTTCAGGGTAATCAAGGGCTACAGTCAGGCCAAGAAGCTTTTAAGGAAGCTTCGCCCTGACGTTGTATTTTCAAAGGGCGGTTTTGTTTCCGTTCCCGTAGTCGTTGCGGCGGGACATTTGAATATCCCCGTTATCATTCATGAGTCGGACATCACACCCGGTCTTGCAAATAAAATCGCGATGCGTCACGCAAGCAAAATATGCTGCACATTTCCCGAGACCATCCGCTACGTTCCCGAGGAGAAAGCGGTTCTTACCGGAACTCCGATTCGAAGCGAGCTTATAGCGGGAAGCAAGACGATTGGATTCAGATACACGGGTCTTCCGAATAATAATAAGCCGGTTATACTCGTTACCGGAGGAAGCACGGGCGCCAAGAATCTCAATGAAGCACTCTGGAGGATACTTCCTGAACTTCTTAATACGTTTAATGTTGTTCACCTTTGCGGTCGCGGTAAGAACGATGAAAGATACGATAACCTTGAAGGATATGTACAGATTGAATATGCCGATGATGAGATGAAGGACCTTCTTGCGATGGCTGACATCGTAATCTCAAGAGCAGGCTCCAATACTATTTTCGAGCTTCTCGCACTTCGCAAGCCCAATCTCCTCATCCCGCTCCCCGAAAGCGCAAGCAGAGGCGACCAGATTCTTAACGCCAAGTCCTTTAAGAACAGCGGTTACTCTGATGTTCTTGAAGAGGAGAATCTCACACCGGAGAGCTTCCTTGCGGCCATTAATAATCTTTATCTTAATAAGGACTCTTACATAGAGAATATGGAAAATTCCGAGATGTCAAATGCCATCCCTAAGATAGTCGATCTGATTGACGCTCTCTGATATGGCGGTTAAAACTATAGCGCAGACAGATGATTTAGAACAGGCTGTCTGATTGACGCTCTTTGATTTGACGGTTACACCGGTTAATCCCTTTTGTTTTATGCATGGGATTGACCGGTTTTTTTATTTTCTTATGAAAATGTTTATTTGATTTTTTTTGTAAATGGGTTTAAGATATATAAAGATATCAGTAATGAATATTGTTTTTATTTTTAGGAGTGATGATTATGGCTGCGGTAAAATATTCCAGACAGCGTGAAGCTATTAAAAAATTTTTATATTCCAGAAAAGATCATCCTACCGCCGAGGTCGTTTACAATAATGTAGTTAAGGAATATCCCAAGATCAGCCTGGGAACGGTCTACAGGAATCTGTCTTTTCTTGTGGACCACGGCGAGGCTATCACGGTCCCCTGCAATGACGGCTCGGTTCACTTCGATTGTAATCTGAAGCCCCACTATCATTTTCAATGTACCGAGTGCGGCAAGATTTCGGATATCGAGATGGATGATAAAGCCTACGAGAAAAAAGTTCTTGACGGCGCAAGAAAATATATGGACTCCGGAGAAATAACCGGACATGTTACTTTCTTTTACGGAATATGCAACGATTGTAAAAATAAAAAGTAATTTCCAAAGATTTTATATTTTAGTAATGGTTATTATTATTGACATTTATTTTTAAGGTGTTACAATAATTGATGTAAACATAATGTTTTTCGAAAGGAGATATGAATTATGAAATGGATATGTGAAGTATGCGGATATGTACATGAGGGAGATCAGCCACCTGAAAAATGTCCCGTCTGTCAGGCCCCTGCTTCCAAATTTAAGAAGCAGGCAGAAGGTGAGCTTTCATGGGCAGCAGAGCACGTTGTAGGTGTAGCTAAAGGTGTTGACCAGAAGATCATCGACGGTCTTCGCGAGAACTTCAACGGTGAGTGTTCAGAAGTTGGTATGTACCTTGCAATGAGCCGTGTTGCTTACAGAGAAGGTTATCCTGAGATCGGCGAGTACTGGAGAAGAGCAGCTTTTGAGGAAGCTGAGCATGCAGCTAAGTTCGCAGAGCTTCTCGGAGAGGTTGTTACGGATTCAACAAAGAAGAATCTTGAGATGAGAGTTGACGCTGAGAACGGAGCTACAGCAGGAAAGGTTGAACTTGCTAAGATGGCAAAGGAACAGGGTCTTGATGCTATTCATGATACTGTTCATGAGATGGCAAGAGACGAGGCAAGACACGGTAAGGCATTTGAAGGTCTGTTAAAGAGATACTTCGGCTGATTAAAACCGCATAAAAAAATATTTGTTTCAGGGGGATGTGAGCTTTCACTCCCCCTGAATTTTTTTTATCTGAATCCGATGGGAATGAGCCTGATGAACGGCTGGATAACAATTTTCTTTCGTGATAAAATTATAGGGTGGCAAGACATTAAGTGGCCTATCGAAAATATACTTCAAATAAAAAAGGGAGTTAAATCATGAATATAAAAAATCTTATTCCGGCAATACTTATCGGTGTGGCAACATGGCTTATAATTGGACTTATTATAGCCCTGGCAGGGCGCACCTCATATGGTGCCGCCCTCGTCAGACCGTATAATTTCTTTTTAGGTGCTCTTGCGGGTGTGGGCAGCTATACAGGGTTTTCAAGAAGAAACAGATAAATTTAAATTAAACTTAGAGATATATCCCTCTACGGGGCTTTTATATTCCCGCGCATGATTTATATTTTAATTATCCACAGGATATGTGGATTCTCTTTTCTTTACCTAAAAACTATAGACATGCACATTGTAAAAGTTACTTGACTGATTGCGTCTCAGATAGCAATTTAGCCTCCGTGAATTAATTTTTATCATTTAAGGAAAAGCGCCGAAAGGCGTTTTTCTTTAGTAAGAGATATTTTATGAGGCTTTCCCTTAAATTAACGCAGAAAGTTGAAGCATGATTTTCTTTAGCAAAGGAGAATTTTATGAGCGAGAATACAACCGTCAGAGATTTAAGTGAATTCATTCCAAAGGAAGGTAATGAAATTCATGACGTTGAAAAATTAAAAGACGCAACTGATGAAGAATTAAAACCGTTTACGGATCAACTCATCAAATGGCTTGATAACAGAAGTTATCCGGTCACAAAAGAAGTTACTGAAATTCTTGCAAAACATCCCGAGATTATTTCAGACAGCATAATCAAAGTTCTCGACAAAGAACAGGGAAATGAAGAATGGAAAGTAAACGTCATACAGGAACTCATACCTAAGATAGACGGCGGGGCTAACGAGGCTGTCGTTCAGGCGCTTATACGTCTGGTAAGAAGACCTACCATAGAAGAATCAACAGACGGACCTTGCGCTGAAGCAAAAATTTATCTGCAGAGCATTAACAGATATTAAATAACACGTGAAATTAAAAAAGGACCTCTATGGAAAAGTACTTGCCGGTTACAATAATCCAACATTGGAAAATCCAACATAGGTAAAAGGCACCAGGATTACTCTCGGTGCCTTGAAAATCACATATACCAACCCTGTTAAAAGTGTTCGAACCAAGGTAGACAGCAGATTAAACTAAATAAAAAGCAGACTAAAAGAAAAGTCCAAGTGGCTCCCTTTTTGGGTTAATCTTCCACTATTCCTAGAATCTCTACTTCAACATTTGATGGATTGAGATAGTACTCATAGTGTTCTTCGTGGAAGTCATCGAGGATAAACAACCAGAATTTATCATCTTTTATTTCACCATCTAATATGCTGAAATAATCTATATCTCCAGTTATACCGTCATATCCATCAATGCCGTAAAATGTAAGCTTTAGCCAAACATTTTCAGGCTCACCTTCTTTATACCAATTCTGTGCCCATTGGCAAAAATCCATGGTTATTGTAAGTCTTTTATCTTCACTGAAGTAATCAATTCTTGTGATGCAGCTATCATGAAAATAGTATTTTTCTCTTAATTCTTGAATTGTCATTGTTATTCATCTCCTTCCGGTAATATGTGTGAATTGGCATGTCCTTTTCTTGTGGGATTACCATTTTTATCCAGATATAAATCTTTGTTGCCTGTGGCGTTTGGATTGTAGATATGATAATGGTTTTTACCTGCGAATCCAGGTGCTCCCGGCACTTTTTTATCGTATCTCATTTTAAGTCCTGTAGAAGTCTCTTTCAACTCCCAATGTCCTGCTGCCTTCTGCGCTGGGTGCGAAATATCTTCCCATCCGTTTTTCAGAAGTCTGTTTGGTGTACTCGGGAGCGATGAGGCGACACTAATTATATGTCCTTTTGTGCCACTATATTTATAGCTTAGTCCTTTACTCATCTTTAGTCCTCCCCTCGTAGTATTTTGCTGTATAGCTTTTGAAAGCGATTATTCTGATTCCTCTTTTTTCCAATTCTTTGAAACACGGATAGTCAGCTGAACCATAAACGATTATTGTATGTGGTTCCAGTTTCATTACCATTTCTTCCAAACCGTCCACAAAGCGTTTTCTGTCAGCAACTTTTCTTGGGCTTCCGCCTACCGTTCCAATCGCAACAACTGAATCCTTATCAATACCATCGAAGCAATAATGATATGTCTCTGATGTGCCCCAGCGAACATTGTTTATTACTTCCAAGCCTTGAGTTCCTGCCCAGTATCCGAAAGATCTCATGCGGAATGTATTCCAAAGTTTAAGCGGATATGGAAAGTCCTGATATGTTGAAAAATCCGGAGTGATGATTCCCCTAAAGTGCTTAAGGACACGCAGAGCAAGCCATGGGAACAGCCAAATACTACTTCTTACTCCATCAAACTTGTAGTCGTCCATATAGAAGCAGATAAATGCATCATAGAAGTATTTCCTATCCTTCCTAACCAGCTTCTTATGGAGCTGCTTAGCTTCTTCCCAAGTAATTATTTCCTTTGGAATGCCTGTGAGAACCGTTGGACAAAATGGAATGTCGTGTTCCGAATACTTAGCTCCTTTGCACATGAAAGCATTCCAGGTATCCTTCAAACCGGTTCTGGTTTTCTTGGTGTTTTTGTGATTATTCATGTTTATCACCTGTCCTTTCTTAACAAAAACTTTTTTATCATCACCACATTTCTGTCTGTTAGGATGTACTCGCAGATGGTAAAATAGTGATGACTGATTACGCTCTAACTGTAAATCACAGGAAAGATAATCACATTTACGCAACCTTGCATAAACCTTGCATAAACCTTGCATCCCTTTGCAAACAAAAAAGGAGATAGATTTACTTGAACTATGGAGAATTCCTAAGAAAAATACAGGGCTACTGTATTGATAAGAAAATAAAGAACGAGATTCTCGTTAATGAGCCGTTAGAAGACTTTTTTGATGCTGCGAAGCTAAAGAAAGAAAAAGGCAAAAATGCTGGCGATCCTTTTCGCTACGAATACAGCGAGTCCAGCAAAATTAAAAACAATAATTTGGAAATATCTCCGCAGATAAGAGAAGCTCTTTGTAAAGTTGGCATGGAAGACATCATAGTGAAGTCAGTGCAGAGATTTTACGATGATTACATAGATAAAGGCTCTGTCGGAGATATGTTTGATGATTTTTTGACATGGATTGAAGAATCCGAAAAACTGGGAAATCGTGAAATATCCAAAATAAAGTCCGTATCCAATGACCCTGGTCTCTTCCTTGGAAAAATAGTTGTAAGGGCTCTTAAAGAGTCCAACTTACAGCAAAATGAAAAGGAATCTGCAATATGGAATAAAGGAAATGGATATATTAATGTGATTAAAGGCAATCTGCTTACCTATGCAATAGGTCGCAGAAGCAGAAAAGAAAGAATCGTTGTAATTCCTGTCAACACATCCTTTGATACCCATATCACAACAAAATCTGAGAAAGAACCTAATCCGCTTGTATCAAAGAATACAATTCACGGAGAACTCTTGTATCGACTCAGCATAAAGGGTGTTAGCGAAGATGAACTTGACCGCCGTATTAAAGATGATCTAATGGCAAATGGTCTCCTAAAAGGAAATAAAAAGAAAATCAAAACACCTATTGGAACAATAGCATCTCTCGATGAGGGTGGTGCTACACTATATCTATTGGCGATATCTGACTTTGACGAAAAGAATAATGCTCAAAGCACTAAAAGAAACATTCAAATTGCAATAGAAAAGATGATTGATTACTATGACCGCAAAGGGCAAGGCAATGATTTATATATGCCCCTGATGGGAACAGGGTTATCTCGTGCCGGTCTTAGTCATCAAGAATCTCTTGATTTAATAATTAAAACCCTTTGCAATAACACAAAGAAAATAAGTGGTGGAATCAATATCGTAGTTCAGCCTATTATTCTAAAAGGATTAACTATTCGGAAGGAGAAATAAGAGATGGCATACAGAACAAGAACCTACTTAGCCGCTGATTGGACTACTGACATAGAAGTTATTGATAAACTTCGTTCATGGAATGACAGTGATTATTGGGGATTAAGTTTCACGGACGCACATGACTTAATGCAATCTAAAGATACCAGTTTGAATTGTAGTATAAAATCATCTTTAGGTGACAGAATGGATGCTTCAAAAACCTTCGTTTTGGTTGTTGGAACTAAAACGAAGACTCTTAAAGCTGGAAGTTGCTATTACTGCAAAGATTACGATTTTGACAAGCACGGCTGCAAACACGGATGGTCAACGAGTTCAAAAAGTTTTATCGAGTATGAGTGTGATAAGGCTAAACGAGACGGTCTGAAAATAGTAGTCCTTTATAATTCCGGTTACGTTTTTAAAGATAGATGCCCTGACAGCCTCAAGGATGAAGGACGACACATCGCAGCGTTCCATTGGGAAGGATCGACAAAAAAATGGAACTATACAAATATCAAGAGTGCAATTATGAATTGAGCATCTTGCCTACTAAAAGGCGTTCAAACCGCTCTGTCATCAAACAAAAATAGTCTTGTTCCTTTCGTAAGATAACCAATGTATTAATAGCCATAGTATACGCCATGACTATTAAAACTTCTCTTTGAACTTACTACTCCGTATATGTGGTAAAGCTTTTTCTTGTACATTTTCCAAAAAAAATTTATAATTTCCCTGTATCAGTAAACAGTTTACAGAGGGGAGTCAGTTATGGCAGATGAAGAAAAGAAAGGGCTGGGCGACAAGATTAAAGATGGCTTGGGCTCTGCCAAGGATAAGGTTGCAGGTGCTATGGATGCTGACGGCGACGGCAAGATTGAAGCAGAAGACTTCAAGGATAATGCCGCTAAGGTCGGCGGTAAGATTAAGGACGGCGTTACCGGTCTTGGCAACAAGATAAAGAGCGGATTTAAAAAGTCGGATGAAGAGCAGCCGGATACCGAGGGCGAATGAAAGCATTAAAAAAGGACCTCTATGGTCAGACCGATAATCTGACCTTAAGGGTCCTTTTTTTCTATATCCGTTTCTTTTTTGCAAAAGCCGTGACGCCAATTACAACTGCTGCCGCTATGACTGCAATCATAAGTAAAGCTTCGTCTTTATCACCGGTTTGTGCGGAGTGCGCCTTAACGGGCTCTGCCTGCGACTTACCACCGGCTGTTTCGTCCGGTACTTTAACTTCCCTTGTGCCGGCAACGTCCGGCTCATTATCAGAACTGCCGCCCTCGGGATTTTGCCCGGCTTCGGAAGCAGGATTCGTACCGGGCGTCGATTCATTACTGAATGTCGACCCGGTATCGGTCGTTGTCTCTTCTTCTGCTTCCGTTACAACTACCGTGATTTCCGCTTCAAACGTCACATCTTCCCCGTCGGCATTACTGCCGGTTGCCGTCACACGCACCTTTGTTATTCCCGGTCCTACTGCAGTAATTACACCGTTTTCTCCCACTGTTGCCACAGTCTCGTCGTCAGATTCATAAACGTAAGCGTTAATCTTGGCGGGTGAAGGATTCGTTTCGATGACAAACCTTCCCTGTCCGCCCGGCGCCAACTCAATTCTTTCTTCAACGGGATAAATTGATTCAGGCACGGGATATTCATCATTCATTTCCACAATGGTCAGTGTAAACTGCCTTGTCTGTCCGAGCCTTAATTTCCCCGTAAATGTAACGACTCCCGTCTTGTTGATAATCACGTGCCCGGTGTTATCCACCGTCGCGATATGCACATCCGAGGATGTCCAGATAATATCCTGATCTTGTGCATCGGTCGGAATAATCGTGTAAGGAATCTGATAACCTCTGTAGAACGGACCGAACTTTACAATGTCGGATGCTTTGCTAAATGCAATGTCTGCGCCGTGCGTCATGGAATCGTCAGGCACAAACTTAGCCGTAAATGTGGCATCCTCGGGAAGATATCTGCCGTCTTCAACCATGCTTCCGTCCTCTTCCATCCAACCGAGGAATGTATATCCCTCTTTTTCCGGAATCGGACTTTTTGCTTTTAAGTAGTCTGTGTTCGTCAGGAAATCATAGCAATAGACTTCACCGTCAACAATATATGTTGCCTTGTGAACAAGATTGTCCATCTCATCAAGATTTTCATCAAACCAATCGATTCGATCCCGTATCCATTGCTTAAGCTTCTCAATCTCATTTTTGTAGTTAAACTCACTGTCCGGGGAAAGAGCCTCGTGATTGGCATCGGCGGAGGCCTTTGTCTCTTCATAATAACCGTCAATCACGCCCCCGTCTTCTATAAGCCTGATCAGAGAATCTCTCATTTTCGGCCACTCAGCCCTGATGGCCTCCCGTAAATTGCCGGGTTTTCTGTCGTAGAACATCGGATAAAGCCACTTATGACCTGCATCCATCCCCGTAGTAATGTAATTATATGTCCAGGCAAAGTCGAAATCCCAAAGAGGTCCCCAGTAAAATTTGCTCACATTGCCGTTATCGCGGTCCTTATAGAGGTAAGTGCTTCCCGTGGCATAGGCATCCTGATTCTTGGAGAACTGCTGCACAAGCCAATATTTTGCCGATGATTCAATGTCAATGTAGTCACGATATTCGGTCGTTGCGTTATAGAGAATGTCCTCCACCAGCTGAGTGTGATTTTGGATATATTCCTGCTGAGCTTTATTCTTGTATCCATCTTCCAGGTCTTTTTTATCTTCCGTTTGGTCGGCGGCACTCTCCGTCCCCGTATCAAATGAAGGTGTGTTGGTCCCCCACTCTACCCCTCTGGAAGTAAAGAATCTGTCGGGGGATCCGAGTCTTAGCTGATAGGCATTTTGCAAAAGATATCCGCCCGTTATGATATCCGGATCCGTATCGGTCTCCTTAAGCTCGGCAATATTTACGCGGTTATCGTCCACCCGGACATTTTCAGTTAAGTAATAACTCCCCAGATACTTTGTACCGAATTCCTCTCCTGTCATCACCACGTCAACGGGAACACCTCTCGGGGTAAAGTCAAACCCCATCTGATCGCCCAGCCAACCGGTAATCCTGTCGCGTATAAGTGTCTGATCTTCAACATTTGCAAGCAGAGCCCAGTGCTTATTTTTGGGCAGACCGAGCACCTTGGACTTGCTGTCCAATTTTATCTTGTAAGGCTTCTTGGCGTGGTTCCATGTGGAATTTCCCCGCCCGCGGATACTCATCTGCACATTTTCCAAATCCTTCGGGTTAATGTCCGAATAATCCGAGTAGCGAAATCCTTCCGGAACATCAATGGTGATGTCGCCATAGCAGTAAACGCTGTGGTCGGAGCTGCTATTCATGGCATCTATCGTTCCCCGCGACTCATCGATATTAATGTAGACAACAGGAATGCCGTTGTCGACAATAACTTTCACATCAGCCTGCGAACCGTCTGCCTGTTCATCCGCAAAGACCGGGTATGCATAAAATATGCCCGCAAATAAAACAAGGCCCGCAAGGACGGCGACAAAAACATTCTTAAGCGCTTTACTCATTCTCATATCCCCTTTCCTTAGAACTTCGAAATATTTTTATTACTATAAGTTAACTTTAATACATCCCGGTACATTTTACAAACAAAATAACAGCCCCATTATCCGGGACTGTTATTTTAAGTTTTTATTGTTGTGTTACCCACCCCCTTCCGTCTGCGGTGTATGTAACTTCTTTCAAAGTAAAGACTCTGTTGACATAAAGCCAGCCGTTAGTTCCGAAGAAGGACCAATGCTCCGGATTATTACCGTCAGGGTTTTCTTTGTCACCCATCCTCTGCATGCGGGTTCTGAGCCAACCGTCCGTTCCGAAGTAGGACCAGTGCTCCGGATTATTACCGTCAGGGTTTTCTTTGGTACCCATCTTCTGCCATCCGGTTCTCAGCCAGCCGTTCGGACCGAAGTATGAGTAATGCTCAAGCCTCTCTCCTTCTTTTCTACCCATATTCTTCCAACCGGTGTAAATGTAGCCGTCGCTTCCGAAATATGACCAATGAGGTATTTTTTCGCCCTCTTTTGTGGACATATAATGCCAACCCGTGTAATATTTACCGTCTGATTCGCTGTAATATCTGAACTTACCGTTTTCATTCTTCCAACCTACTTTGGAGTTCATCATATTGGTTATGTAACTGTTTAAGTATGAATAATCGCCCGTTAATTTAGCAGGGTATTTCTTTACAGTGGTCTTAAAGTCAGGTGCGGAAGGAGTGTTATTATAAGTCTTCTGCTTTTTTGTAACATCGGTTTCTGCAGTTTTTAAATTAGACTTGGCGGTAGTCAGTTGTTTCTTTAGAGACGTAAGAGAGCTTTTAGTAGAATTTAAGTCTTTTACGTTCTGATTATAGGTATTAAGCTCCTTCTCTTTATCCTTACGTGCCTTCGTGGCATTGCTTAAGTTTTTCTCAAGCGTTTCCTTAAGCTTTGATTTATCCGCAATGCTGCTGTTGGTTGAATTAATGCTTCGGCCAAGCGCGGTAATTTGTGAGTCGTTACCGGAAATGTCTTTTACAAGAGTTTTTCTCTCATTTTCGGCTTTGTTCAGACTGTTCGTCAAAGAAGCTTTCTCACTCTTAGCCTTATTTAAATTGGTCTCAACATTTTTAAGCTTGGAAGTATTCTTCAAATCATCCACAACAGACTGAGCCTTTGCCTGAGCATTCTTGGCCTTGGTCAAAGCATTCTTTAATGGGGTCAGCTCACTTTGTTTAGCGGTAAGGGTCTTCTTCGCATTATCCAGATCCTTCTTTGCATTCTCGGGATTTACATAGGCATAGTATTTGTTAAAGATAGCCTGGTACTCCTCTGCAGTATAAGACGTCTTGGCATAATAATTTCCGTAAGAAAATACCTGTCCGGTCACGCTCGGAGTCGGTCCTGAAAATGAAAGACCGGTGGTCGTATATGACGCCATGATTATGTTGAGATAATGACCGTCCATGTAATAACCGTATTTCTTAACGGCGGCATCATAGCCCATTTCATACATCTCTTTTTCTTCGTCGTACCATCCGTAAAATGCACTCCAATCCCATCTGTCACTGTAAACGGAGCCGGGATATCCGCCGAAATAACCGCAAGCTATATTTTCGCCCACATTATACAACGAGGAATGTTTAAGTTCCTTGGTGTCATTCCAAATCTTTGCCGTCTTATTTGTCTGCGCCTGCGAAACGGCCATTAACGCATGTGAGACTTTGAGAGGCGAACGGCCGGTAAAGTTTTTATCGGTGGTTCTTAACTTATTTCCGTATGATATAAGCTTAATCGCATATGCCATGTTCTCAAGACTGGTGGCGTCCTTGATATCACCCTTCTTGCAATTGGCAAGATTCTCATTAAGAACGGTAAGCGCCTGATCGGCATCAGCTTTCTGCGCAGAGTAATTCTTGGATACCCAATCAAAGAACCCGAATGAACCGGTATTATAGAGAGCAACCTTATCCTTATAAGCCTTCTCCTTATTTGCAACGTTGGTCTGGGCAGTCTTAATCTCAGACTCCTTGTTGCTCACATTCTTCTGCGCAGCCGCCACGTCGGCCTTTGCCTTCTCCAGATTCTTATACTCGTCCGTCTTTTGCATGGCGGATTTGTCATTATTTACAAATGCCTTTCTGGAGTCGTACTCTTTCTGATACTTGCTTACTTCTTTATCCTTATTGGATATCTGCTTTTTCAAATCACTTATCTTACTGTCGAGTTCAGATCTCTTCTTTTTGAGAGAATCATTCTTCTTAATGAGATCCGCACGCTTATCCTCAGTTGTCTTCAGACTTTTCTTCAAAGTATCCAACTGAGCTTTGCAGGCGTTTAACTCATTTGAAGCCTTTGACTCTTTACTCTTTAAAGCATCGACCTCTGCCTTGGTTACCGCCTTCTTCGTCTTGGATTCCAAATTTTTAATCTTCGCATTGGCATCAGATATCTGCTTATTCAAAGAAGTTATTTTGGCATTAAGCTCTTTTACTTTTGCTTTAGCAGCATCCAACTCCTTCTTAGCCTTTGTCTTATCACTTCCGGCCTTTTCAAAGGCACTCTTTGCCAGGTTATAGGAAGTGTCGGTTACCTTCCTGTCACCTGAATTCGTTGTTACGGTCGCGCCGAATGTCGGCTGTGCAACTGCTGCCATGGCAGCTAATGCAGTAACGATAGATAAAATTATCTTTTTCATAATTATCCCCTCCTATTTGGGTGGCGGGACCGGACTTTCCTCCGTGTCCCAAATTTAATGTCAACTTAGACAGGGATAAGACTCTCCTACTTATCCCGGTTTTTAAGGTTACTGTGTGGGGACGGGAAGTTAAGCTGTCACGAGGTGACATTTAATCATTCCTTATCCTTCACGTACAGATTACACTTTAGGTTTTTTAATTTTTTGCACAACCGGTTTCCCGATTGTCGTGTCGGATAAGAATCCGCTCCCTAACCTGAATTTACCGGGCAGGATCTATAGCTTCGGGATGTGTTATCATCCGTTGGATACAATAACCCCTATCTATATATATAAAGCGCCTGGAGGGCCTCAAAAAGGAAATGACTTTTTAATTTTTACAATTTTTTTATTTTTTAAACGGGAATTTGACGCCTGTCCCATTCAACTAACGGGAACTATCCATGTCTGTCGTCATAGTGATAAGATTCTGATGAAAAGAAAAATAAAATGCACTCCGGGAAGTTTTAACGTTAACGGGATTTGTCTTTTT
>CAJOLA010000030.1 GCA_905235275.1 uncultured Lachnospiraceae bacterium
TTTCGAGTTTAGTCGTTTCGTTCGCGTTTATAACGATTCGGTCGGTCTGTTAATTCTTTAGACCCGGAGGCCAGTTCAGCAAAGTAAATTATCGGCGTGCTGATTTGCGTAAACCGAATGCGCGCACGGGCCCCAACGAAGAAAGGTTTTATCTCGGACAGCAGGCCCCCGCGCTCATATAACGATTGCGTTCGATTTAATTCTTGGGACCACATATTCAAAGGCTTGGGAAATTGAACACGAATGCAAAAAAGTGGCGGGAACAATCACCTGCCACTTTTCGTATGGATTGAGTGCGAACACCCGGCGGGGGATTAAGGTAGCGGTGACCCGAGGAATTTGAATAGTGATATGATACATGTTAAGATATGGGGCAAGTTAAGAGGTGGGTAAATATGGTTTTTGCCCTGAATTTAGGAGGTTTTTTATGGATTTAATTCCAAGTTTTTCGATAGATCATACAAAGATTGTTCCGGGGATTTTTGAGAGTCGTGTGGATGTCGTCGGTGATGAGTATGTTACGACGTTTGATGTGCGGGTGAAGAAGCCGAATGTCGAGCCGTCGATTGATGTGGCTGCGATGCATACGATGGAGCATATTGTTGCTACGTATTTGAGGAATAATCCTGAATGGAAGGATAAGCTTATTTACTGGGGTCCGATGGGGTGTCTGACAGGATTTTATATCATTGTTAAGGGACGTCCGAAGGCATCGGAAATGTATCCGATAATACTTGAGGCGTTTAAGCATATGAGCGAATATGAAGGCGAGGTTCCGGGTGCCTCCCCCGTGAATTGCGGGAAGTATCTTATGCATGATTTGCCCATGGCAAAGTATGAGGCAGGACGTTTCGTTGAATATTTGGAAAAAAATGCCGGTGAGAGTAAAATATTTGAGTACCCGAAGACTGAGAAATTAAAAGTGGATGGAGATCAGGAGTTCTTTGACTCGTAATTAATTATGCAGGAAGTACAGAATTTTTTTACATCCAAATATTTTATTGCAAGTCTGATTATTATCGGGATTGCCATTTTTTTGGTGATTTTTGCGAAATACATTAAGGAAAAATGGAACGGAAAATTAACAAAAAAAGGCAAGACGAAATATTCGGTTTTAGTAGATATCTTAAAGGTAGCGATTCCGATAATCGTTATTCTTGCCATTTTACAGGCAAACGGTATTAACATATCGGGACTGGTTGCGGGATTTAGTGTTATCGGTATAATTGTGGCTTTTGCCGTTGAGGATCTTCTTAAAGATATAGTTATGGGTGTCCATATCATGAACGATAATTTCTTTGATATAGGCGATATCATTCGTTACGAAGATTATGAAGGCAGGGTTGTATCGTTTAATTTAAGGGTCACAAAGATAGAGCTGACCATTAATAAAGAGCTTGTCATTATCTGTAACCGCAACATAGACAAGATTTCCATTGCGCCAAAGCTTTGTTCAATAAGGGTGAATCTTTCCTACGAAGACGATCATATCATGGTGGGAAAGATACTCACTAAAGCTGCCGAGAAGATAGCAGAGCTTGAGGGCGTGGAAAGAGCGCGGTTTGCGGGAACCGAGGAATTCCTTGAATCATCGATTTCCTACGCAATATTCTTCTGGTGCGAGGACCCGGCGGACAGATATGAGCTGCACAGACAGGCAATGCTTATTGTTCAAAATGTCCTGAAAGAAGAGGGCATTAAGATTCCTTACAATCAGCTCGATATTCATACGTTCGAACATAAAAATTAAAAAAGACGTGATTTTTTAAGGTGCCCCAACAGTCAGACCAAGTATCTGACTTAAAGGGGGTCATTTCATTTTTCACGTCTTTTTTTAGTTTGTGAAGGGAGATTGTTTTTTTAGTTAATGAATGTCGATATACTCGGCAAGTAAAAGCGGTACGGTATTTTCGTTTCCCATAACCGTAGTGTAAGTGTACACGCCATCCAGCATACCGTACATTGTAACTATGTCATCTTCAAGAATTCGATTATTATCGGAGCTTCCTGAATACCAGACCATTATGGTATCGTCCCAATAATCGTATTTGTCTTTGGTGATGTTGACCCTGAGTGTATATATACCGCTTTCTTCCATAACCTGTATTACTTTTCCGTCAAGCTTTGCGAATTCCCCTTTGTGTTCCTCGGGATTTCGTGCTATTTCTTTGAATTCATACGGTTTGCATTTTGCCATAAAGTCTTCTTTTGATTCCTTTGTGGTTGTTGTCGGTGCCGCGGTTGTCGTCGGCGTCGTTGTCGGCGTCGTTGTCGGCGCCGTTGTCGTGGCCGTGGTTGTTGCTTTTGTTGTCGTGGCTGCAGTTGTTTTTGAGTCGGCAGTGTCTGTGGATGCGCTACCGCATCCGGCGATTCCAACACCCGCACCTGCCGCTATAATCATAAATGCCATAATTTTCTTAATCATGTCTGTATCCTCCTTTGCATATTTCCTTTCTCAGTTACAGTATAGGAATTAAAGTGTCCAAAAAAACTCCCAGTATTCTGTGCTATAATGAATGCAAATTTAAGCTTAGGAGGTGTTCATTTTGGCAAAAGGTTATAATCAGAAATCCAAGCTGTTATATTTGGTTGATATTTTTGAAAGGGAAACCGACGAAGAGCATCCTCTTACCCTGCAGCAGATTATTTCGCATCTGCAGGCGTATGATGTTTCGGCGGACAGAAAAACCCTGTATTCTGATTTTGAGGAATTAAGAAACTGTGGCTTTGACATAATAAACGTTCAGGACGGAAGAAGTCATAAGTATTATCTCGGGCAGCGCGAGTTCGAGCTGCCGGAGTTAAAGCTTCTGGTTGATTGCGTACAGTCGGCAAAGTTTATTACCGACAGGAAATCAAATACCCTTATCAAGAAGATAGAATCACTCGGCAGCAGGTATCAGGCAAAGTGTTTAAACAGGCAGGTTGCAATAACCGGACGTGTTAAAACCATGAACGAAAGCATTTACTATAATGTCGACTGTCTGCACGATGCGATTAATAAGGGCAAAAAGATTACTTTTTATTATTATCAGTGGAATACGAAAAAGGAACCGCAGCTGCGGCATGACGGAAAGCTCTACGAGACAAGTCCGTGGGGGCTGATGTGGGATGATGAAAATTACTACATGGTTGCATACGACTCGGAAGATGATGTCATTAAGCATTACAGAGTTGATAAGATGCTAAAAATCACTCTGACCGACAAAGAAAGAGAAGGTAAGCAAAAGTTTAAGGAATTTGATTTGCCCCGATACACCAAAAGCATTTTCGGAATGTTTAGCGGCGAAGAGACGGATGTAACTCTTGTCGGTGATAATGACATGGTTGGGGTGATAATTGACCGTTTCGGAAAAGATATCGGTATAACGCCTGTTGATAAAGACCATTTTAAAACACGTGTGAAGGTAAGAGTAAGCGACCAGTTTCTTGCATGGATAATTTCACTTGACGGAGGCGTTGTTATTAAGTCGCCGCAAAATGTAGTTGATATGATGAAGACGATGTTAAAAATGAGTTTAAAGCAATATTCTTGAAAAGCTTTTACGCTGTCTTATCTGTACATGTCTGTTGACAATGAAAAAAAATTGATATAACCTAAAAAGCGGAAAGCCTGCTTTTGTGGAAAGTCTGACAGGGAAAATGCGTCATGGACTGAGAGCGCATTTTAAGATGAGTAGTAAGTATGGTAACGCTCCGGATCAGTTTGTAATATTTATTAAATGAAAGAGGACGTAAATTTTTAATTTTTGCGTCAATGCGGGTGGCACCGCGGGTTTATATATAACTCGTCCCGGGAATTATTAAGATTCCCGGGGCGTATTTTTTTGCAGATTTTCATTCCGGGAAGAAGTCATTAAAGAGGAGGATAATATGTACAGAACGCATTATTGCAATGACATACGTGATGAACATATCGGCGAGAAGATCGAGCTTGCCGGTTGGGTGGATGTTATCCGCGATCACGGTGGAGTCATTTTCATTGATTTAAGAGATTATACGGGAGTGACGCAGGTGGTAGTTCATGACGAGGATCTTCTTAAGGATGTGAATCGTGAAACCGTTATTACCGTAAGCGGAACGGTAAGAAAGCGTGACGCCGATACCGTAAATGAAAAGATAGATACGGGATTCGTGGAGCTTTTGGCCGACGACCTTAAAGTGCTTGGCAAGAGCCGCAACATGATTCCGTTTGAGATTCGCAATTCACACTTAAGTAAGGAAGAATTACGTCTTAAATTCCGCTATCTCGATCTTAGAAACCCGAGGAACCATGCAAATATCGTAAAGAGATCCAAGATCATCGGTTCTTTAAGAAGAAAGATGGAAGAGAGAGACTTCCTTGATATACAGACTCCGATTCTTACGGCATCATCACCCGAGGGCGCACGTGATTTCCTCGTTCCCAGCCGTAAGCATCCGGGTAAATTCTATGCGCTTCCGCAGGCACCGCAGCAGTTTAAACAGCTTCTCATGGTGTCAGGCGTTGATAAGTATTTTCAGATAGCGCCCTGTTTCAGAGATGAGGATGCAAGAGCAGACAGATCTCCCGGCGAGTTTTATCAGCTTGACTTCGAGATGGCATTTGCCACACAGGAGGACGTGCTTAAGGTTTGCGAAGAGGTTATCTATGAGACGTTTAAGGAGTTCTCCGATAAGAAGATATCACCGCCGCCTTTCCGTCGCATAACATATGCGGAGTCCATGATGAAATACGGCTCCGACAAGCCTGACTTAAGGAATCCGCTTATCATATGCGACCTTACCGACTTCTTTGCCGATGTTGATTTTCCGATATTTAAGGGTAAGCCGGTTCGCGGAATCGTTGCCGACTGCTCCGGCAAATCAAGAAAGTTCTTCGAGGATTCATTAAAGTATGCGACATCCGCGGAAGTCGGTCTTGGAGGGCTCGGTTACCTTACTTTAAATGACGGGGTATTCGAAGGACCTATCGCGAAGTTCTTAAATGATGAAAAGAAAGCAGAGATTACGGAGCTTACCGGAGTAAAAGAAGGAGAGACGCTTTTCTTCATATGTGACGATAAGAAAAACGATACGGAAAAAAGAGCCGGCATGATTCGTACATGGCTTGCGGATAAAGAACAGCTGAATCTCATAAAAGACGATTCATTTGAATTCTGCTTTATCGTTGACTTCCCGATGTTTGAGATAGACGAAGAGACGGGTGACGTTATATTTACGCATAACCCGTTCTCCATGCCGCAGGGCGGAATGGAGGCGCTTCTTAGCCCCGATCCGACAGAGGTTCTTGCATATCAGTACGACCTTGTCTGCAACGGTATCGAACTTGCATCAGGCGCCGTAAGAAATCACGATGTTGAGATAATGAAAAAGGCATTCGAGATTGCAGGCTACACGGAAGACGTTTTAAAAGAAAAATTCAATGCGCTTTATACGGCATTCCGCTACGGCGCACCTCCGCACGCAGGTATGGCGCCCGGTATCGATCGTATGGTTATGCTTCTTACCGATGAAGATAAGATTATGGAGGTAATAGCATTTCCTCTTAACGGTAACGCACAAGATCTCCTTCTCGGAGCTCCGAGCGAGGTTACCAACAGACAGCTCGAGGAGGTTCATCTTCTCGGAACGGACAATGCTCTGACGGGTCGAAGCGCACCGGTGGCAGGAAAGAAGATGCGAAGCGAAAAGCGCTCGACTTTCTCCAATGCGCAGCAGCTTAATCAGCTCTCACTTACAGAGGAAGAAGATGCGAACATGCAAAATATTTTCAAGACAATGAAAGAGCATGAAGAGGCATTAAAGAACATTGATACGGAAAATGTCGAAGAGATGATTCATGTAATGCCCATGGAAAATGTGCTTCGCAGGGATGAACGAAAACAGGAATTCTCAAGAGAAAGCCTTCTTGAGGGCGCTCCGCAGCACAGTGTTGACAGTTGGCAGGTGCCAAGGCTTGTAAAGTGAGGTGATATGAAATGAGCGAAAACAAAAATACAAGAATTTTGGAAATTGACGCCGGCGGCGATATAGCAGTCGACGACATGATCCTCATAAAAGACATTGAGTCAAAGGCGGGCTCAAGAATGCTCGAAGGATTTAAACCTCTCTTCAGTGCGGAGGCAGTGACAAGACTTCAGGATAAGGGTTATTCAATCGCGGGAAAGACGCAGGTTGGAGAGTTCGGCCTCGATCTGGTAGGAGAATTTTCTTACTACGATAAGCAGGAGGGAACCTTAAGCGGTGCCGCAGCAGACCTTACTGCTGAAGGAAAGGTTAAAGCGGCTCTCGGCGTTGATATGACGGGCGCTCCCAGAAGAGCGGCCGCAATTGCAGGCACGGACTTCCTTAAGCCTACCTACGGAACTGTTTCAAGATACGGAATCATTTCATGTGCCGCATCAGGAGAGCAGGTTGGCGTTTATGCAAATGATGTTTCCGGTATTAAGGATATTATGGAAGTAATCGCCGGAGAAGACGAAAAGGACGGAACCGCTCTTAAGGGTAAGACTTACTCTTATGAAACCGATGCCGACGTAAAGGGTAAAAAGGTTGCCATCGTAAAAGAGCTTCTTGATAAATGCGACGATAAAACAAAAGCGAGAGTTGAGGCATTTGCCAAAAAGCTTAATGCGGCAGGAGTAGAGACGGAAGTAATTTCCTGCGATTTCTTTGATAATGCAAATACCGCATGGCAGATACTTATGACTGCCGAAACCTGCAATAATATCTCACGTTTCGACGGAGTAAAGTACGGCCACCGCGCAAGCGAATATAAAAACATTGACGAGCTGTATGTGAATTCAAGAACGGAAGGCTTTAACTTCCTTACAAAAGCCGTTATCTTATACGGTTCAGACATGCTCTCCAAAGGACGCTATGATGACTGCTACGGGAAAGCACTTAAGGTTAGACGCGTTATTTCAGAGAAGTTTGAAGAGCTTATGAAGACATACGATGCGATTCTTACTCCGGTTTGTGGCAGCGCTTCTTATGAGTCTTATGACATTAAAGACGCATTTGAGAAAGTGTTTAAAGAGAGCGTATTTACCGCAGTTGCCAACCTCATCGGTGTACCGGCGCTGGTAAGCGGAGGCGTGCAGCTTATGGGTAAGGCATTTGATGAGAGTACATTGCTTAGTCTTGCAGGTTCAGTTGAAAAGGGAGGTGAGTGATTATGAGATACGAAATGGTCATCGGACTTGAGACTCACGTTGAGCTTGATACCAAGTCCAAGATTTTTTGTTCATGTGGCGGTCATTCCGCTGCGGGCGATCCGAACTCATGTGTATGTCCTGCATGCTGCGGTATGCCGGGAATGCTTCCCGTAATGAATAAAAGAGTCGTGGAGCTTGCAGTTATGGCAGGACTTCTGCTTAACTGCGATATCAGTAAATATACGACCTTTGATAAGAAGAATTATTATTATCCGGACCTTCCGTGCGCTTATCAGATAACACAGCTTAACCATCCGATTTGTACAAACGGTTGCGTTGATTTAAAGACAAGCGAAGGCGAGCGTCAGATTCATATTAAGCAGATACATATGGAAGAGGATGCCGGCAAGCTTGTGCATGTAGGTAAATTTTCAAACATTGACTTTAACCGTACCAGCGTACCGCTTATTGAGATCGTGTCACAGCCCGATTTCAGAAGTGCGGAAGAGGTTCTAATTTACCTTAATAAGTTAAAATCAATGTTTCGTGCAAGCGGAATCTCAGAATGCGAGGAGGGTGCGATGCGCTGTGACGTAAACGTATCGGTTCGCCCCGAAGGAAGCGATGAGCTCGGCGTTCGTACGGAGATAAAGAACATGTCTTCATTTGAAGCGATCGAAAGAGCAATCAGATTCGAGGCACAGCGCCATATCGATGCCATCGAGTTCGAGACAGAGGAGCTTGTTCAGGAGACAAGGCGTTTTGATGATGCAACGGGCAAGACATTTGCCATGCGTAATAAAGAGACGGAAGCCGATTACAGATACTTCCCCGATGCCAATCTCATGCCGATAATCATAGATGATGAGTGGCTCGCCGAGATAAAGGCAAATATGCCAAAGGCAATCGATGAGAAGGAAAATATGTACCGTGATGCGGGCATTTCCGAAAAAGAGATAGAAATGCTTATATCAAACCACAACGTAAGCGTGCTTCTTGATGAAACAGTTGAAAGAGGATGTGACGCAAAGGGTGCTGCGTCATGGATACTTACGGACTGCGCCGGAATCTTAAGGAAGAATGAAAAGCTTCTTTCAGACCTTGAGATAACGGCTGATGAACTTTCGGCAATTATTAAGATGGTGGATAGCGGTGACGTTAACCGTCAGAGCGGACGAAAGATTCTTGCGGCAGTGATTGAAGAGGGCGCAGACCCTGTTGCATATTGCAAGGAGAACGGACTCGACAGCAAGGTCGATACATCGGTTATCGAAGAGACGATTGAAAAAGTAATTGAAGAAAATGCCAAAGCTGTTGAAGACTTTAAGAGCGGTAAGGTGAAAGCGAAGCAGGCACTTTTCGGTGCATGCATGCGCGAACTTAAAGGTACCGCAAATACTGATGTTATAAGAGAGCTTCTTGATAAGAGACTTGAGAACATTTAAATCAATATGAGGTTTTGGAATGACTTATTTGTCTGAAGATAAAAATAAAAGATTTTTGGGTGACGGAAGTCGTAATGAGAACGGGGAAAGTCTGGAAGAATTTCTTTTGAAGTATGACCCGTCTCATTACCAAACTCCAAGCAGTACCGTGGATACTGCCGTTTTTGCCTATGATAAAACCAAAACCAAATTGAAACTTCTTCTTATAAAAAGACGTAATCATCCTTCCATCGGTGAGTGGGCGCTTCCCGGAGGATTCGTTGAATTCGATGAGGATATTGATGTCACTTCAGTCCGCGAGCTTGAAGAAGAAACCGGACTAACCGGAATTCGTACCGTTCAGATAGGAACATACGGCGCCCCGGACAGAGATCCGAGAACAAGGATTATAACGACGCTTTATGCGGCGCTTGTGCCTGCAGACAGTATCAACCCGCAGGCGGGAGATGACGCAAAGGATGCAGTCCTTTTTGATATAGACCTTGAAGAAGAGCGCGACTCAGTAAAACTCATACTTACATCCGATCAGACGGATTCGACTCTTGAAGCAATCTATAAAAAGATTGAAATACCGGACGAATTTTTCTCATACACAAAATACGAGCTTATATCCTCACATGGAATAGCTCTTGACCACGAGCTTTTGATACTGGACGCATATATGTATATCAAAAAGCATTTGGAAGCAGATTCTTAAAAAAATTTGCCCTTTCTTTCGCCGGGAACAACGAAAGAAAGGGCAAATTTTTTAAAATCAGGTAATGCCTTGGATGTTAACGCAGTTGCCCGAACGGAGTAGGACGGGATATAATGAAAAGCAAAGAAAGTAAGGAAAAAGAGGCAAAATGGAAGTGGCGGGGTGAGATTATGTTTGGAATAGTCGGAGTTATAGTCGGAAACGTTTTCATATTCGTATTGCTTTTGGGAGTGGCAATAGCGGCATTGGAAATGCTGTGGTACAGGCTCCCCAAGAAAGAAATGAACAGGGGAGAAAAAAGGATAGCTTTGATAACGGGCGCGTCATCGGGACTTGGCAGAGAGTATGCGCGTCTCGTTGATCAAAAGGCTAAAAATATAGACGAGATATGGCTTGTGGCAAGACGCCTTGACAGGCTGCAGGAGACGGAAGAGATGCTTTCGCACAGCAGCAGATGCATAGTGGCGGACCTGACGAAGGCAGAGGATCTTGCTTCCATAAAAGAGAGGCTTTCACAACAGAATATCAGAATAGGGATTCTTATTAATTGTGCAGGCTTCGGAAAGATAGGAGATAACAATACGATTTCCGCACGTGATCAGGCCGACATGATCAGTCTTAACTGTACGGCTGCGGTAGAGCTTACGGACCTTTGTCTTCCGCTCATGAAAAAGGGCGATCGCATTATTAACGTATGCTCAACCGCGGCATTCCAGCCCTTCCAAAAATTAAACATTTATGCCGCGTCAAAGTCCTTTCTTCTTAAATATTCCAGAGCTCTTCGCATGGAGCTTCTCCCCAGAAGAATATCGGTAACGGCCGTTTGCCCGTACTGGATAAAGGATACGGAATTTATCCCGGTGGCTAAGACAAAGGATAAGGGTATAAGACATTTCCTCTTTGCTTCGGACGTTAAGACGGTCGGTAAAGTTTCATTTACCGGAGCCGGTATCGGACTTCCGGTGGCAACTCCCGGCATTGTATGTACGATACATCGCTTTTTCTCGAAGCTTTTTCCGGATACGGTACTTTTATATATTTGGGATGGAATAAGGCGTATTTAAAAAAATGAGTGGTAAATAAGGAGGCGGGATGCAATGGATTCGTTTATTTCTTCATTGCAAAACGGAGCGTCTGATTTCTTTGCGAATGGAACTCAGGCGATACTCGGTTTTGCGTTCAGACTGGTTATAGCATTTGTCGTATGGCTTATATGTTCAAGAATCATAAGATGGTTTTGCAATAAGCCGTTGTTAAAAATGCTTGAGAAGTCGCCCATAACTCATGAGGCGCATCATTTTATTCAGGCGGCAATAAAGATTGTATTTTATGTTGTTTTATTCATAGGCATTGTTAACATTCTCGGATTCCAGACAACATCGCTTGTGGTACTTCTCGGAGGTATAGCGGTCGGAATCGGAGCGGCACTTCAGGGGAGCTTTGCCAATTTTGCGGGCGGAATACTTTTGCTGTTCTTTAAACCTTTTAAAAAGGGTGACTATATAATTGCCGGCTCCAATGAAGGATATGTACATTCGATAAATATCTTTTATACGAACCTGCGCACCCTTGATAATAGAGGGATAACGCTTCCCAACGGTTCTCTTGCCAATTCGGATGTCGTGAATTTTCATGCCGAGGAAGAAAGACGGCTCGATGTGGATTTTTCGGTTTCATTTAATCAGAATGTGGGACAGCTTCGTGATGTCGTAAAAGAAGCCATGATGAAAAGCGATTATGTCATTCCCGAAAGAGGCTTCAGAACGGTTGTAAAGAACCTGACTACCGACGGAATCCTTGTGTCGAACAGGGCATGGATTAAATCAGAGGATTTCTGGCCGGCATACTTCCAAATGCAGGAGCTTGTCATGGATGCGGTTGCGGAGTTTGGCATCGATATAGCCAACAGTCAGATCGATATTCACATAAAAAGTGATGAGAAAAGAACGGTGAAAGAAATGAGATAATACATTTTGCAAAGGATAGAATGTTTTTAGTATAATGTAACATGTGTCAGACATTTTATTTTAGCTAATTACGGTCAGCTTCCCAAAATTCCGACAGGTTTTGGAAAGGATCGGTAAGGAGATGAAGTTATGAAAAAAATATTAGCAGCGACAGCAATCGGTGCCTGCGCGCTCACCCTTGCGGGATGCAGTGTAAATGTTTCAGTCAACACTACAACTGCTCCGGAGACAGAGACGGTACAGTCTGCGTCAGCCACAACTTCCGCACAAGGATCGTCTGAGGCACAGACAACCGCATCCGGGGCGACTACTGTGGCAACTGAGACATCTGAATTCATTCAGGAATCAGAGGCTAAAAACATAGCCATGCAGCATGCCGGAGTGTCGGAACAGGATATAACATTTATGTTTGCAGAAACTGACTATGAAAACGGCAGACAATGTTATGAAATTAAGTTCACCAAAGGGTTGTCGGTGTATGAATATAAAATCGATGCCAAAACCGGTGATATTTTGGAGTTTGACAAAGAAGGAATCTGATTTTAATTATCATCTTACGCAAGGAAGAGGACGGCTTAAAAAAGTCGTCCTTTTTCACGGAATTTTCATTGACATTACATAGGGAACTATGTTAGTCTTTTTCGAAATATTATTCATAGAGAAGAGGTGCATAATATGCCTAATGATGAGGCAATAGGAGAACGTCAACAGAACAATATCATGGGAACGGTTCCCGTTAAGAAGCTGTTGTTTAAGCTTGCCATACCGGCAGTAATAGCAAATGTAATAAACTCCATTTACAGCCTTGTGGACCAGATTTTTATCGGACAGGGAGTAGGAGTACTGGGGAATGCGGCAACGAATGTCGCGTTTCCTTTAACGACCATTTGTCTGGCAGTAGGCCTTATGCTTGGTATCGGTGGTGCGATGGCATTCGGTCTTCGTATGGGTGAAGGAAAAAGAGAACAGGCAAGAGAAATTGCCGGTACTTCGGTCAGTATGGTGTTTATAATAGGCGCAGTCATATGCCTGCTTGTAAATATCTTTATGACCCCGCTCATGACGCTTTTCGGAGCAACGGGTGAGACGCTTGAGCTGGCAAGCACATATGCAAGAATCACTTCATTCGGAATGCCTTTCCTTATGTTTACCACGGGAATCAGCTCACTTGTGCGTGCTGACGGCGCGAGCTCTTTTGCGATGGTAAGCCTGGTTGTCGGTGCGGCGATAAATACCGTCCTTGATGCATTGTTCGTTATGGGATTCCACTGGGGAATTGCGGGAGCTGCATGGGCGACACTCATTGGTCAGGTTGTTGCGGCAATTATCCTACTTACTTATTTTAAACGCTTTAAGAGTGTGCATTTTAAGTTGAAGGATTTTGCACCGAGGATGAATATGCTCGGAAGTATTTGCGCGCTTGGAATTCCTTCATTTGTATTTCAGTTTTCCACAATGATAGTTCAGATTGTCATGAACAATCAGCTTAGAGCTTTTGGCGGCGACTCAATCTACGGCAGCGACATTCCGATTGCCGTCGCCGGTATCGTCATGAAGATTACCGTGTTGTATATCTCGATTGTTATCGGATTCGTTCAAGGATCACAGCCGATTTGCAGTTATAACTACGGAGCCAAAAATTACAGGCGTGTACGTGATACGTTTAGATTATTGTTAATTGTGGTAATAATTATTTCGGTAATTGCGTTTGCCATATTTGAAATTTTCCCGGGTCCGATTATATCGATGTTCGGAGACGGAAGCCCTGAATATTATGAATTTGCCGTTAAATTCATGAGAATATATGTAATGTTCCTTTTCTTAAACGGTGTGCAGATTGCCGGTGCAACCTTCTTCCCTTCAATAGGAAAGAGTGCAGGGAACGATTATATCTTTATCAAAACAACTCGGATTTTTGCTTGTGCTGTTATTCGTGCTTCCGACCTTTATGGGACTTGACGGTATCATCTGGGCTACGCCTATAAGTGATTTGTTATCATTTATACTTGCGACAGTCATGCTGATAATTGAGTTTTCACATATGCCAAAAGAGGATATGCCGGATGCGGCCATGGTAAATAAAAACGATTCGGGAGAAAATATAGTCTCTTCGGAAGGATGATAAATTGACAAAAAATATCCATGGATATATAATATCTATGAAGGAGGTAAAAAGCTATGGTCATCAATCAACGTGTTGAACAGGGAATCTACGTTGTGTTGATTCTTTCTTTGGAGAAAGAACACAGGCCGCTGAGAAGTACCGAACTAAGCGAGATCTTGTCTGTTTCGGACTCATATCTCAAAAAAATCCTCCGAAAACTCGTTCTTGCCGGAATCATCAGTTCGAATCCCGGAAAGGATGGAGGGTTCAGATCTGCAAAGTCAATTGAAAAGGTAAGTATTTATGATATTTACTGTGCACTTGAGGGTAAGGAATGCGAGATAAAAGCTTCCGGTATCGGAGACAGAATTTTCGTATCCGGAAAAGAGGTTTCAAAAGGAGTAAAAAAGGTTACTTCAATATTTGAAAAAGCCAATAAAGCTTTTCTGAATGAACTAAAAAAAATGAACCTTTCGGAGCTTGTAAGCAAGAAGTATTACAGTAAAGGTGCCGTTGATTTCAGGTCGAATATTGGAAAATAAATTTATTTGGAGAGTGTGATGAAAAACTATTTTGACTTAACAGGTAAGGTAGCACTGGTTATAGGGGCATCATCCGGATTGGGACGTCAATTTGCAAAGGCGCTCGCAAACCAGGGTGCCACCGTTGCGGTAGCTGCACGACGTATTGAAAAGCTTGAAGAAACCAAGGCGCAGGTTGAGGAAATGGGTGCGGAGTGTATCGCAGTTCCGTGTGACGTAAATGATGAGCAGTCAATTATTGAGTGTATCGGGGCAGTAGTTGAAAAGTTTGGAAAGATTGACATTCTTTGCAATAATGCCGGCATCATTGTTTGGGATGAAATACTTGATTCCACAACGGAAGGATGGAACCGTGCCATGGCAACCAATGTTACGGGTGCCTATATCGCCAGCCGGGAAGCCGCACGTTTCATGGTAAAACAGGGCAGTGGACACATTATTAACACTGCATCCATTGCCGCACACGGCGGTGAAGTCGGATCTGTATCCTATTATGCAAGTAAAGCAGCCATTGCCAATCTTACAAGGGCATTGGCATGTGAACTTTCTCCCAAGGGCATTAACGTAAATGCAATTGCCCCGGGAGTATTTGCCACGGAACTTACCGAAGGATCTATTGACGGAGAAATGGCAGAGGAACAAAAGAAAACGTTACCTCTTCGCCGTTTCGGCCGTGAAGGAGAGCTTGACGGTATGCTCATTTATCTTGCATCGGATGCGTCCAGCTTCTGTACGGGACAGGTTATGTTTGTGGACGGAGGTCAGACTTGTAAAATGTAATTGAAAGGAGAGGGTGCATTATGATATGGAGATTAATTGTCAGGTTGATTTCGCTCATATGCGGAGTTTTCATGATTATAAACGGTATATATTGTTTATGTAATCCTACCGTTTCATATTCGCTTGTATCTTATGCGGTAGGATGGGCAATGATTTTTGATGCCGTTGGAAGATTTTGTAACTGGTGGGCCAGCAGAAAAGATGATACACCGGACCCCTGGATGCTTGTAGGTGCCGTTTTATCGGCTGTATTTGCATTCTTTGTACTTAACAGTGCAGCTCTTCAGACGGGAGTTGAGAACTTTATCGTATTTTATATTTCGATATGGCTTATGTGCCGCGGAGTACTTGCGATACTTCGTGCCAATCGTGTCGGAGAGGCACACAGAGAATTTCAAACCAAGGTAATAGGAAAAAATTGGTGGATTACACTTATTTTAGGAATAATAATGCTTGTTTTCGGATTCATTTGTATGTTTAATCCGGTTATTATAAGAGAGGTTGTGGGAGTATTCATGGGAATAGGTATCATTGCCGCAGGAGCCGGTTTAATTACATTGGGCGTTAGTACCGATGACAGGTAATCAGATTTAACATTAATAATTCTAGAAGATAGAAAGTGATTTTTGTTATGTCTTAAAAAAGCAGAGGCTCAGTAAAAGAAGAAAATAATAAATTTTAAACCCGGAATCATAAAAGAGACCATTCAGGTAATTCTCCTTCTTGCGGTTCTTGTCGGTGATAAAATGTTCGGCCGAAGAGTTTTCGGTCCAAGTGACGGTATGGCCTTTGGCTGGCCGTTATGGGAATATTTATGACACTTTCCTACGACATGACCATGATGGGAACCATGATTACCATCGTCGTGAATGTAATGCTGCAACCGGAGCAGCTGTACTCATATTCCTTCTACAGATTCATATACATTGCAATTTCGTGTATTGCACTGCAGATAGTGGATATGTTAATATTCCCGAGGAACATTGCATCGAATTTATCAATGCAAGGGAGATGTGCGTAAGCTGATTGATGAAGGTAATGCCGGAGAAACGACGCTTACCGCAAGACAGCACAATATCCTTGTATCCTTAGATGAAGCTTTGGAGGATATCGGTGAGGCAGAGCAGATGGCTATCTGATGAATTTTGTTGCGGGAATTGTTCAAGTGAGAGGTAAACCGTAAGGTGGATGAGAAGAATATTGCCATCCTCATAAAGGTGGCAAGTACTGAATTTGATAAACACGCCAACAGGTTTTTGTCGAAGTACGGGCTGACCACCAGCCAGTACAAGATAATAAAATATATTCTGGATTCACCTTACGGTTCGGTTCGCCAGATTGATTTGGAGAATTTCTTCTATATGACGAATCCGACGGTGACCGGGATAGTTCAAAACCTTGTAAAAAAGGGATACATTGAAAAGATTCCGAATCCGGAAGACGGAAGGAGTAAGGTTTTGATTCCGTCAAAGAAGCTTTTGGAGATGAAGTCTGAGATTCTCGGAGACGGGAAGAAGATGGAGGAGAATTTTACCGAATGCTTTAACGAATCGGAAAAAGCCGAATTAAAAAAGCTTCTAAAAAAGCTTTTGGCAGATAAACTTGAAAAATAAATTTTTAAGAAATGGGGAATTTTTCCCATTTCTTATTATTTTAAAAAGATAGATAGGAAACTATGTAAAATTCATAATTTGGAGGATGTAATTTTGAAACAGGATGGGCTTTTTACAAAAAACTTTGTACTTGTTGTGTTGATAAACTTTTTTGTATTTATCAGTCACAACCTTATAGTGTCGACTTTTCCGTTCTATGTGGAGTCGCTCGGAAGCACCACGGCTGTGGCAGGAATAATAGCTGCACTTTTTAGTGTGGTTGCGGTTGTGTGCAGACCGTTTGTCGGTTATTTCTTAAACAGCGGTAAGAGAAAATCGGTTCTTATCATCGGTCTTATCGGAATAGGAATTACGCCGATAGGCTGGACACTGTTTCCGACCATCGTTGCACTTTTTATTTTTCGTATGTTATACGGTGCGTCATTTGCCATATCATCAACGTCTACGGCAACCATAGCATCCGATACCGTACCTAAAAAGAGATTTGCCGAGGGTATGGGGATATTTGGCGTAAGTATTGCGCTTGCGACAGCCATAGCGCCTGCCATAGGTCTTGCGATTAAAAACAGCATCGGGTTCGTACCGCTTTATCTGATAGCGGCAGGATGCTCGGCCGTGGCGATTGTTTTTTTCATTATTCTGAGAGTTCCGGCGCCCGAAGTACACAAGCAGAAGTTTTCAATTAAGACGATGTTTGATAAAGACGCCCTTCCTGCGTCAATAGTCATGCTTCCGTTCATGCTTACTTACGGAGCAATCGAAAACTATATAGCGCTTTTCGGCGAAAAATCCGATGCCATAACGGTTCCGGGAGGAGTATTCTTCATAATAATGGCGTGCATGCTTTTGTTTGTACGAATAGTTTTGGGCAAGGTTACGGACCGAAGGGGTGAGGGCATTTTCGTGTACACCGGAAATATTGCAATGGGAATTGCATTTATTCTTTTGGCTTTTACCGGAAATAATGTATCATATGTAATAGCGGCAATACTTTCGGGATATGCTTTCGGCGGTATGGAGCCGTCTCTTCAGGCAATGGCGGTGCACTGTGCTCCGTTTGAGCGAAGAGGATCCGCGAATTCAACGTTCCTTTGCGCCTATGATATAGGAATAGGCGTCGGAGCAGCCATCGCCGGCGCGCTTATTGACGGTATAGGATTCAGTGGCATGTTTGCGGTTATTGCAATCGGTAACCTTGTGTCACTTTTGATATATTCTTTTTGGGCAGGACGCCACAAAACTTCTCTTACGAGAGCGATAAAAAACGGCGAAAAATGATGAACTGATTTTATGGCATTTGTAAAAAAGAACGCAGTTATGTTTATAGCGCTTGCGGCGGCGATAGTCACATCTTTTATTGTGCCGCCGGATGCGGAATATGGCGGGTATTTTGACTATAAGACACTTACCTGCCTTTTTTGCGTACTTGCCGTTGTATGTGCGCTAAAGAACGTGAACTTCTTTTACATGCTTGCAAGAAAAGTCGTGGAGCTTACGAAAAATGTGCGCTTCAGCATACTTGCACTCGTTTACATTACATTTATAGGGTCAATGCTTATAGCAAATGACATGGCGCTTCTTACGTTTTTGCCTTTGGGATATATAGTTCTTACGTCAACGGGCAAGGAGAAGCTGATGGCATTTACCTTTATAATGCAAAATATCTCAGCCAATCTCGGCGGAATGCTTACGCCCTTCGGAAATCCTCAAAACCTTTATCTTTACACCCGCTTTAACATACCGACGGGTGAATTTGTGCTTATAATGCTGCCGTTGTTTTTGCTTGCGGTGGGACTTATTACTTTATGCTGCTTTTTATTCGTTAAGCCTGAACCGCTTACGTTAAAGGATGAACATTTTGACATAAGCCCCGGAAGAACCGTTTTGTATCTTTGTCTTTTTGCGCTTGCGATAGCCATAGTATTCAGGGGGATACCTTACTGGATAGGTCTGATAGTAATACCTGCCGTTTTGATTTTTGCGGACAGAAAGGCATTAAAAAATGTCGATTATCCGTTGCTTCTTACGTTCGTATTCTTTTTTATATTTGCCGGGAATATGTCTCGTATGGAACCGGTAAGGATGTTTCTTTCAGGACTTATGCAAAAAAGCACGCTTATATTCTCGACGCTCTCATGCCAGATAATAAGTAATGTTCCGTCCGCCATTCTTTTGTCGAGGTTTACGGATAATTACAGGGAGCTTCTTATGGGAGTTAATATCGGCGGAACCGGAACGATTATCGCATCGCTTGCAAGTCTGATAACATTCAGGGAATATCTGTCTCATAATCCGGGAAAATCCGGTTACTATATGGGACGCTTTTCGGCATTTAATTTTGCATTTTTGGGAATTCTTCTGGGCTTTGCATGTATGCTTGTTATGTTATAATCCTTTGAAGATATTTACGGGAGGAGTCAGTTATGGAAAAGACAGCGTTAATAACGGGATCTTCAAGAGGGATAGGTCGCGCCACGGCAAAGAAACTTGCCTCTTATGGCTACAACGTGTGCGTAAACTGCGTGGAGCGTGATGACCTGGCGGATGAACTGGTCTTACAAATAAAAAATGAGGGTGGAAGTGCAATTGCCTTTAAAGCCGATGTAAGCGACAGAAAACAGGTCGATGCCATGGTTGACAAAATAAAGAGCGAATTCGGTCCGATAAGTCTTCTCGTAAATAATGCGGGAGTGGCGGGACAGGCATTGTTCCAGGACGTGACGGATAAGATGTGGGACAGATACTTTAATGTGAATCTGAACGGTGCCCGAAATACCATACAGGCAGTGCTTCCGGACATGATACATGAAAAAAAGGGAGTAATCGTAAATGTTTCTTCAATCTGGGGACTTCACGGAGCAAGCTGTGAGGTGACATATTCATGTACGAAGCATGCGCTTATCGGTCTTACAAAGTCTCTTGCCATGGAGCTTGCGCCAAGCGGAATAAGGGTCAATTGCGTGGCTCCGGGAGTTATAGATACGGATATGTTGCAGGTTTTGGACAGGGAAGTACGTGAAGGTCTTGCAGATGAAACACCTCTCGGACGTCTCGGGACTCCTGAAGATATCGCGAATGCCATATGTTTTCTGGCTTCGGATGAAGCTTCATTTATTACGGGACAGGTGCTTGTATCGGACGGAGGATTTATAGGATAAATTTTTTTTTGGAATTAGCTTGACGCAACCGAATTAGCCGTTTATAACTATCTCATATAATTTTTGAAGAAGAGATAGTGAGGGGGCTGAAACATTGAGAGGGCTGACACATTGAGAGGGCTGACACATTGAGGTTAAATGAGCTTAAAAAAGGAATGACTGCGGTAATCGATGCAGTCGGCGGAGAAGGCCGTATCAGGCAGCATATGCTTGATATGGGCGTTATTCCCGGCGCGCTCATTACATTTACCAAATTTGCTCCGATGGGAGACCCCATGCAGTTTCGCATTCACGGTTATGAGCTGGCACTGCGAAAAGCCGATGCCGAAACCATTGAGGTGACACCCGTTACGGGCGAGGAAGCGGTGGAAGAAGAAAAACCGCATGCGCAGATAGAGCATCCCGGTCTTGGTGAGCAGGGACGTTTTCATGATAAAGCAACCGAGAATCCGTTGCCTGACACCGAGACCCTGACATTTGCGCTTGTAGGAAACCAGAACAGCGGAAAGACGACGCTTTTTAATCAGCTGACGGGATCCAATCAGCATGTGGGAAATTTCCCCGGTGTAACGGTTGACAGGAAAGACGGTGTGATTCGGGGACATGCAAATACTCTGATTACGGATCTTCCCGGAATTTATTCAATGTCGCCTTATTCGGGAGAAGAGATTGTATCCAGAAATTTCGTGCTTGATGAAAAGCCCAAGGCGATAATAAACATAGTTGATGCCAATAACATCGAAAGGAATCTGTATCTGACAATGCAGATTCTTGAGATGGGAGTGCCGACCGTGGTTGCCCTGAATATGATGGATGAGGTCACGGGAAACGGCGGTTCCGTTGATGTGAATATGATGGAATCAATGCTGGGTACTCCCGTGGTTCCGATTTCGGCGGTTAAGAATCAGGGCGTGGATGAGCTGATTGAGCATGCGCTTCATATTGCCAAATACGGGGAAACACCGCAGATTCAGGATTTTTGCGGTAAGGATGACCATGGCGGAGCGGTTCACCGTTGTATTCATGCCGTAATGAACGTGATAGAGGCAAATGCAAAGCGTGCCGATATTCCGTTAAGATTTGCGGCGGGAAAGGTCGTTGAAGGGGACGAGCTTATATTGGAGCAGTTAGACCTCGCGGAAAATGAAGTCGAGGCTATTGAACATCTGATTAAGCATATGGAAGAAGAGCGAGGTCTTGACAGAAATGCCGCCATCGCGGACATGAGATTTTCTTTCATTGAGAATGTCTGTCGCAGCAGTGTTAAAAAGCCGCATGAAAGTAAAGAGCATATTCGAAGTGATAAGATAGACAGAATTCTTACCGGTAAATATACGGCGCTTCCGGTTTTTATAGGAATCATGGCGCTTATATTTTTCCTTACGTTTAACGTGATAGGAGCATGGCTTCAGGGCTTCGTGGAAATGGGCGTTGAAGCGCTTGCAAACGCAACTGAAAGTGCGATGATTGCGGGAGGCGTCAATGAGGCCATAAGAGGGCTTGTGGTCGATGGTGTAATCGAGGGTGTCGGAAGCGTGGTAAGCTTCCTGCCGATTATAGTTACCATGTTTTTCTTTCTTTCGCTTCTTGAAGACAGCGGGTACATTGCCAGGGTCGCTTTCTTTATGGATAAGCTCTTAAGAAGGATAGGACTTTCGGGAAGAAGTATAGTGCCTCTTCTTATCGGATTCGGTTGTACGGTTCCTGCCGTAATGTCAACAAGGACACTTCCGAGTGACAGAGACAGAAGGATGACCATACTTCTTACGCCGTTTATGAGCTGTACGGCGAAGCTTCCCATTTACGGATTTTTCGTAAATGCGTTTTTCCCGGGACGCGGAGCCCTCATAATGACGGGGATTTACGTGCTCGGTATAGTGGTGGGAGTGCTTGTTGCGCTTCTTTTTAAAAAAACCCTCTTTAAAGGTGAGGCAGTTCCTTTTATAATGGAGTTGCCCAACTACCGGATGCCGGGAGCAAAAAATACCCTGCATCTTTTATGGGATAAGTCAAAGGACTTTTTGCAAAGAGCCTTTACCGTAATCCTGGTGGCAACCATAGTTGTATGGTTCTTAAAGAGCTTTGATTTCCACTTTAATCTTGTGGAAGAATCGGGAGACAGCATGCTTGCATTGATATCGGGAGCAATTGCGCCGATATTTATTCCGACGGGACTTGGAGACTGGAGAATCGTAACTTCCCTTATAAGCGGCTTTATTGCGAAGGAAAGTGTCGTATCCGTGCTTGAAGTACTTTTCGGACCGGCGGAGAGTCTGACTGCCATGATGGGCGTCGGCTCTGCGATACCGCTTCTTGTATTCAGCCTTTTATATACGCCCTGTATTGCGGCGGTTGCCTCCATCAGAAGAGAGCTGGGGGCAAAATGGGCAATAAGGCTTGTGCTGTGGCAGTGCGGTATTGCATGGGTCGGAGCGTTAGTGGCAAGACTCATCTGCATGGCGGCAGGGCTTTCGTGACGGAGGTGATCATATGAACGTATGGGATATCGTGATAATTGCGGGAGTAGCAGCGGCTGTGATTGCGGCCGTGACCGTGATAATTAAAAACAGGAAAAAAGGTAAATGCAGCTGCGGTTGTGATGGCTGCAACTTAAAGTGTGATAAGAAATAAGCAGACAAGGGAGGAATTATTTTGGACACATCGGAAGCAATGAAGAAAAGACATTCCGTAAGAGATTACGAGGATAAACCGCTTGAAAAGGACGTTGTCGAGAAGCTTCAAAAGGCGATAGATGAAGTGAATGCCGAAAGCGGACTTCACATTCAACTCGTCCTTGATGAGCCGGAGGCATTTAACGAAGAGCATTTGTCATACGGAAGAATCCACGGCGCCAAGAATTATCTTGCGCTTGTGGGTCCCGATGACGGTGATTTGGAAGAAAAATGCGGATTCTACGGAGAAAAGCTTGTTCTTGAGGCTGTTAAACTGGGGCTTGGCACATGCTGGGTAGGAAGCACCTACAAGAAGATGCAAAGCATTATTGATGTGTGCGAAGGGGAAAGATTCCTCCTCATCATAGCTTTGGGTTACGGATTAAACGACGGTGAGGGTCATGCCGTGAAGTCGCTTGATTCAACTCTTATTGCGGATGGCGATATGCCTGACTGGTTTGTGAAGGGCGGGGAAGCCGCGCTTCTTGCGCCTACGGCCATGAACCAGCAGAAGTTCCAATTTATACTGCATGACGCAAATAAAGTGGAAGCAAAAACCTACAGGGCTTATTTTTGCAAAACGGATTTAGGGATAGCAAAATATCATTTTGAAGAAGGGGCCGGTAAAGGAAACTTTGAATGGGTGTGATGTAACGGAAGTCACAACCATGTAAAAAGGAAAAATATAGCGACCGTAAAAAAACTAATGCCACAATGTGACATTGTTTTTTTAATGTCCGAATATCATTAACGGGGCAGGGGATGTAACGGTCTTACGGGATTGTTTTTCCATATCTTAGGTTTAAGAAACATTTATTTTTTGGAGGGGTTTAAAATGGCAAAAAATAAAAAGGTTTTGACAGCCGAGGACAAAGCGGCCAAGAGAGCGCTTGAGAAGAAGTCCTGGGTTGGCAATATCGCAGGTGACTTATGGGGAGGTGCGGTTACTGCATTTGTGCTTCTGCCTGAGACCATAGGTTTCATGATTGCGGCAGGCGTACCGCCCTACATAGGGCTTTTTACCTGCATAATTCTTACGATTACGCTCGCGTTTACGGGAGGACGTCCCGGAGTTATTTCTGCGGGAGCGGGGTCGACGGCGATGATTACGGTAGGGCTTGTGGCGGCATATTGGGATACTCATCCGGAGTATCTGTTTGCCGCCGTGGTGCTTGCCGGTATTATCCAGTTTGTGCTGGGTATAGTGAAGTTCGGAAGTATTATTAAATATATTCCGGACAGTGTAATGCATGGATTTGTTAACGGTCTGGCGATACTTATCTTTATTTCGCAGATCAAACTTATATTCAGCGATTTTAATACATTGGGCGAGATGCTTGTGCTTGTCGGAATCGGAGTGGGAATAATAGTTTTCTATCCGTTTCTCGGGAAGGTATGGAGCGGTTTCACAAAGATTCCGTCTTCACTTATAGCAATCGTTGCAATAAGTATTTATGCATTTGCTTCAGGCAGTCCCGTTTTAAGAATTCAGGACATGGGAGCAATTGCGCCGAATTTTCAATACGTGGGCATTGTATTTGCAAGGATTCCCAATATCTTTACGGGAGAATGCATTGCAAATATTATTCCGCTTTCCATTTCTCTTGCAATGGTGGGAATCATTGAAACAATGCTTACCTGCCGCGTCGTAACTGAAGAGACGAATACTCCGGAGCAGGAGGACTTAAACAGGGAATGCCGCGGACAGGGTATCGGCAATATGATCTGCGGTGTCCTTGGCGCGATGCCGGGATGCGCCATGATAGGTCAGACAAAAGCAAATATGAGTGCGGGCGGACGCGGACGTCTTTCGTCGCTTTTTGCGGGATGTCTGCTTGCGGCATTGCTTTTTGCGGCATCCGGAGTGCTCGGCGGTATTCCGATAGCGGCGCTCGTGGCGGTAATGCTCGTGGTTTGCTACGATACATTTAATTGGGGGTCCGTATTTAAGGCATATAAAGTGCCTGTTAAAGAGACCATGGCAATGGCTATAACGGTCATTATAGTTCTTGCAACCGGAAACCTCGCGTACGGCGTGGGATTCGGTGTCGGGCTTTTTGTCGTTATGATTTTGCTTAAGATGTTCATAGTAAACGAGAAAGTGATGATTGGGATTGCGCTCGGGCTTCTCGGTGGTGCGATAGCTCTTATGTTTGTTACCTTTGCAATGCGGGCGGGTGGAAACATGGACACGTTCCGGCCGATAGTTTCATTTATTCTTGCGGTACTCGGTATTTCCGTGGCATCGCTTGTAAGAAATGAAATGATGCCGGGCAAAGGCATGAAAGCGTTTGCGACTGTGGTTATGATAATATGTGCGGCTGTAGCAACAACCGGTGTCGTATTTATGTATGTATAAACTGGGATTTAGGCGAATGATTTAATATAAGAAAACGACCATGTAAGAGCATCTGTTGCTCCTGCATGGTCGTTTTTAGATGTGTATGTCTTAAAAATGTGGAACCTGATTAACCTGCGATAAGTGCCTGTCTGCTGTACTGATAATCGAAGAATTCTTCCATTGAATCAGTTATTGCATTCTTGACATTCTCTTTGGTATTAACGCCGTTCTTTTTGTAAACGCCGCTCTTCTGGAGACATTCCACTGCTCGCTGAAGAAATGTTACCGTCTTGCCTTCTATCTTTTTCTCGGTCATCAAAATCTTAGGGATGTAACTTTTAACAACTGTCAGACTCATCTGTCCGATAATAAGCATTTCAAGTATTCTCTTGCGGGATGTCGTAAAAACTTTTTGTGCTGCATTCATAAGCTTTTCCCTTTCTCTAATAACGTAAAAATATATATGTTTAAATGGTTTTTGTGTATTGCATAATCAGTTTTTCAAAAACTGATTCCTTACAGGTTCAATATAAAACATCATAAATACTCGGTCAAGAGTTATTGAAAAACTTAATAAAGGTTTATTGAATTTTTATAATATGAGCGATATAATTTAAAAAAGAAAAAAATGAAAAAAAGGAGGACAACGGAATGGGAGTCGAAATGTATGATTCAGGCAACGGTAATTCCAACCAGATAGTAAAGCTTAGAGCCGCAAAAGCCAGCATCAGGCTTGAAAAAGAAAACCTTGCCATCATCGAGAATTTTAAATTTCCCACATATAATGAGATACCGGACGTCGGGTTGTATCTTGAGCAGACCGGAAAATATATTAACGGTTTTTTAAGTCCTCTTCTTAAGACGGACCTTACGGGTTCCATGATAAGTAACTACGTCAAGCAAAAGATAGTAACCGGCCCCATTAAGAAGCAGTATTACAGGGATCATATCGTGGAACTGATATTTATTGCGGTAGCGAAGTCGATTCTTTCCCTTGATAGTATCAAAAAGGCCCTCGAGCTTGAGATAACATCAGAAAATCGCAAAGAAATGTATGAGATGTTCTGCAGCATATTTGAGGATACTTTAAAAAAGACATTTCATTTTAAGGATGAAAAGCCGAAGAAGTCCGAGAACAATGCCACGACTCTGATGCGTTATCTTTCCGCGGCGGTATCATATAAGATATACCTTGATATATGCTTTGATGAACCGCCTGCCGAGGAAGATAAAAAACAATTGAAAAAGACGAAAGAATAACATTTTTTCGTTTGACATTGGGTGGAGTAAATGATAACATAGACAAGCGTTTTAAATGAACGTTCTACCTACTATAGGGGTGTGGTGAAATCGGTATCAATGCTACCATTTCACCAAAGCCCCGATAGTTATACCATAGGGGTGTGGTGAAATCGGTATCAATGCTACCATTTCACCAAAGCCCCCCATAGTTATACCATAGGGGTGTGGTGAAATGGTATCATAGGAGTCTCCAAAACTTTTGGCGGGAGTTCGATTCTCTCCACCCCTGCTCTTTTAAAGAATGCGAAAAGCATTCTTTTTTTTATTGCAATCATCAGGGGCATCCTTTACGCCTTCGCCCTACACCCCGCTTAATCCATAATAAACGCCCCTGCGTTTAATTCCCAAAGCTTAACGCATCGCACCGGTTAAATCGAACGCAACCGTTATGTGGTAGGGGAAGCCCGGTGCCTGAGAAAAATTCTTTTCTCCTTTGGGGCCCGTGCGCGCATTCGGTTCGCGCAAATCAGCACGCCGATAATTTACTTTGCTGAACCGGCCTCCGGGGCAAAGAATTAAGACCAACCGAATCGTTATGAACCAGAATGGTAAAGCCTAATCCCGAAAAGTTCCGGCATCGCTTGAAGCCCGTGCGCGCATTCGGTTCGCACAAATCAGCATGCCGATATTTGCTTTGATGAACATTGGGATTCGGGTCAAAGAATTAAGACCGACCGAATCGTTA
>CAJOLA010000031.1 GCA_905235275.1 uncultured Lachnospiraceae bacterium
CTTTTTGCGATTCGTCCCACCGCTTCAACGGTACCTGACACCTTTACATATGCGCCACCGGAAGGCGTAAAATCATTTTCTCCTACGGCAAGATACGCGCCGTCTTCAAATGCCTTCTCTATAAAGTCATGTCCGTCAACCCTGCTGCCCTTAATTGCTCCGTACACGCTTCCCGGCACAACCTTTCTTGAATCGGTCACAACGGAAGTAACTTCTTTTTCTAAAACGGATTCATCTCCCTTAAACTCACCGGCGCAGGCATCAACCACCTGCTTAACAGTCATCTTATCCAAAACAGTTCTCCTTTTTAAAAAGCATCATCCTTGTATTGCTTAAGCGAAACATCAATAATCTTTTGTACAAGATCTTCATATGACCAGCCTATTGCAGCCGCTTCCTGAGGAAGGAGCGATGTCGGCGTCATTCCGGGAAGGGTATTAATCTCCAGACAATAAATCTCGCCTCTGTCGTTAAGAAGCTCATCGACTCTTGAATATGTATCAATCTCTGCCGCCTCACATGCTTTCTCGGCCCAGTATTGCATCTTCTCGGATATTTCCTTCGGAAGGTCTGCCGGGCAAATCTCCTCGGCTCCGTCCGGATCGTATTTGTGAGCGTAATCATATATTCCGCCCTTTGGGATAATCTCTATTACGGGCAATGCCTTACCGTCGCATACTCCGACTGAAAATTCACGACCTTTAATGAATTCTTCAACAAGTACCTTTTTCTCCAAAGCGAACGCTTCCTTAATGGCGGTACTTCTTTCTTCTTCGGTATTTGCAATCGTAACGCCCACGCTTGAACCGCCGCACGCCGGCTTAACGACGCAGGGAAGCGGTACGTCCTTCGCTGCAGAAGTATCTTCGCCTCTTGTAAGTGTTATTCCCTTTGGCATCGGAACGCCTTCCGCAACAAGTACCTTTTTTGTGATTTCCTTATCCATGCAAAGCGCACTGCTAAGGCTCCCGGGACCGGTATATTTAACGCCCGAGAGATCGAGTGCCGCCTGCACCTTTCCGTTCTCGCCGTTCTCGCCGTGAAGACCCATAAATACTATGTCGGCCGCTTTACAGAATTCAATAACGTCCGGTCCGAAGAACTCTTCACCCGTAACCTTGCGTCTTTTAATCTCATCGCTTACATCAGCCGTCTTTTCTTTTAAGTCGCTGCCAAGCTCGTCGAGATTGTTGTCGTCTTCAAAGAATTCGTCCGGATTTTTATACTTTTCCGTCCCGAAAAAAACGTCCACAATATTTGCCTTATGACCAAGCTTTCTTAATGCCTTGCACACCATAACCGATGTCACAAGGGATACGTCTCTTTCCGTACTTGTTCCGCCTGCAAGAACCGTTACCTTCATAACAAAAAGCCTCCGATAATTTTTTAATAAATTTTACTATTATGCCGTAAGTTAAGCAAATTAAAATCCACGCCCTATACAAAGGGATGTTCCGTATACTTTTGCCGCTCCCGCGCTCTTTAACGTCTGCGCACATGCATCAAACGTGGCACCCGTCGTATAAATGTCATCTATAAGAAGCACTCTCCTGCCGGTAAGATCTTTCCTTACGCCGAATGCCCCGTTTAAGTTTTTATATCTGTTGCCGGTGCTCAGCTCTTTTTGCGGAACGGTCATTTTCTTTCGCACTAAAGCATCCGCATCCATCCTGATACCAAAAATGTCTGCCGTCTCCTTTGCGAGAAGCTCCGCCTGGTTATATCCCCGCACCTTTTTCTTCTCTGCATGCATGGGCACCGGGATAATGACATCGGGCTTCCACAAACGAATTATCTCGCCGTGAGTCTTTTCAATCATATATGCAAAAGACGCGGCGTACTCCCTTTTGTTGTTATACTTAAACCTGTAAACACTCTCCTTAATCGCGGTATTGTATTCAAAGACCGCTACAGCCCCGTCAAATGTCCTCTCTGTCTTTTTACAGTCCTCACAAAGCGTATCATCCTCAGAAACACTCTTGCCGCATTTGCAACAAACCGGTCCCGTAAGAGGCTTTAAAAATCTTTTGCACTCTTCATGCATCCTCTCCTTTTGGTTCCTTCTGTCAAACTCCAGCGGACTTGCACATACCACGCAGCTTTTCGGATAGATGCTGTCAAGAATGATTCTGCCTGATAGCTTCAGATAATGCCGAATATCTTTGCGACTCAAATATATTCCCCTCCATTTGTTCAAAAATTTCTTTTATGCCGACCATGCAAACACACTTGCGCGCTCTTGTCACCGCCGTATATAACAGCTGACGGTTCATAAGCATCTTTGGCGCTGTAAACATCGGAATAACCACTGCCGGATATTCGCTTCCCTGCGCTTTATGAATGGTAATTGCGTATGCAAGCTCGAGATCCTCAAGCTCCCCAAAGTCGTATTCGACAACCCTGCTGTCATCAAACAAAACGGTAACCGTCTCGGCAAAGCTGTTAATCTGCGTTATCACTCCGATATCGCCGTTATAAATTCCCCTGCCCTTTTCACGCATTCCGTCGTCATACATACGCGTCCACTCAAGCTCGTAATTATTTTTTATCTGCATGACCTTATCACCCGTGCGAAAAACGGTGTCACGAACCTGCTTCTCCCGCTTTGTCTTATCGGGCGGATTGATGAGACTCTGCAAAACCCTGTTTAATCTCTCTACTCCGGTCTTTGATGACTTTGACGGAGTAAGTACCTGTATCTCACTTGCCGGCGCGTCGACATACTTCGGAAGCTTATCCGTAAGAAGCGTATACATCGCTGAAATAATCTTATCGGGATCGTCTCTGTTAATAAAAAGAAAGTCCTTGCTTTGCGCGTCAAGGTCGACCTTCTCGCCCTTATTAATCTTATGGGCATTTACAATGATGTCGCTGCCCAGTGCCTGTCTGAAAATCTTATCAAGTCTTACAACAGGAAAGCATTCCGAATCCATAATGTCGCTAAGAACCCTTCCGGCGCCGACGCTCGGAAGCTGGTCGCTGTCTCCCACTAAGAGAAGCGCGGTTCCGGGAGCAAGGGCATTTACCAGGGCATTCATAAGCCACAAATCAACCATCGACATCTCATCGATGATTACGATATCCGCTTCAAGCGTATTCTCGGAATTATATTCGAACTTCATCTGAGCGGAGTCTTCGTCGTCACCAAACGAACTAAACGGCGTATATCCGAGAAGCCTGTGAATGGTCTGTGCTTCCATCCCGCACGCCTCGCTCATCCTCTTAGATGCTCTTCCGGTCGGTGCCGCAAGCTTAATATCAAGCCCAAGCTCACTGAATATCTTAATAATGGAATTAATGACCGTTGTCTTTCCCGTACCGGGGCCTCCGGTGATAACAAGCACTCCGCCTTCAAGCGCGTCACGCACCGCCTGTCTTTGCTTATCGTCAAGAGTTATTCCCGTTTCCTTTTCAATCGCGGAGATCTTTTCTTCGATAAATTCCTCTCCTCTGTCTGATAATTCGGAAGCCGGCTTTACTTTGCTTAACTCATTTAACTTAACGGCAACATTTTGCTCCATACTAAAGTACGCCGGAAGGTAAACCCTTACCTCTCCGTCCTCGGCAATCCTTGCCGTAAGCTTTGACTCAACGGATAACTCCGATACGATGCTTTGAAAATCATCAAGGGTTGTTCCCAGCATCTCCTCAACGGATGCCTGAAGCACTCCAATCGGAAGATAGCAGTGTCCGTCACCGACCGACCTCTCGAGTGAATAAATACATGCGGCACGCGCCCTGTTCTCAAGACTGATTTTAAGTCCCGATCTCTTAACATATTCATCGGCTGTTTTAAACCCTATATTCTCGATGTCTTCGGTAAGTCTGTAGGGATTCTCGCGCAGAATCGAATACATGTCTTCGCCGTAAAAAGAATAAATCTTTTTGGCAAGGACACTTCCTATCCCCATTCCCTGCAGGAAAATCAGGGCGTCGTTAATCGCCCTGTTACCCGTAAGGGCCTCCTGAAATTTATATGCCTGATTAAGAGATATTCCCTTAATTTCGCGCGCAAGAGTCTCAGGTTCTTCAAGCATGATCCGATAAGAATCATCGCCGAACCTGTCAGCTATTTTTTGTCCGTTCTTTTTTCTGATTCCGGGGACAATCCCGCTGGATATAAAACGAAGAAAAGCCTCACGGTTGTGAGGCTCTCTTACCGTAAAAGATTCTATCTGAAACTGTTCGCCGTATACCTGATGTTCAACGTACCTGCCTTCCGCAGATATATACATGCCCTGAGAAATGCCGGGAAGTGTTCCGACACACGTAATCTCAACCAGATTAACCGACATGGTTATTACGGCGTAACCGTTTTCCTCATTTTGAAAAATAATTGATTCAACATATCCTTCTATGTTGTTGTCAGAAGATGTACTCATACTCAATCCTGAAGTTCCCGCTTTCCGGCCATGAACTCAACAAACTTACCCGTACCTATCGCCACCGCAGTCATCGGGTCTTTTGCCGTAACCGTATGGATACCTGTCTTTGCCTCGAGAAGCTCTTCAAGACCGGTAAGGAGACTTCCGCCTCCCGTAAGCACAATGCCTCTCTCTGCAATATCAGCCGAAAGCTCGGGCGGTGTTCTCTCAAGAACGCTTTTTACGGCCTCAACGATCTGATTCGCATCTTCCCTTAAAGCCTCTTCCATCTCATCCGAGGTAATCTCAACGGACTTGGGAAGTCCCGTCACGAGATTACGGCCCTTTACGGTCATGGTTCTTACCTCGGGCAGAGGATAAGCGCATCCCACGCGAATCTTAATCTCCTCGGCGGTTCTCTCACCGATAAGAAGATTATGCTTCCTTCTCATATAGCGAACTATGGATTCGTCAAAATCATCGCCCGCAATCTTAATTGAAGTACTTACGACAGTAGCATTAAGAGAAATAACGGCGATATCCGTCGTTCCTCCTCCTATATCAACTATCATATTCCCGCATGGCTTGGAAATATCTATCCCCGCTCCGATGGCAGCAGCTATCGGCTCCTCGATAATGGCCACTTCTCTTGCTCCGGCCTGGATGGCCGCATCCTCAACCGCACGTCTCTCAACCTCCGTAACTCCCGAAGGCACACAGACACTGATACGCGGCTTTCTGAAGAGATGTCTTCCTACCGCTTTATCGATAAAATATTTAAGCATCTTCTCGGTTACCTTGTAATCCGAGATAACACCCTGTCTGAGCGGTCTTACCGCCACGATGTTCTCCGGCGTACGACCAAGCATAAGGCGGGCTTCCTCGCCTATTGCTTTTATTTTGTTTTGTTCCTGATCAAAAGCTACTACGGAAGGCTCCTTAAGAACTACGCCTTTTCCTTTTATATATACAAGTATGCTCGCTGTACCAAGATCTATTCCTATGTCAGCAGATAACATAACGTCCCCTTTCAAATATCAACCGTTTTTACATTGTAAACGGAAAAGCAACCGATATCAAGGCATAAATCATTATAAAAATATAAAAAAAAACCGGGTTTTAAAACCCGGCTTCAAAGTTTAAAAAATCAAAGATATTTCTTAAGGTCTTCTACCTTATCAAGCTTCTCCCACGGAAGGTCGATATCCGTTCTTCCGAAGTGTCCGTATGCTGCGGTCTGACCGTAGATAGGTCTTCTTAAATCAAGCATCTTGATGATGCCCGCAGGTCTTAAATCGAACTCATTTCTGATTATCTCAACAATCTTCTCGTTCTCAAGCTTGCCCGTTCCGAATGTGTCAACCATGATGGATGTCGGAGTGGCAACGCCGATGGCATAAGAAACCTGAATCTCTATTCTGTCGGCAATTCCTGCTGCCACAAGGTTCTTTGCAACATATCTTGCGGCATAAGCTGCAGATCTGTCCACCTTGGTGCAGTCTTTTCCGGAAAATGCACCGCCGCCGTGTCTTGCGGCACCGCCGTATGTATCAACGATTATCTTACGTCCCGTAAGACCGCTGTCTCCGTTAGGTCCGCCGATAACGAAACGTCCTGTAGGATTAATATAGATCTTCGTATCATCATCAACCATGCTGGAATCAACAATGGCATCGATTACAAATCTCTTGATGTCCTTGTGAATCTGCTCCTGAGTCACATCCGGCGCATGCTGGGTTGAAACAACGATTGCATCAAGTCTGATCGGCTTATTGTTCTCGTCATATTCAACGGTAACCTGTGTCTTTCCGTCAGGTCTTAAATATCCGAGCGTACCGTCCTTACGTACCTTGGCAAGCTGACGTGAAAGCTTCTGAGCAAGAGCGGCGGAATAAGGCATATATTCCTCTGTCTCATTCGTAGCATATCCGAACATCATTCCCTGGTCACCGGCACCCGTATCAAGGTCCGCACCCTCAGCGTCTCTTGTCTCGATGGCATTATCAACACCCTGTGCAATATCCGGTGACTGCTTATCAAGCGCCACCATAACGGCACATGTATTACCGTCAAATCCCTTCTCTGAGGAATCATAACCTATCTCCGTCACGGTCTTTCTGACTACTGACGGTATATCAACCTGGGCAGTGGTCGTAACCTCTCCCATAACAATAATAAAACCTGTATTTGTAAGTGTCTCGCATGCAACTCTGGCATACGGATCCTGATCAAATATTGCATCAAGAATGGAATCTGAAACCTGATCGCAAATCTTATCAGGATGTCCTTCAGTTACTGATTCTGAAGTAAATAATCTCTTTTCCATAAAACCCTTTCCTTTCATATGAATACAACTTCTGAATATCGTAACCAAAAAACAATCTTCCGTCAAGAAGATAAAACGTGTTCTTCTGAAACACTTTTACAAAAACGTTTACCCTTAAAATTTTTGAATTTATTAATTTATTACCGGGTTTTTATTTTAACGGTTTAGTTGATCGGTTGATTATCGCGATAACCGCCCACTCTTCACATTTTTTTCACAGGTTAAAAATTAAAATATGTTATAGTCTACGTAGGCGGATAACAATGTTCCGCCGACTAATTTTTTTCATATTTTCCCTCCTAAGTGAAGTCACCCCCAAAGCTTCACTTAAGACTTGCGAATGCGGTTCGCAAGGGGCAAAATGCCGTAGTGCTTTCTACTCTCCTTAAGCACTGCGGCGATTTTTTTTCTTAAAAAAATCTCTTTCAATCAGTATCATAAAAAACCCTTTTACCGGTTATTATCCGGCAAAAGGGTTTCAAAAAAATCTTTCTTTAAATTAGTTAGATGAAGAAGTCTCGCCCTCAACATTTGCTTCGCCTGACTGATCGGACTCCGATGCGCTCTCGCTTGCAGCCTCTGAGGTTGCGGCCTGTGTCGCATCAACCTCTTTTGCTTCTGCGGTTACAATCTCGGATACTTTATTGTAGACAACCCGATATCCCGTCTCGGCATTAAGAATCTGGCCATACTGCTCTACCAATTCCTGATAGCTTCCATAACCGTAGTAAAGCGCTATGTCATTTCCTTCCTGTGTTATATCATCGGCACTTACGTTTACGTTATTATCGGCAGCTATAACCATCGTTACCATCTTTGTCTTAAGATATTCCTTGGCTTGAGTGTCAACATACTCATTAAACTGATCCTCTGACTCATATCCGTAGGACTGCTTGATATAATCATCAAATGATTCAATGCCCATGGATGCACCGTAGTTTTCGTACTGGCTCTTAACATTACTCTTCATGGTGTCTGAAAGGTAAGTAAGCTCTTCCTGTGGAAGCTCATCTTTAAATTCAGACTTTTCAACTATCTTAGCGATAGCCTCTTCATAAACCTGCTGATTGTTTTGTTCTTTTGCATCCTTTTGGATGGATTCTTTGATGCCGGCCTTTAAAGCATCAACGGTTGTGATACCGCTGCCGTATCCTCTATCTTCCCAGTCACTCGTATGCGCAGCAACAAACTCATCATTAAGCTCGGCATTTGTAGGTCTTACAATCTTCTTGATTGTAACTTTAAATACGGACTGCTTGCCGTTTAATTCTTCATTACCGTAGTCATCCGGGAATTTAACGTCGATGTTATATTCTTTGTTAGCTTCTTTTCCTACCAGTCCTTCATCAAGATCTGAGATAAACTGTCCGGATCCGATTGTATAGCTGTAGTCGGTTGAAGCACCGCCTTCAAATTCCTTACCGTCGATGGAACCGGTGAAGTCCATTACGATCTCATCGCCTTTTTCGGTCTTACCGCCCTCGGTTACATCCTCTTCGTTTCTGAATTCCTCAGCGAGGCCGTTATATACGGTATCAACCGCTTCATCTGTAACCGTCTCGTTTGAACGGTCCACCTTGGTTACCTCAATGCCCTTATAATCGGCAACGTTTACGTAATTTCTGTAAACACGTGCACAGTTAAGGTAATAATCCTGGTAATCCTTAGCCGCTACTTCTATATTCTTAGTCGTATCGCCATACTGAGAACCGCCACCACACGCAGCAAGACAGGCAGCTGCTGTTGCAGCTGCGGCAATACCCATAATTGACTTAAACTTCTTCATAATTATTTTCACCTTCCGTTTTGGATTTTTTCGTGTTCCCTTACTTATACCACAATAATGATAAAAATAAAACAAATACATTTTAAATATCACAAAAATTACAATAAATTTGTTATAATATTTCGCGTAAAATTACGTGGAGAAGGGATTTTTAAAATGAAAGTTGCAGTAAAGCTGCCTCTTATCGCAGGAATATGTTCATCTTTACTTTTGGCGGGTTGTTCATTTTCTTCACAGCCGGAAGAATATGCCGAGGTTGACGGTTTCAAGCTTGACACATACGTATCCATAGCCGCTTATGACGACACTCCCGAGTCCGTGCTCCGGGAGGCTTTGGGGCTTTGTGACAAATACGAGAAGATTTTCTCGATGCAGGATACGACTTCCGAATTGTGGAAATTAAACAATAACGAGACAACCGTTGTATCTGAAGAGCTGGGAGATGCCATTAACCGCGCCCTTTATATGTCCGAACTCTCCGGCAAAAGATTTCAGGTATCAATAGGAAGCGTTTCGAGACTTTGGGATTTCAGGGGCGATAATCCGGAAATCCCGGATGATAAGCTTATAAAAGAACAGCTCGCTTATGTTGATGATTCCGGGATAAAGCTTACAAAAGCCGATAACGGATGGAGCGTTTCCAAAAATCCCGGTACCGTCATCGACCTTGGTGCCGTAGCCAAGGGCTACATCGCAGACAAAATAAAGGATTTTCTTATTGAGAAGGGGACGAAAAGCGCAATCATAAATCTTGGCGGAAACGTCTGCTGTCTCGGAGATAAGGACGGCGAGCCGTTTAATATCGGTGTGCGCAAGCCCTTCGGCGAGCTGTCAGATACCGTTGCCGTTTTTAAAATGCACGATGCTTCACTTATAACATCCGGTATTTCCGAACGTTATTTTAAAAAGGACGGTCGCATTTTCCATCATATACTCGACCCCTCGACCGGATATCCGTTAGAAAATAATCTTTACCAGGTTTCCGTTATCACAAAGAATTCACTTGACGGGGACTGTCTGAGTACCGTATGCTTTACGCTCGGACTTGATGAAGGTCTTAAGCTTGTGGAGAGTCTGCCCGACACGGAGGCTGTTTTCATAACAAATGATAATGAGCTTCACTACTCTTCGGGCGCCGAACAGCTGCTAAGGAGACAGTAAATCATCATCTAAACTACCTAGGAGTCGATTATGCCCTTTTTCAGAACAATTATAAGCGTTATATTCGTCGGTCTTTTCATGCTTTCAAGCCTGATACTTTTACCGGTAGAATTTTTCATACGAAAAAAGAGCCCGAAGAAAGCGACGCAGTTTAGCTATATAGTAATAACGAATGCGTTTCGCACGCTTACATTTCTGAGCGGTTCCACGCCGAAGGTTTACGGACTTGAGAATATCCCCAAGGACAGACCCGTTGTCTTTATGGGGAATCACAGAAGCTACTATGACCTGATTATCTCATATTGTTATATGCCGTGCCCCACTGCCATTTATTCAAAGGACGGTCTGAAGAAAGCACCCGCCATCAATGTATGGATGAAATGCATTGACTGTGTTTTTCTTGAAATGGGAAATCTTCGCCAGAACATGGAAGCAATTCTTACGGGAATAGACCTTTTAAAGAAAGGAACTTCCGTACTTATATTCCCCGAAGGCAAGAGAAACAAAGGCGAGGGCGTGCTGGAATTTCATGCGGGAAGCTTTAAGCTTGCAACCAAGACGGGCGCCCCGATAGTTCCGGTCGTGCAGACCAACACTCGTGAGATTTTTGAAAAGCATTTCCCATGGCTTCACAGACAAAAGACCACGTTGGAATTCCTGCCGCCAATCGAGACGGCAGATCTCTCAAAGGAAGAACAGAAAGCTTTACCGGAATTTACAAGGCAGCAGATTTTAAAGGCTTATCTTGAAAAAAAATAATTTTTGTATGTTTTGATTCATTGTGATATAATCTATCGCAGTTTGATTTTTTTACTCGGAGGGAAATTATGCCGATTTGGTTAATGGTGATTATTATAGTCGGACTGTGTATAGTTGGTGCCATAATCGTATTCAACTTTACATTGAAGAAGAAGTTCGAAAGAAGAGCCGACGAACAGCAGCAGATGATTGATGAAACGAAAGAAACCATCAATATGCTGATTATAGATAAGAAGAAGATGCCTCTAAGAGACGCCGGCCTCCCCAAGATGGTAACGGACCAGGCACCCAAGCGTTACTTAAGAAGAAAGATGCCCATCTTAAAGGCAAAGGTCGGTCCGAGAATCATGACTTTCGTGGCCGAGAAGGATGTATATAAAACCATTCCTGTTAAGACTAACGTTAAGGCATCTGTCAGCGGAATATACGTTACGAGCTTCATACCCATTAAGGCTTCCAAGACTGCGGCTACCGCGCCAAAGCCTAAAAAGAAAGCCCGTTGATATTCACACAGACTCTCTTATGAGAGTCTTTTTTTATTGTCTGCCTTTCTTTTAGGGATATAGGACAAAAAAAAAGATCGCTTGCGCGACCTCAAAATTAGCAAATACAGTTTTCTCCAACTAACCTGTACTGATTGTCAATAGTTTTTTAGCAGATAAGTCGGGTACTATTGAGAATAAAACGTGTTGTAGACATTTTTCTCAATACTATTGAGAATTTTGCCGAATTTTACTAAAGTTCTCAGTAGGAGGATGTGTATTATGATAACGAACGATGATCTGGACTATTCCATCAGCAATGTGGAGCATATCAGACTACGTGATTTTCTGGTTATGGAATCCCTTTAAACCGTTTTCTTCCCCTGACCCGTAATAAAATTATCTATTCCGGTTCATCCTATTATCGGGTACGTTTACGGTTGTTGAGAAGTTCCTGTTTTAAGTCGTAGAGCTCCTGTGATATATCAACGTGTACCTCGTGAGGATTAAGAAGACGCCTTGATTCCTCCCAGATTGATTCAAGTTCGGTCTCTCTGAAGGCCTTGATTTTACTTACGCTCGGCGATTCATACACGCACTGACCGTTATCAAATACCTTAACAAGCAACGGCTTCATGCTGTAGTGCCCGGGCTCAAGCGTCGTGCGCTTCCATGGCTCATTCGGGTCGAAAAGCTCCAACGGTTCCGACTCGCTGTATGTCTCGTGGGATAAAGCGATAAGATCTGCAAATATCTTTCCGTCATCGTCGTAGATTCTGTAGATGACTTTGTCACCGGGATCGGATATCTTAGCAACGTTTTCGGATATCTTAATCGTTGGAACCATATTTCCGGATGAATCTTCAATGGCCGCAAGCTTATATACCCCGCCGAATGCCGGATTATCCTTTGCGGTAATCATGTTCGTGCCGACGCCCCAGGAGTCAATGCGCGCACCCTGGGAAATAAGAGAGGCTATAAGATATTCGTCAAGATCGCTTGAGGCCGAGATGATGGCATCTTCAAATCCCGCATTATCAAGCATTATTCTGGCTCTCTTTGAAAGGTATGCAAGGTCCCCGGAGTCGAGACGGATGCCGTATGATTTCGGTTTAATGCCATTTTCCTTCATTTCCGTAAATACCTTAATGGCATTCGGAACACCGGAATTTAAAGTGTCGTACGTATCAACAAGGAGGAGACAGTTGTCCGAATAAATCTCAGAATACGCTTTAAAAGCCTCGTACTCACTTTCAAAGCTCATAATCCAGCTGTGGGCATGCGTGCCGAGAGCCGGTATGTCAAACATCTTGGCCGCAAGGACATTACTCGTTCCGATACAGCCTGCGACAACGGCGGCTCTTGCGCCGTATATGCCGGCATCCGGCCCCTGGGCGCGGCGAAGCCCGAATTCCATGACATTATTTTTGCCGGCCGTTTCAACCACGCGGGATGCCTTTGTGGCTATGAGACACTGATGATTAATAATGTTTAGAATGGCCGATTCCATAAGCTGCGCCTGATCGATAGGTGCAATCACCTTTAAAAGCGGTTCTCTCGGAAAGCACACAGTTCCTTCCGGGATAGCCCATATGTCTCCAGTGAATCTGAAATCCCTTAAATATTTAAGAAAATCCTCTTCAAATTTTCCCGTAGACTTCAAATATTCAATATCATCATCTTCAAATCGCAGATTTTTCACGTAGTCAATCGCCTGCTCAAGCCCGCAGCAAATGGCATATCCGCCGCCAAACGGATTCTTGCGGTAAAACACATCGAATATGACTTTCTTATTATTATTTTTTTTGTAATATCCCTGCATCATTGTAAGTTCATACAGGTCGGTCAGTAACGTCAGATTTCTCAAATTCTTATCCTCCTAATGCAATCTATTTTATACTTTCGAGCCCAAAAAAAAAAGAGGTTAGAGAGTCCCGGCGCGATTTCGTTTTGGGAATCTTTATATCGATATTGCTTTTATAATCCGGTTGGTCTAAAGAA
>CAJOLA010000032.1 GCA_905235275.1 uncultured Lachnospiraceae bacterium
AATTCCCTTATAAAAGACCTTGGCGGAATCAGACGTTTTATGAACTGGGAGAAGCCTGTCCTTACGGATTCGGGAGGATTCCAGGTATTTTCCCTGGCTGGACTTCGCAAGATAAAAGAAGAAGGCGTGACGTTTAATTCGCATATCGACGGTAAAAAGATATTCATGGGGCCGGAAGAGAGCATGCAGATACAGTCAGATCTTGCCTCGACCATAGCCATGGCATTTGATGAATGTCCGCCCGCGAAAGCCGAAAAAAAATATATTCAGGATTCCGTGGACAGAACCACGCGCTGGCTTGAGAGAAGTGCGGCCGAGATGAAGAGATTAAACTCTCTGGAAGATACGATAAATAAGGACCAGCTGCTTTTCGGTATTAATCAGGGCGCGGTTTATCCGGATATCCGAATAGAGCATGCGAAGGTCATAACCGATATGGACCTTGACGGTTATGCAATCGGCGGTCTTGCGGTCGGTGAGACGCATAAAGAGATGTATGAGATTTTGGACGTGACGGTACCGCATCTTCCGAAGGACAAGCCCACATATCTTATGGGGGTCGGAACCCCGGCCAATATCCTGGAGGCAGTAGAGCGCGGAGTCGACTTTTTTGACTGCGTTTACCCTTCAAGAAACGGCAGGCACGGTCACGTCTATACTAAGACCGGGAAACTAAACATGCACAACGCCTGCTACGAGCGCGATGACTCTCCGATTGAAGAAGGGTGCGGGTGCCCGGCATGCCGCAACCATTCACGAGCCTACATCAGGCATCTGATAAAGGCGAAGGAAATGCTCGGAATGCGTCTGTGCGTGATTCACAACCTGTATTTTTACAATCATCTTATGGAAGATATCCGCGCGGCAATCGATGCGGGTGAATATAAATCATTCAAAAATGAAAGAATTGCAATGATGGCTGACGGGGAATCTTGATTTGATACTTGTCATCCGCGTTGATTTCATTTATAATTAGCGGGAAATTTTTGGCGGGAGGTAATAATGCCATGGGAAATTCTGTAGTACTTATAATAATAGTGGCGGCAATGATAGGTGTCTTATTCCTGACGGGTATCAGACCACAGCAAAAGAGAAATAAAGAGCGTTTGTCCATGTTCGAAGGGATGGCTCCCGGAGACTTCGTTCTTACGACAAGCGGCTTCTACGGAGAACTTGTTGACGTTCAGGAAGAGACGGTTATCGTTGAGTTCGGTAATAACAAAAACTGCCGAATCGCCATGAAGAAGGACTGCATAGAGCAGGTTGAAAAGGCTTCATCCTTCTCAACATCCATAGACATGGCTGACAAGGCTGCCGAGAACACGGAAGAGAAGAAAAAAGAGAGAGAAAAAGAAGAAAAGAAGGCTGCCAAAGAAGAAGAACGCAAGAAAAAAGAAGAAGAAAAGCAGGCAGCTAAGGAAGAGAAGAAGGCGTAAGAGCCTTCTTTTTTTCTTGAAAACAGTTATCATTTAAGTTATGATTATAGATAATTTTATTTTATGGAGAGAACTGTATGAAGGCGAATATTACACTTATTCCGGGAGACGGGATTGGTCCGGAAATCGTTGCTGAGGCTGTAAAAGTTCTTAATGCCACGGCCGATAAATTCGGACACGATTTTATATACGAAGAGATCCTGATGGGGGGCTGCTCGATTGATGCATGCGGGGTACCTCTTACGGATGAGGCGCTTGAGACCGCCAAAAATTCAGACGCCGTGCTTCTGGGAGCAGTCGGCGGAGACGTCGGTAAGTCCGAATGGTACGGCATTGCTCCGAATTTAAGACCTGAGGCGGCACTCTTGCGAATAAGAAAAGAGCTTGGTCTTTTTGCAAATGTAAGACCGGCTTACCTCTATAAGGAGCTTGCCGGCGCATGCCCCATTAAAGACGAGATAAGTGCCAAAGGCATAGACATGGTTATCATGCGTGAGCTTACCGGCGGTCTCTACTTCGGAGAGAGAAAGACGGAAGAGATTAACGGCCTTAAAACCGCAACCGACACGCTCGTCTATAACGAGGAAGAGATCAGACGCATAGCAATAAAGGCGTTTGACATTGCCTTAAAGAGAAGAAAGAAGGTTACAAGCGTCGATAAGGCAAATGTCCTTGATTCCTCAAGACTTTGGAGAGATGTCGTAAAGGATGTCGCAAAGGATTATCCGGATGTTGAGCTTGAGGATATGCTCGTTGATAATGCGGCGATGCAGCTCGTAAGAAATCCGGCGCAGTTTGACGTAATCCTTACCGAGAACATGTTCGGAGACATCCTCTCTGACGAGGCAAGTATGGTGACGGGTTCGATCGGTATGCTTTCAAGTGCGTCTCTTAGGGCCGATAAGTTCGGACTCTACGAGCCAAGTCACGGATCCGCGCCCGACATAGCAGGAAAGAACATTGCTAATCCGCTTGCCACGATACTTTCCGCAGCGCTCATGCTCAGATATTCATTCGATTTGGAGGATGAAGCGGGAGCCATCGAGGCGGCAGTTGAGAAGGCATTAAAAGACGGTTACAGAACAGGAGACATTTTTGAAGAGGGTAATAAAAAATGCACCACTTCGGAGATGGGTGACATAGTAGCAGGTAACATCTGATTTATGTTAAAGGAAGAGTGATCATTATGGAGAATAAAGAATTATTTCCGGGAAAGAAAGATTTAAGAAGCGACAACATAACGGCTGGTATTGAGCATGCTCCGCAAAGGTCCCTGCTTAATGCGCTCGGTTTAACCAAGGAAGAGATGCAAAAGCCGATTATCGGTGTGGTAAGCTCATACAGTGAAGTGGTGCCCGGTCACATGCACCTTGATAAGATTACGGAAGCGGTTAAGATGGGAATCGCCGAGGCGGGCGGAACACCTCTTATGTTCCCGGCAATAGCGGTTTGTGACGGTATTGCGATGGGACACGTCGGCATGAAATATTCTCTTGTAACAAGAGACCTTGTCGCAGACTCAACGGAAGCCATGGCAATTGCGCATCAGTTCGACGGTCTCGTTATGATACCAAACTGTGACAAAAACGTACCGGGACTTCTTATGGCTGCCGCAAGAGTAAACGTTCCGACCATATTCGTAAGCGGCGGTCCGATGCTTGCTGGTCACGTTAAGAAGGAAAAGAGAAGTCTTTCTTCAATGTTTGAAGCACTCGGCGCTAATGCAGCCGGAACCATGTCGGATGAAGACGTTCTTGATTTTGAAAACAATGCCTGTCCTACCTGCGGCTCATGTTCGGGAATGTACACGGCTAATTCCATGAACTGCCTGACTGAAGCCCTCGGTATGGCATTAAAAGGTAACGGCACGATTCCTGCAGTTTATTCCGAAAGGATAAAGCTTGCAAAACGTACCGGTATGAAGATTATGGATCTCGTAAGAGATAACATAAGACCAAGTGACATAATAACAAAGGATGCAATCAGAAATGCATTGACGGTCGATATGGCGCTCGGCTGCTCAACCAACAGCATGCTTCATATCCCGGCAATCGCACACGAGATCGGATATGACTTCGACATTAAAGACGCCAATGAGATAAGCGAGAAGACTCCGAACCTCTGTCATCTGGCTCCTGCCGGATATACATTCATGGAAGATCTTCACGAGGCCGGCGGTGTTCATGCGGTAATGAAAGAGCTTGCCGATCACGGACTTATGCGTACGGAATGCATGACCGTAACGGGAGAGATGGTAAGAGAGAACATAAAGGGGTGCGACATTCTCGACGAAGAGGTTATAAGACCGTTTATGAATCCGTACTCCAAAACGGGCGGTCTTGCGGTACTTTCAGGAAACCTCGCACCGGACGGATGTGTCGTTAAGAGATCTGCAGTCGTTGAGACAATGATGGAGCATCAGGGACGCGCGCGTGTGTTTGATTGTGAAGAAGACGCACTCGAGGCTATTCAGGGCGGTAAGATAAAGGCCGGTAACATCGTTGTCATCAGATACGAAGGACCTAAAGGAGGTCCCGGAATGCGCGAGATGTTAAAGCCTACATCGGCAATCGCCGGCATGGGACTTGGCGCAAGCGTTGCGCTTATTACGGACGGACGTTTCTCCGGAGCAAGCAGAGGCGCATCAATCGGTCATGTATCACCTGAGGCGGCAGTCGGCGGACCTATAGCTCTTATTGAAGAAGGAGATCTCATTAAGATAGATATTCCGAATCATTCAATTCAGCTTATGGTGGACGACGAAGAGCTTAAGAGAAGAAAAGAAGCATGGAAGCCGAGGGAGCCTGAGATCACGTCAGGATATCTGGCACGTTATGCACGTATGGTAACATCAGGAAACAGGGGAGCCATTCTTGAGGTCCCCGACAGTAATAATTAATAAATGAGGGAGGCACATATATGAATATAAGCGGCGCTGAGATAATCGTTGAGTGTCTGAAAGAGCAGGGCGTTGATACGGTATTCGGATATCCGGGTGGAACTGCTCTTAATGTATATGACGCTCTTTATAAGCATCAGGATGAGATAAACCATATCCTGACTTCCCACGAGCAGGGAGCGGCGCATGCGGCTGACGGATACGCAAGAGCTACGGGTAAGACGGGAGTATGCTTTGCAACATCAGGTCCGGGAGCAACTAACCTGGTAACGGGTATTGCGACGGCCTATATGGATTCGATTCCAATGGTTGCAATAACCTGTAACGTAAATGTATCAATGCTCGGAAAAGACACTTTCCAGGAGATAGATATCGCGGGCGTTACAATGCCTATCACAAAGCACAACTTCATCGTGAAGGACATTAAGACTCTTGCCGATACAGTGCGCAGGGCATTTGAGATAGCAGCGAGCGGAAGACCGGGACCGGTACTCGTTGACGTGGCAAAGGACGTAACGGCCGAGACCTACTCATACACATATAAGGAACCCGTTAAACCGGAGCCTGTTACCGATACCATTAAGGATGCGGACGTTGAAAAGGTTGCGGAGCTTATCGCAAAGTCCAAGAAGCCCTACATTTTTGTAGGCGGCGGTGTCATTTCATCGGGAGCGGAGGAAGAGCTTGCCGAATTCGTGAAGCTGGTGGATGCGCCCGTTTGCGACACCCTTATGGGAAAGGGAGCATTTGATGAGACAAGTCCTTACTTTACCGGAATGGTCGGTATGCACGGAACGAAAACGACCAACTTCGGTATTTCCAAATGCGATTTACTGATAGTAATCGGTGCGAGGTTCTCGGACAGAGATACCGGTAATACGAGATCTTTTGCGAAGGGCGCAAAGATCGTGCACATAGACGTTGACCCTGCAGAGATCAATAAGAATATCAAAACGAACGCGAGCATCATAGGCGATGCAAAAGTGATATTATCAAGGCTCAATGAGAGGATCGAACAGCAAAACCACAAGGAGTGGCTTGCAGAGATAAAGGACGCCAGGAAAAAGTACGCCATAAAGGTTAGCGATAAGAAGTTAAACGGTCCGGCAATCATCGAGAAGCTCTACGACATGACAAACGGCGACGCCGTTATCGTAACGGATGTAGGTCAGCATCAGATGTGGGCTGCACAGCACTTTAAGTTTACAAAGCCCAGAACCCTTATCACATCGGGCGGACTCGGAACCATGGGGTACGGTCTCGGAGCGGCAATCGGCGCAAAGGTCGGTGCTCCCGACAAGACGGTCATTAACATAGCGGGAGACGGATGCTTCCGCATGAACTTAAATGAGCTTGCGACCGCTTCAAGGTACGGTATCCCCGTGATTGAGATCGTGATTAACAACCACGTGCTCGGTATGGTTCGTCAGTGGCAGACGCTTTTCTATGATAAGAGATATTCACAGACGATTCTTGACGACAGCGTGGATTTTGTTAAAGTATCGGAAGGTCTGGGAGCGAAAGGCTTCAGGGTTAAGACGCTTGCCGAATTTGAAAAAGCTTTTACAAATGCTCTGAAACAAAAAGGTCCTTCTATGATAGAATGTCTCATAGACGAGGATGACAAAGTATTCCCGATGGTTTCACCGGGCGGTAATATTTCAGAAGCCTTTGATGAAAGTGATTTGAAGAAGAAGTGATATTTACATAAAGGAGAAATAAGATGTCCAGAGTTTACAATTTCAGTGCAGGTCCGGCTGTATTACCGGAAGAGGTTTTAAAAGAAGCGGCGGATGAGATGCTTGATTACAGAGGAACGGGCGAATCCGTAATGGAGATGAGCCACCGTTCAAAAGAGTACGAAGCAATCATTCAGGAAGCTGAGAAAGATTTCAGAGAGCTTCTCGGACTTCCGGATAACTATAAGGTTTTATTCCTTCAGGGCGGAGCTTCAACACAGTTTGCGATGATTCCGATGAACTTCATGAAGAATAAGAAAGCGGCTTACATCATTACAGGTCAGTGGGCAAAGAAAGCATTCAAGGAAGCTCAGATCTACGGTGATGCCGTAGCGGTTGCTTCTTCAGAGGATAAGACATTTTCATATATCCCTGACTGTTCGGACCTTGATATTCCCGAAGATTCCGATTACGTATACATTTGCGAGAATAATACAATCTACGGAACGAAGTTTAAAGAGCTTCCGAACACCAAGGGACACAGACTTATCGCCGATGTTTCATCATGCTACTTATCAGAGCCGATGGATATAGCCAAGTACGACATGTTCTACGGCGGCGTTCAGAAGAATATCGGACCTGCAGGTGTCGTTATCGCAGCAATCAAGGAAGAGATGATTACGGAGGATACTCTTCCCGGAACACCGACCATGCTTAAGTATAAGACTCACGCTGACGCGAATTCCTTATACAACACACCTCCATGCTACGGAATTTATATCTGCGGCAAGGTATTTAAGTGGATTAAGAAAATGGGCGGACTTTCCGCAATGAAAGAGCACAACGAGAAGAAGGCCGCAATCCTTTATGATTTCCTTGATTCAAGCAATCTGTTCAAGGGAACCGTTGAGCCTGCATCACGTTCACTTATGAACGTACCTTTCGTTACCGGTGATGACGACCTTAACGCTAAGTTTATCTCAGAGGCTAAGGCTGCAGGATTTATCAATCTTAAAGGTCACAGATCCGTTGGCGGAATGAGAGCTTCCATTTACAACGCAATGCCTATTGAGGGCGTTCAGAAGCTCGTTGAATTCATGGATAAGTTTGAAAAGGAGAACAAATAATGTTTAACATACATTGCCTTAATAATATTTCAGAAGAGGGTCTCAGCCTTCTTCCCGAAAACTACAATAAAGATGCTTCCTACGAGGAATCAAACGCCGTTCTCGTAAGAAGTGCGAAGATGCACGACATGGACCTTCCTACAAGTCTTCATGCAATCGCAAGAGCAGGTGCCGGAGTTAACAACATTCCTCTTGAGAAATGTGCCGATGAGGGAATCATCGTATTCAACACACCGGGTGCCAACGCCAATGCGGTTAAGGAGCAGGTGCTTGCGGCAATGTTTCTTGCGGCAAGAGATCTTCTCGGCGGAACCAAGTGGGTAGAGGAGAATGCATCCGACCCTGATATTGCAAAGACAGCTGAAAAGGCTAAGAAGGCATTTGCGGGAACGGAGCTTAAGGGGAAGAAGCTTGGTGTTATAGGTCTTGGAGCAATCGGACGTCTCGTTGCCAATGCGTGTGTTAATCTCGGTATGGAGGTTCTCGGATACGATCCGTACCTTTCCGTAAGTGCCGCATGGAACATTTCCAGAAAGGTAAGACACATCAGTAACGTGGAAGACATTTACAGAGAGTGTGATTACATAACAATCCATGTTCCCGCTCTTGATTCCACAAAGGGAATGGTCGGAAAAGACGCATTTGCAATAATGAAGCCGGGGGCAGTTATCATTAACTGCGCACGTGACGTGCTTGTTGATGAGGAAGAGCTTCTTAATGCAATCAGCGACGGAACCGTAAGCAAGTACGTTACGGACTTCGCTAATCCTACGGTAGTCGGCAAAGAGAACATCATCGTATTCCCGCACCTCGGCGCATCCACACAGGAAGCTGAGGAAAACTGTGCGGTAATGGCGGTTGAAGAGCTTCGCGACTTCCTTGAGAACGGTAACATCCGAAACTCCGTTAACTACCCGGCATGTGACATGGGAATTTGCCAGTCTTCAGGAAGAATCGCTGTTTGCCATCAGAACATACCGAACACCATCAGCCAGATAACGGCGGTTATGGGAGATGCGGGAGTTAACATCTGCGACATGACAAATAAGTCAAGAGATAATTACGCATATACAATGTTGGATCTTGAAGCACCTTCAAGTGAAGACTTAAAAAGCAAACTCGAAGCAATCGAGGGTGTTATCAAGGTACGCATAATAAAATAATTATTATTTTAAAAGAATCCGGCGGGTGCCGGATTTTTTTATTTGCTAAAAATTAGCCTGTTCTAACCGCCTAATCCTGTGATAGACTTCACAATAAGTATGTATGAAATGAAATCTCTTGTTGCAATTCTGAACAAGTAATTATGTTAAGAGGTGGACAGGAGAGATATGAGCAGATTAAGTATCACGACTAAAAATCAGGCGCAGACTACTGTCGAGACACTGTATAAGGACTTGGAAAGAAGGATTGACTCAAGTCAGCCGGGACTCTGTCCGGTTGATTTGGCGGGATCCTTTGTTCACATGTGTCATACGCAGTCTTGCGGTAAGTGTACGCCATGCAGAATCGGTCTCGGACAGCTCGAGAACCTTATCAATAAGGTTCTTGACGGAGATGCGGATGAAGAAACACTCGATGTAATCGAGAAGACAGCGGAGGGTATTTTTGCCTCTGCTGACTGTGCAATCGGTTCTGAAGCAGCGCGTATGGTTCTTAAAGGAATCAAAGGCTTCAGAGAAGAGTACGAAAGCCATGTTAAGTACGGTAAATGCGGCGGTTCTCACCATCAGGCGGTTCCGTGTATTTCTTTGTGCCCTGCACACGTGGATATTCCGGGATATATCGCACTTATTCATGACGGAAGATATGAGGATGCGGTTAACCTCATCAGAAAGGATAATCCGTTCCCAGCGGCATGCGGTATGATTTGCGAGCATCCTTGCGAAGCTAACTGCCGTCGTAATATGGTAGACGATCCTATCAATATCAGAGGTCTTAAGAGATATGCCGTTGAGCATGAGGATAATATTAAGACACCTGCAATTGCGGAATCTACAGGTAAGAAAGTTGCCGTTATCGGTGGTGGTCCGAGCGGACTTTCAGCAGCATATTACCTTTCAATCATGGGACATGAAGTAACGGTTTACGAGCAGAGAAAACAGCTCGGCGGTATGCTTCGTTACGGAATCCCAAGCTACAGACTTCCCAGAGAAGTTCTTGATCGTGAGATAGAAGGTCTTAAGCAGACAGGCTTTAAGACAATTACGGATACAAGCATCGGACAGGACATCACACTTGAAGAGATTCGTAAGGCAAATGATGCCGTATACGTATCCATCGGTGCACATATCGATAAGAAGATCGGTATCGACGGTGAGGACGCTGAAGGCGTTACATCCGCAGTTGATATGCTTCGTGCAATCGGTGATGAAGAGATGCCTGATTACAACGGTCTGGATATCGTTGTTGTCGGCGGCGGTAACGTTGCTATGGACGTTGCACGTTCAGCCGTAAGACTCGGCGCTAAGAGCGTAAAGGTTATCTATAGAAGAAGAAAGCAGGATATGACGGCTCTCGAAGAGGAGATCGAAGGAGCAATGGCAGATCACGTTGATATCGTTGATCTTCATGCACCTGTTCGTATCGAGAAGGATTCCGACGGCAAGGTTAAGTCAATCATTGCTCAGCCACAGCTTATCGGAGCTATCGAGAACGGTCGTCCGACAGTTTCAGCTGCCAATGCACCTGAGGTTGAGTTTGCATGTGATAAGGTTATCGTTGCAATCGGTCAGGGTATCGATTCCACCAAGCTTGAGCGTGAAGGAATCAAAGTTGAGAGAGGCCGCATCAGCGCTCTTGATACAAGTGACATTGAAGGTTCTGAAGGCGTATTTGCCGGCGGTGACTGCGTTACGGGACCTGCAACCGTTATCAAAGCCATTGCAGGCGGTAAGGTTGCAGCAGCTAATATTGATGAATACCTTGGTTTTAACCATGAAATCAAGTCAGATATTGAATTGCCGAGAGTAAGATTCTCAGATCACGAGCCATGCGGACGTGTTAACATGCGTGAGATTGCTGCCGAAGAAAGAATTAAGGACTTCTCACTTATGGAAGTCTGTATGACAGACGAAGAAGCATGCCAGGAATCAGGCAGATGTCTTCACTGTGATCACTTCGGTTATGCGGCATTCAGAGAAGGGAGGAGTGTAAAATGGTAAATTTAACAATCGACGGAAAACAGGTACAGGTACCTGAGAATACCACTATTTTACGCGCCGCTGCCATGGCCGGAGTTAAGATTCCCACACTTTGCTACTGGGAAGGAATTAATGAAATCGGTGCATGCCGTGTATGTGTTGTAGAGGTAGAAGGATACGACAAGCTTTTCACTGCTTGTAACAATACTGTTGATGAAGGAATGGTTATCAAAACCAACAGTCCTAAAGCAAGAAAAGCAAGAAGAACAAACGTTGAGCTTATTCTTTCACAGCACAACTCCAACTGTGCAACATGTGTAAGAAGCGGAAACTGTAAGCTTCAGACAATTTCAAACGACCTTAACATCCAGGAACTTGATTATGATAAGGAAGTTCCGATGCCTAAGTTCAATAAGGATTATCCTCTTATCAGAGATGATTCCAAGTGTATTAAGTGTATGCGTTGCGTTCAGGTTTGTGATAACATCCAGAACTCACACGTATGGGACGTAGTTAATACGGGATCACGTACAACTGTAGGTGTTAATCCTAAGGCTAACTGCCTTGAGGAATCAGGCTGTGCTCTTTGCGGTCAGTGTATCAAGCATTGTCCTGTAGGAGCGCTTCGTGAGCGTGACGATACAGACAGACTTTTCGAGGCTATTGAAGATCCTGAAAAGATAGTTGTTATGCAGATTGCTCCTTCAATCAGAACAGCTTGGGGCGAGCCTTTCGGACTTAAGCCTGAGTTTGCAACGGTTGAGAGACTTTGTACTGCATTCAAGATGATGGGAATCGATTACGTATTCGATACCAACTTCACTGCCGACCTTACCATTATGGAAGAGGGAAGCGAGTTCGTAGATAAGCTTAAGAATGCAGACAAGCATAAGTTCCCGATGTTTACATCATGCTGTCCTGCATGGGTAAGACACGTAAAGGCACACTATCCCGAGTTTACAAGCCAGCTTTCAACAGCTAAATCACCTCAGGGAATGTTCGGTGCGGTTGCAAAGTCTTACTATGCTGAAATCTTAGGCGTAGATCCTCAGAAGATTTTCTGCGTATCAGTTATGCCTTGTCTTGCAAAGAAGCATGAATGTGACATTCCTAACCTTAACGATGCATGCGGAGATCAGGACGTAGATCTTTCTCTTACAAACCGTGAGGTTGACAGACTTATTGAGATTGCTCACATCCTTCCGGGTGCGATTGAAGAGACTGAGCTTGATAAGCCGCTCGGCATCGGTTCAGGTGCGGGTAACATCTTCGGTGCTACCGGCGGTGTTATGGAGGCAGCTTTAAGAAGTGCATATTTCCTTGTAACAGGCGAGAACTGTGACCCTGACGCCTTCAAAGAGGTTCGTGGTCAGAACGACTGGAGAGAATATGAATTCGAACTTGCCGGAACAACTCTTAAGATTGCCGTTGCTCATACGCTCGGCGCTACCGATAAGCTTCTCGAAGCATTAAAGAGAGGCGAGGTAGAGTATCACTTCGTGGAAGTTATGGCATGTCCGGGTGGATGTGTAAACGGTGGCGGACAGCCTATCGTTGACGGTTACAGTATGCAGGAAGAGCGTGCTGACTGGCTCTATACACAGGATAAGAACATGCAGCTTCGTTTCTCACACGAGAACCCGTCCATCACGGCAATCTACAAAGACTATCTGACAGCTCCGCTTTCAGAGAAGTCTCATCATCTTCTTCATACAGACCATCACGGTTGGAAGATGTTCGGAGAAGAATAATTTTTTAAAAACAGAATAAGTAGTATAATAATCTAAAATAAAGATGACACGGATGACACCGGAATTAAATGGCCGGTTCGGAATTGTCATCTTTTTTTAAACAGGGAGGTGAGCGCTGATGGGATTAAATGACACACCCGTTTCCGAAAGGATACAGATAGCATTTTTCGGATGTACGAATGCGGGAAAGTCTTCACTGATAAATGCATTTACGGGACAGGACGTATCCGTAGTTTCCGAAAAGAAAGGAACGACCACGGATCCCGTTCTTAAGACAATGGAGCTTGGAGACTTAGGACCGGTTGCGGTTATAGATACTCCGGGTCTGGGGGATGATACAGACATCGGGCATCTGAGAGTAAAGAGAACGCAGGAAATATTTGCCAGGGCGGATATCGCGGTGGTTGTTATTGATGCGAATGATATCTTTAAAACGTTAGGTGATTCTCGTGACGATTCTGCGGCAAAGGAAGATGCATTAAAAAGGCTTGAGCTCGTAAAGGAATTTCAGGGAAAATGCAGGCAGGCAGGAAAGCCGTATGTTACAATAAGTCCGAAGGCGCGGCTTTAAAGGCGGCCGGGATTTTTGTTTCGGAAAGCGGTGAAGGAAATACCGTTTTGGTAAGCTCCCTTGAACATATCGGAATTAATGACTTAAAGGAAGCGGTGATTGCGGTAGGAGATGATGTTAAGAAAAACCGTAGCAAACGTCTTATGGTATCCGACCTGATAAGTACAGGTGACAGCGTGGTGCTTGTTATCCCGATAGATGAGTCGGCACCGAAGGGAAGACTTATATTGCCGCAGCAGCAGGTTATACGAGATATCCTTGAGGCAGGCGGTAATGCGGTCTGTATTCGTGACACGGAGCTTGCCATGTATTTCGGTGTGAAAGAATCCCGTGACTGTACAGATCCATCCGCGGCGGCAGACGAATCCGAAACTTTAAGAACAGGCAAAGAAACGGGGCGTAAGCCCCGGCTGGTAATAACCGACAGTCAGGTTTTTAAAGAAGTTGACGCCATTGTCCCAAATGACATCCCCCTTACGTCATTTTCCATAATCATGGCGCGCTACAAGGGAACGCTTAAAGAACAGGTAGACGGCGCGAAGGTAATAGATACACTTGCCGACGGCGACACGGTACTCGTTGCCGAAGGCTGCACCCACCACAGACATTGCGAAGACATCGGTACTGTAAAACTGCCGCGCCTTCTTCGTAAATATACGGGTAAAGACATTAACATAGAGACATCTTCAGGCCACGGTTACCCGGAAGACCTCTCAAAGTATAAGCTTATTCTTCACTGCGGCGGTTGTATGCTTAACGAACAGGAAATGCAAAGCCGCATGGCATACGCAAGAAATCAAAACGTTCCGATTACCAACTACGGTATTGCAATCGCATATATGAACGGGATATTGAAAAGATCCGTGGCACCTCTGCCTGAGATTAAGTTAGAAGGAAAGGTGTGAAACGCCGGTCTCCTGAATTTGACAAATTACTTTTTGAATAAATTGTGATGAAGCCCGGTGGAAATTGCAAAGAAAATTACCCGGGATTATAATAGTAAAGACAAGCATAATCATACAGTTATTGACGGGAGGATTGGCATGAAGAAATCAATTTTTTTGGCAACAGGTATCGCCGCTCTTACAATCGGTCTTGTAGGATGCGGTGGCGCAAAAAATGATGCTGAAGAGACAACGGCAGAAACAACAACGACTACAACGACAACGACAACAACAACCTCAAGCACTGAAAACGCTGAAACGACAACGCCTGCCGAAAGCACTGCAACTCCGGATACCACAACTGCAAGAACCGCACCGGCAGATTTTAGCGGAATTGAAAAAGTGACTAACGCAAGTAAGTTTTACGACGTTTATGTCAACAAATTAAAGAGCGGCTTTAAAGAATCCGGAACGTCTCTTTACTACATATCAGATACAGGTAACTACAAATATTCCATCAGGGATGATGTTACACGCCGTACGATAGAGGCAGATCTTGACGTAACGGGTGAGAGCCTCGCCGACGGAGATACCGGAACTCTGAACAACGACATGTATTATGCAACCGGAAAGAATGCGACCGGAAGCTACTTCACAACAGTTTATTATAATATCGGAGAAGGCGCAGATACCGACTGCTATGCCTGTGTAGAATATCTCTCAAGCGAAAAGGTGAGTGTGGACGATGTGGCAGCTCTCCTGACTGCGGAATATGCAACGTTTGCTGAAAAATAATATTCATGGGTAAACTTAGGACCTTGAAGAAGTCCCAAAATATAAAAAGATGTACCGGCATCCAATCGTCGGATTTTACA
>CAJOLA010000033.1 GCA_905235275.1 uncultured Lachnospiraceae bacterium
GATAATATCTTGAATATCTGGATGTTACCGGTGCTTGATACGTGCGTACCTCCGCAGAATTCCTTGGACGCATCACCCATGGTTACTACTCTTACGGAATCTCCGTACTTTTCACCGAAAAGCGCGGTGGCGCCGGTTTTTCGCGCCTCATCGATTCCCATTACCTCGGTTGTTACGGCGATGTTATCGGCAATCTCCCTGTTTACGATATCTTCAACCTTTCCAATCTCCTCTGCCGTCATCGGCTGGAAATGAGAGAAGTCGAATCTTAATCTGTCGGGATTTACCATTGAACCGTGCTGCTCAACATGCGTGCCGAGAACCTCTTTTAATGCCGCATGAAGAAGATGCGTTGCGGAATGGTTCTTACATGTATCGGTTCTCCACTCATCATCAACGATAAGCTCGACCTTATCGCCCTTCTTTATCATTCCTGAGGTCATGACACCTTTATGCGCCACCTTTTCACCCTTTACATGAATGGTTGTCTCAACATGGAATACGCCTTCCGGTCCCTTAATGACGCCCGTGTCACCTTCCTGACCACCCATGGTTCCGTAGAACGGGGTATTCGTCGTAATGATGGTTCCGTGCTCGCCGTCGCTTAAGGCTTCGGTCTCTTCCGTATCGATAAAGTCGCCGTCTTCGTTTTCCTGTGCAACCGTAAGAATGGCAACCGTTGATTCGTCGGTAAGTCTGTCATATCCCGTAAATTCCGTCGTAACGGAAGTATCAAGCCTGTCAAAGACAGTCTCCTCAGCGCCCATGTAGTTGGTTCCTTTTCGGGATTCCCTGGCCTTGGTTCTCTGAGCTTCCATTTCCTTCTTAAAGCCTTCTTCGTCAACGCCAAAGCCTTTGTCCTCAAGAATCTCCTTTGTAAGGTCAATCGGGAAGCCGTATGTATCATAGAGCTTAAATGCATTCTCACCCTTTAATACCTTATCGCCTGCTGCCGACATCTCTTTTTCCATGTCGTCAAGGATTGCAAGACCCTGATCTATGGTCTTGTCGAACTTCTCCTCTTCTCTCTGAATAACCTCAAGGATGAATTCTCTCTTCTCATCAAGCTCGGGATATCCGTCCTTGGAGCCTTCAATAACGGTTACTGCCAGGTCTGCAAGGAACTTATCGGTAATGCCAAGGAGTCTGCCGTGACGCGCAGCTCTTCTTAAGAGTCTTCTTAAGACATATCCTCTTCCTTCATTTGAAGGCATGATACCGTCACTTACCATAAATGTAACGGAACGGATATGGTCGGTTATAACACGAATGGAAATGTCCGTATTCTCATCCCTTTTATATTCTTTTCCGGACAATTTACTTACGTGGTCTCTTAAAGCCTGGAGCGTATCAACGTCAAAGATTGAATCTACATCCTGCACAACTACCGCGAGACGCTCAAGTCCCATACCGGTATCGATATTCTTCTGCTTAAGCTCCGTGTAGTTATTATTACCGTCATTTTCAAACTGGGTAAATACGTTGTTCCAAATCTCCATGTATCTGTCGCAGTCGCATCCGACGGTACAATCCGGCTTTCCGCAGCCGTACTTCTCACCGCGGTCATAATAAATCTCAGAACACGGACCGCACGGACCCGCGCCGTGCTCCCAGAAGTTATCTTCCTTGCCGAATCTGAATATCCTGTCTTCGGATATGCCGATTTCTTTGTTCCAGATGCCGACCGCCTCATCATCATCCGTATAAACGGACGGATAGAGTCTGTCGGGATCAAGACCGATTACCTCGGTAAGAAACTCCCATGACCAGTGAATTGCTTCCGTCTTAAAGTAGTCACCGAATGAAAAGTTTCCGAGCATCTCAAAAAATGTCCCGTGACGGGCAGTCTTTCCGACGTTTTCGATATCTCCGGTTCTTATACACTTCTGACATGTGGTAATCCTTTTTCTGGGCGGAACCTCCTGACCGGTAAAATACGGCTTTAACGGAGCCATTCCCGAATTAATAAGAAGAAGGCTGTTGTCGTTGTGCGGAACGAGAGAAAAGCTCTTTAATGCAAGATGACCCTTGCTTTCAAAAAATTCCAGAAAAGTCTTTCTTAATTCATTAACTCCCCTGTATTTAACTTCGTTTCCCATTTTTACCTCCAAACTCCTGTGTTCATAAAATTTTCCGCTCTCGCTCTTGCTTTTTCAATGATTTCTTTGTCATAACCAAGATTATCAAGCAGGGCTATTGCATTTCTCGTGGTAGCCGGACCGTCAAGTATCTTATATGAGAATTCAACTCCGTCATCAGTCATCTCTTCACGGAAATGATAATTCGTATAGTCCGATTCCAGTAAATAAGTAAGCTCTATATCATGCGTTGCCGCAAATGTAAGCGCATTCATGCGACTTAAGTTCTCAAGTATGGCGCTGGATGCCGCTATTCTTTCTATCGTATTAGTGCCTCTAAGCACCTCGTCCACAAAGCATATCACGGGCGGCTTGGAACTGTCCGCCGCCTCGTCGATTATTCTCTTTAGGCTTTGAATCTCCACCATGTAGTAGCTTCCGCCGGCCGCAAGGTCGTCTCTTAGCGACATTGAAGAATAGACCCTGTACATGGGAGCCTTGTAGCTTCTTGATAGCGACGTCGCGATGCTTTGCGAAAGAAGCGTATTTATTGCGACGGATTTTAAAAAGGTGGATTTACCGGATGCGTTCGATCCGGTTATCAGGCAGTCCTTTTTATCTCCGGCATTAATCGTGATGGAATTGGGCACGGCATTGGAAATGAGCGGATGGATAACATCCTTTAGTTCAAATGAAGCACCCTCAAGTGACTCTGCCTCATAAAGCTCGGGGAAGCTGTAGAACATTACCGTATCCCTAAATGACGCGGTACAGATAATGGTCTCAAGCATACCGAAGTTCTCATAAAGCCCCATTATCTCCTTCTTTTTGCCGTGCAGACGCGGTATCGCGTGATTATAATGAATAATATCCACGTGCGTAAACATACGGATATAATTCATGAAAACCTCACCGGGAGAACCGGTGCTTCTGCTGTCCGCAATAAGCCAGTCACCCTTTATGCAGCCCCTAAGGCTCTCGGAATCATCATCAAGCTCTTTTATGATTTTTCGAAGATTCCCCGGCGCACTGGCGTAGCCCGCGGATATATCCTTTATATCCCATGCGGCCCGAACCATTCGCGACACCTGGCTCAGGCTGTGAAAGTAAGGCTCTATCGTCGGCTTTTTCTTAAAATAAATGGCCGTGGAAACAAGAGCCGTGGCAATAACCATTATGATGCCCGCGGGAGCGTTTACGAATATCGTAAACAGAATGGTCGCCGCCAGCAAAATATCCATAAAGATTGATATGCCGCTTCCTATCGGGTTTAAGCTCTGAACCGAATCTATATAATCAACAAACGAAAAATTCTTTACATATCCCAGCCTGTCAAGCTTAGACTGAGTCGCGATTCTTACGTCTTCATTCCTGCCGATCCATTCGGCGCATTCATCAAAACCTTTTAGTTCCTCCCGGTTAAACCCGGGGATTCTTAAAGTCTTGTAGAGATGCTCACGCCCAACAGAAGACCTTGTGATGTCCATGGATTTATATATCCTGTCCATCTCAAGGTCGTTCCACGTTATATCGTCAATATAATATCCGTCCTGCCTTACAAGCCTGTAATATGACGCGATATTTTCGAATTCTTCGGAAGAATATTCGTTGGACTGGAGCTTACCCCAGTTATCCCTGATCTTATCTTCTTCCATTTTGTTGCGGCTTCCCTGAGTGGAAATCGAAGCAATAAAAATTCCGACAATAATAATCGCAAATATTATCCAAATGCCCAATACTATCTCCTTTTATGCATCAGGGTACTTAATAAGTCCCTTAAAAGGAATGTCGCCAAGCTTACTCTTGGCATCAAAACCTTCAAGTTCGATAAGACAAACTACTTTTTCGACTTTTGCACCGATACGTTCACAAAGTTTAATAATGGCTTCAACCGTTCCGCCCGTCGCCATTAAATCGTCAATAATAACGACTCTTTGTCCGGGCTCAATCGCATCTTCATGAATCTCAATCTCATTGGTGCCATACTCAAGGTCATAGCTTTGACTTATGGTCTTACCCGGAAGCTTGCCCGGCTTTCTTACCGGCACGAACCCTTTCCCTAAGTTATAAGCAACGGGAACACCGAATAAAAATCCCCTCGCCTCAGGCCCCACAACTACGTCAAATTCTGTTCCGTCAAGCGCCTCCTCAAAGCTTTTTATGGCTTCGTTTAGACCTTCGGGATCCTTAAGTAAAGTCGTGATATCCCTGAAATTAATACCTTCCTTCGGGAAATCAGGTATGCTTCTTATATATTTGTCCAAATCGTAACTCATAAATTACTCCTTTTTCTGTAATCATTCCTGTGACATTTTATAAATGGCGGCATTATTCTTAAGCATTCTTGTCATATCTTCCTCGAGTCCCGCCTTTCTCATCTTTTCGAGGGCAGTCGTCATATTCGGCGGATAAAAGAATGTTCCGTGACAGTCGGTCGAGAGAATATCAACCCTTTGTTCCTTTATCATCTTATGTGCATGATGAAAGGCACCGAACTTAAGCAAATGAGCCGTATTCATCTGGATGGAAACGTCCTTATCAAGAAGCTTTTCTATTCTCTTCTTATTACCGTATTCATAGAACCTCTCCAGATGCGCGATGATAACCCTTACACCGCGATACTTCATAAGTCTGTCCACATCCTCCAGCACTTCGTCTGTCCATCTTGCAAACGGCATCTCCAAAAGAAGATAGTTGGATTCGCCAAGACACAGATTCATGATATCGGTTTCAAATACTATGGAATGATGATATGCCACTTCCGTTCCGAGTATTATCTTATCCTCAAAATCAGCGTATTCACTGTCAAGCAATACTTCCCTTAACTGATTATATTTGTCGGCACGTCTCCTCAAATAAGTATCAACTGTCTCCGTCGGATAAAAATGCGGCGTGGCAATTACACCTTCACATGATTGATCGCGCATCATTTTGATCATCTGCATGGAAACGTCCGTATTGTCGCAACCCAAATCCATGGAAGGAAGAAAGTGGGTATGGATGTCGTAATATCTGTTGTCGTTATCCATCTGATCATACCTTCCTTTCTTTTAAGTCTCCTCTCTTATAGGCATCTATAAGAGATAAAAGGTCTTTAATGTAATCCTTTATTTCTTCTCCCTCATCCGTATCCTTAATGAGTATACGGTTTTCTTCGGGAGATTTTGCTATCTCCTCTGATATTATATCATCTCCGTGCTTAATCGCATCATCCGCAGATGTAAAAGATTTGTGAGCCGCCAAAACCTTGCCCTTGGAATTAAACGTAAGCGTGTATCCCGCTATCCCCGTCTCCTGCTGGTAGGCCTTGGAAAATCCTCCGTCTATCATGAAAACCCTGCCGTTTGCCTTAATCGGGCTCTCACCCTTGCTCTGCTTAACGGGCACGTGACCGTTGATTATGATTCCTTTTTCCGGGTCAAGCCCGAATTCCTCAAGTATCATCCCGGCAACATCTTCATTGTCTATGAGGCTGTAATACGGGTCCTTGTATTCCTTTTGGGCTTCCTTATCGTCCAGGAGATATCTCTCGAATGTCGCCATCCTGTTCTTACCGAAGGCAGGCGCATCAGGCGCGTTCCAGAGATACCAGAGTATGTTGGCCCCCTTTTCCCTCTCAAGCGGATCATCCGATGAGAAGCCTCTTCTTACGCACGAATCAAGTGCGTCGTAAAACGACTTACCCTTGTAGGTATTACCGTATAATGTGACTTCCCTGAGTGTCCCGTCTTCATTTAACGGAACACAGCCGTGAAACATAAGATTCCCGTTATAGGTCAGGTAGAGACTTCCGTTTGACAGAAGAAGCTCTGCATGGCGCTTAAGCTTCTTACAGCCCGAAAATGACAGAGTGAAATCATTTACAAGCTTTTGCTCATCATCATTTAATTCGAAAGGTGCATTCGGATCGACCGTCGGATAAAGCGTGTCCTTAAGCTCGATGTCACGACCTTCCAGATGAACCGTTCCTTTTTCAAAATCTATCTTATCCAGGATAAGTCTGTCTTCCATACGATAATCCGGATTATCCTTTATCAGCTTTCCTTCAAGCTTAAACTGGATAATCGTAACGGCCTTGTGCATCTTCATAGTAAGCTGCGTCTCGGAATCGTATGTAATCTCACGGTCCTTGATAGCGTAGCATTCACACGGATCGTCAGCGTAATACTTCATGGCGAATTCCTTAAGGGGTGCCATGTTAATGCCGTAGCCCTCATCGATGATATCAAGCCCGTCATATCGGAGACTGTTTCTTAGAATATTGAAAATGCAGGCGCCGTGTCCCAGAGCCGCTCCCATCCATACGACGTCGTGGTTACCCCACTGCACGTCAAACGAATGATATTCATCCAGGAAGTCCATGATAAAGTGCGGTCCCGGACCTCTGTCATAGATATCCCCGATAATGTGAAGCCTTGCAATGACCAGTCTTCTGATAAGGTCGGCAATCACCTTTATGAAATCATCCGCAATACCGAGACTTATGATATTGGAAAGGATGTCGGCATAGTAATTCCCCTTATCCGAAGGCATGGCATTCTCATTTAAGAGCTCTTCCATAATCGTCTTCCAGCTTTCGGGAACGGCATCTCTTACCACATGGTCGGGATACTTTTTTGCAGACTCCCGGCATACGACAACGAGACGCCTGAGGAGCTCTTCATATTCGTAGTCACCGAGTCCCCCGACTCTGCCGATAAGCCTCATCTTCTCCGTCGGATAATAGATGATGGTCGCCAGTTCTTCCTTCTCGTCTGCCGATACGGAATCCCCGAGTGCATCGTCAATCTTTCTTCTTACGGCGCCCGAAGCGTTTTTTATCACATGTAAAAAAGCCTCGTGCTCACCGTGAATATCGGAAATAAAATGCTCCGTCCCCTTTGGGAGGCTTAACATCGCGGAAAGCTCTGCGGCTTTCACGGACGCGCTTATAATATCGGGATATTCCTCCGACAATTTTTTTAAATATCTGAATTTATCGTTATTCATCATCCTATCCCCCGCCTAAAGACAAACCTGTAAGTTGTTTTTATCTGTCGAGAATTTTTTTACTTTCTCTTAACGGCAAGAACCACATCACCGTCGTTAATGCTCCACTCTTTTTCAAATGCACCCTGCTCCGGAACTTCATCGAAGAATATGTTATCGGCAAGCACGGTGTCGGCAATCTTATCTTTAAAAGCATTAATCGCCTCGGTTGCTTCTCCCGCCTTAACCCAGACATCGATTCTGTCCATGACCTCGAAGCCGGCATCTTTTCTCATCGTCTGCAGCTTACTTACAACCTCTCTGTATATACCCTCTTTTATAAGCTCGGGTGTAAGCTTCGTATCGAATACAACCGTGATTCCGTTATCGGAGTCCGCCGTATATCCTTCCTGCTGAACCATGCCTATGAGAAGGTCTTCTTTTTCTATCTGTATATTCTCACCGTCAAGCTCAAGTGTAAGAACTCCCGTGGCGTTAACCTCTTCCATGGCTTTATTACCGTCGAGTTCTTCAAGCATCTGCTTCAGTCTGCCGATGGCTTTACCGAACTTCGGTCCCAAGGTCTTAAGCTGCGGCTTTAAGGTGTATCTGGTGTACTCGGATACATCGGTCTTCCAGATAACTTCTTTTACATTAAGCTCGTCTCTTATGATATCCGTATAGAAATCATCGAGTTCGAAAGGTGCGCATATATACATCGCACTTATCGGCTGTCTTGTCTTAATGTTGGTTGCATTTCGACATGCACGACCAAGCACAACCGCACGAAGCACATCACCCATCTTCTCTTCGAGGTCCGCATCGATAAATGACTCATCGGATACGGGATAATCACATAAATGAATACTCTCGGGCGCACTCTTATCAATTCCGGCAACGAGATTTTGATAAATGCTCTCCGTCATAAACGGCGTCATCGGTGCAGCGGCCTTGGAGAACTTCACGAGAACCTCGTAGAGCGTCATGAAGGCATTCACCTTATCCTGCTCCATGCCCTTTGCCCAGAAACGCTCTCTGTTCCTACGAACGTACCAGTTCGATACTTCGTCTGCGAACTCTTCCATATATCTTGCGGCTTCCGTTATGCGGTAATTTTCAAGGTGCTCATCCACAACCTTTATCATGGTATTAAGTCTTGAAAGAATCCATCTGTCCATAACGGTAAGACTTGCCGTATCGAGCTTGTGCTCTGACGGATTAAAGTCGTCGATATTCGCATACAGAACATAAAATGCATACGTGTTCCAAAGAGTCGAGAGGAACTTTCTCTGACCTTCCGTAACAGCCTTATCGTAGAACCTGTTCGGAAGCCACGGCATGGAATTCTCGTAGAAATACCAACGGATCGCATCGGCTCCGTGCTTGGCAAGCGCATCCATGGGATCTACGGCATTACCCTTTGACTTACTCATCTTACGGCCTTCTTCATCAAGGACGTGACCGAGAACGATAACATTCTCGTAAGGCGCCCTGTTAAAGAGAATCGTAGAGATTGCAAGCAGCGAGTAGAACCACCCTCTCGTCTGGTCAACAGCCTCGGAAATAAACTGCGCCGGGAACTGCTGATTGAACTTATCCTCATTCTCGAAAGGATAATGGTGTTGCGCAAAAGGCATGGAACCCGAATCAAACCAGCAGTCGATAACCTCAGGCACTCTCTTCATGGTGCCTCCGCATTTTTCGCATTTGCATTCCACCTTATCGATAAACGGTCTGTGCAGCTCGATATCATCCGGGCAGGATCCTGATTTTTCCTTTAACTCTTCGATACTGCCGATGGAAATCATTTCCCCGCAGTCATCGCACTTCCAGACGTTAAGAGGCGTTCCCCAGTATCTGTCACGGCTTATGCCCCAGTCCTGAATGTTCTCAAGCCATGCACCGAATCTTCCGCTTCCGATGGTTTCGGGAATCCAGTTAATCGTGTTGTTATTCCTGATGAGGTCGTCCTTAACCTCGGTCATCTTCACAAACCATGACTCTCTTGCGTAATAGATAAGCGGCGTGTCGCATCTCCAGCAGAAAGGATAATCGTGCTCGAACTTAGGCGCCGAGAAAAGCTTGCCGCCCGCTTTTAAGTCCTTAATAATCTCAGGGTCGGCATCCTTAACGAACATTCCCGCATAAGGAGTCTCGGGTGTCATATTTCCGTGTCCGTCAACGAACTGCACGACGGGGAGCCCGTACTGTCTTCCTACTCTCGCGTCATCCTCACCGAATGCCGGCGCGATATGAACGATTCCGGTACCGTCCGACATGGTTACGTAATTATCGCATGTAACAAAATGAGAGCTGCATCCAAGCTCCTTCGCCTTAGCCTTGGAGCATTCAAATAACGGCTCGTATTCCTGCTTATCGAGGTCGCTTCCCTTAAACTCATCGATAATCTCGTATGACGGTTCATCCTCGGATTCTGAGAGTCCGGCAAGCACCTTGTCTGCCAATGCCTTTGCAAGGATATAAGTATATCCGTCGGCCGCCTTTGCCTTAATATAGGTCTCATCCGGATTTACGCAAAGACCGACATTTGACGGAAGCGTCCACGGTGTGGTCGTCCATACGAGGAAATAAACGTCTTCATCCGCTTTTTTAAATCTTGCGATGGCTGAGCGTTCCTTTACCTCCTTGTAGCCCTGCGCCACCTCATGTGAAGAAAGAGGTGTCCCGCATCTCGGGCAATACGGCACGATCTTATGACCTTTGTAGAGGAGACCTTTCTTAAAAATCTCCTTCAGGGCCCACCACTCGGATTCAATAAAGTCGTTCTCGTATGTGATGTATGGGTGCTCCATATCGGCCCAGAAGCCGACCTTGGATGAGAACTCCTCCCACATCCCCTTATACTTCCATACGCTCTCACGGCACTTCTTCACAAAAGGCTCGACACCGTACTCTTCAATCTGCTCCTTACCGTCAAGCCCGAGTGCCTTCTCAACCTCCAGCTCAACCGGCAGACCATGCGTATCCCAGCCTGCTTTTCGGGGGACATAATAACCCTTCATGGTACGATATCTGGGAATCATGTCTTTAATGACTCTCGTCAGAACATGACCGATATGCGGCTTGCCGTTAGCGGTTGGCGGGCCGTCATAAAACGTAAAGCATTCCTGACCTTCCCTTAAATCAAAGCTCTTTTTTATAATGTCATTCTTCTTCCAAAAATCCTCAATCAGGTTCTCACGGGTCGTGAAATCCATGTCTGAAGATACTTTTTCGTAAACCATAACAGGTGTCCTCTCTTTTAGTTACATTTTTAACGGCAAATGCCAAAAAAGTGCATAAAATCGCCATTATTTGTATCTTATTATTTTATGAAAATATATGCTAAAAGTCAAACAAAAAAGATGGCACGCAAAGCGCGTCATCTCTTTCGTTTTGACTTAATTTAAGTCTTATCTGTTACGTTTTCTTCTTGCTATTACAACGGTTGCAGGAATTATTGCCGCAGCTGCCGCAAGAATCAGATATGACCATACATTATTCTTATCGCCGGTATCAACATCTTTTCTTACGGTATGTGTTTCCGGAACCGTCTCATATTCGTCATTTTCATGCGTTGTATTTCCCGTTTCGCTTTCTTCTTCACGCTGCCTGTCTCTTGTTGTGGTAGGTTCTTCAGTAGTAGGCTCCACAGGTGTTGAAGATTCTTCGGGAACTTCAGGTTTTACGGTTACGACATTAGTCTCGGCATTGTAGATACCTTCATTACCGGACTTAATCTCATATCTTGCCTTATTGGCAATACCTTCATGTACTTTTTGAGCATCGGTTACATCAAGAGGATCATTATCGTCAACATCTTCCGTCTTAATGGAATAGATATCAATGTCGTCGGCAAGCTGTGCCTTAAACTCAACTCTGATGTAATGACCTCTGAGTTTAAGCACGTCATCTCTTAATCTTGTGATGACGCCGGTTTCCTCATCAACTGTAATCTCATCATCCAAGACTATGGTAAGAACTCCGGCATCCGTGGACATCCGGGTAACCTTCTCGGTAATATCCGTACCGGTTGTCACGGTAGCGGTTTCACCGTCTGCCGCAGCCTTATCGGTTGTCTTATGGTTGTTTTCGGTTCCAAGATCGTAAACTGCAATCTCCGCACTTCCTTTGGCAAACTGAAGCTGAGAATCAAGCTCGTCGATGATTGTCACCTTATCAGCATCCTTTGTTACATAAGCTACGATGTCATATGTGAATACTTCATCCAGATCGACATCCTCATGAACATTGGTATTGATATACTTCTCAATCTCCGGCTTTTCGTTAATTTCAGGCTTAACCGTTACGGTATTGGATATATCGGCATATTTAATCTCGCCACCGACCTTAACCTCATAGCTTGCGTTATTCGGAACACCGGTGTGGTCTTCATCGGATACTACAGGATCGTTTCCAACGTTAGGCTCGCTTCTGTTTTCCGTCGCATCATCCTTGATGGTCCTGTAAGAAGCATGAATGCTTGCAAGCGTCTCCTCTTCACCGAACTTAGCCGTGAATCTTACGCGTACCCAGTGACCTCTGATATCAATACTCTTTCCGTCACCCGTAACATTTGAAGCGTCTTCGAATTCAACCTTAAGCTCTGCGGGATCTATTACGTTTTCAGCCTCATCCATTCCGCGGCTTACCATCTCTATTCCGTCCGGAATAAGCTTTTCACCGGCTTCGGCAACGGAAGCGCCTGTATTAACTTTGTTTCCTTTTATGTCATAAGTAACAAGATGGTTGTCATTCTCACCGAGATCTGCTACCTCCACCTCTTTATAGTCACCGGTAAAGTCTAATGTCTTATCGAGGTAATCGGTAATTACAACCGTCTCGGCATCCTTCGGAATGTAAGTTATGATGTCATAAGTGAATATATCTTCAAGATTTACATCACTGTGAACCGCCTGATTGATGAACTTCTCTATCTCAGGTGCATCAGGCCTTACGGTTACCTTATTGGAATTGCTGTTGTACTTAGGTTTATTTCCAACCTCAATCTCATATCTTGCTTCGTTTTTAATGCCTTCATGCTCTTTCTGAGCATCGGTTACATCAAGAGGTTCGTTATCCTTAACAGACTCGGTTACCAATTCTTTGATATCAACGTCATCGGCAAGCTGTACCTTAAACTCAACTCTGATGTAATGACCTCTTAACTTCTCAACGTCGGT
>CAJOLA010000034.1 GCA_905235275.1 uncultured Lachnospiraceae bacterium
ATACGCCTGCTTCTTAGGTAAGCTGCCGGGCTTTCCCGTGACACCCAGCACCTTGCTTCCTACGGCGATGGCTCCCGAAGATACGAGACAGACGTCTTTTCCTTCGTCATGCAGCCCGGTCAAAACCGTGGTAAGGCTCCTTAAACGGTTCATGTTAATGCCTCCCGTAGCCGGATCGACGAGGGATGCGGAACCTATTTTTACTATTATTCTTTTTGCGTTTTTTAAGCGTTTCCTTGCTTCAGACATAATTACTCCGTGTAAAGGTTATTTGACGCTTATTGTACCACGAATACGACATTCTTATCAAATCACTCGCATTGGATAATAAATAATAATAATTTGCTTGCTTAGATGCGGTAAAGGTTCCGTCAAAAACATTTAACGGATATCCGACGGCCTCTAAATTTAAAAACAAAAAACTCACCGGTTACAAATCCGATGAGTTTTATAGGTTAGATTTTAAAAGGATTTTTAATTTTTCGATTCTTCCTTAAATACACCAAGCTGTGATGTACAGTTAGGACAACGTGTTGCATCGATTGCGATCTCTGTCTTACAGAATTCGCAAACCTTTGTGGCAGGAGCCTCTTCCTCTCCGGCTTTTCCGGTCATCTTGTCTCTTGCCTGCTGCATCTTCATAAGTGCCTTGATAAGAAGGAACATTACAAGAGAAATAAGCAGGAAATTAATAACGGCCATAATGAAGTTACCGTATGTAAATGTTACGTCTCCAACGGTACCTTTAAGTTCAGAGAAGTTAACGCCTACGATAAGACCAAGCAATGGGGAAATGATATCATCAACAAGGGATGTAACGATTGCAACGAATGCAGTACCCATTACAATGCCGACGGCCATATCCATGATATTGCCCCGGGTTATGAACTCCTTGAACTCCTTAAAAAAGTTGCTCATTTATTATTCTCCTTTCAATAGAATTCGTTTTTTAATAACGATATAGCTTTAAAAACAGTTAATACTTTAACATAAATTTTTAACAAATTCCATAGTCAAACCAAATTAGTTCAATATTTTTTCACAACCTCCCGTAATTCACCCATATAGTAGAACGAACCGAAGGCAACCACTACATCTTCAGGTCCCGCTTCTGCCATAATCTCAGCCACGGCATCCCCTACGGATACGTGTGCCTTTACCTTCGCCCCTTTGCTCTCCAAAATCCGGGCAAGTTCCTCGGCACTCATTGCCCTTGGGCTCACAGGCGTTACAGTATGGAATATCTTTGCTTTTTTGATAAGCGAATCGAACATGTCACTTACGTCTTTGTCTGCAAGAACCCCTGCCATGAAGATTATCTCTTTGTCAGGGAAAATCCTATCAAGCGATTCGGCAAGTGCGGCCACGGCTCCCGGATTGTGGCTTCCGTCTGCGATAAAGATCGGGAATCCCATTTTTAAAACTTCAAATCTCGCCTCTCTTATCACAGAAGAAAGCCCCTCTCTTACGGCGTCCGCAGTGATGTCAAAGCCTTTGTCCAAGAGCTTTCCGACAACAGTTATCGCAAGTGCCGCATTTTCCGCCTGGAATATTCCGGGGGAATTCAGATGAAAGGTATGCTTATCATTCTTATAGGTATAATCAAAATCCGTACCCTTATAAGCGCAGCGCACATTATCGGGGGGATTTGCCGTTATAAGCGCGCTCCCGCATGCCCTGCATTTTGCGGCAAGGATATCTGTTACCTCTTTGGGATTTTGCATGGTGACGGCGTCCGTGCCTGCCTTTATGATTCCGCTTTTTACTTTTGTAATCTCCTCAACGGTATCTCCAAGCACCTGTCCGTGATCCTTACTTATCTTCGTAAAGACCGCAAGAAGCGGGGAGCTTATGATATTGGTGGCGTCGTACTCTCCGCCCATCCCGACCTCGATGACTGCTATGTCGCATTTATTCCTTCGGAAATCCTCGAATGCCGCAACCGTCGTTATCTCAAATTCCGACGGTTCGCTTCCTTTAGGAAAAGCAACAGCCTTTTCAATCACGTCTCCGGCTACGGAAGCGAATTCATTTTCCGAAAGCTCCCGTGAGTTTATAAGTATCTGCTCACTGCGACGCTTAAGGTAGGGGGAGGAAAATGTCCCGGTCTTATACCCCGCACTTACAAGTATCGCACTTATAAATGCCGCAACAGACCCCTTCCCGTTCGTGCCCGTTATATGTATGCAGGGGACGCTGTCCTGGGGATTGCCAAGCAGCCCGGCCAGTTTCGTGACATTTTCCAGGTCAAAAAGAAGTACCCCGGGCCTTGCGGCCTGGGGATTAAAAGGTTCCATATTATCGAAAAATTCATTTATCTCATCGTATGTCATTTAGCTTCACTCTTTGCAAGTTTTTTACCTGTCGGTATTATGCGTGACTTTGATAAAGGAACAAGTATCGCCATAAAGATAGCCGTATTAATCGGAATCATTATGAGCTCTTTTACGATTCGGGTTGCAAGTACCACCGGGAATGCGTTTCCGTAGAGAATCGAAAGCCAGAGGCTGTTTAAGAGAATTCCCACGGCAAAGGACTGAATGATTGTTGCAAGAAGCGTTCTCCATAAAGTCACCTTCCTGTTATGAAGCATGAGCCCGAATATCACGCCTGAGATAATGTTACTTATCGTAAATCCCGGAAAGAACGGACCCGTCGGCTTAACAAGGTATCCGACTACGTCTGCTGCGCCTCCGACAATACCGGTGGCAACCGGTCCCAGCATATAACCGCAAATAGCTATAGGTATTATGGCAAACCTTATCTCGAGTATACTTGAGATAGGTACCGAAAAGAAGCTTAGCACTGCGGCCAATGCAATGAATAACCCGGAAAAGGCTATCGTTTGAGTTTTTGAAAATCTTGACATAAAAAATTACCTCCTGATGCAGTTCCATGACTACACCGGAAGGTAATTTATTTGTAGGAATTACACAGGACTTTATATCCTGTGTTTCGCTACAGAAGGATATCTATTTTCCTGTGTAGCAGCGGGATGCGACTTCAATACCGCAAGGATGGAGCTAATAAAAGATCCTTTTCGTCCGAGTGTCAACTCCCTGTACACTTGGCACTTAACGCATTGAAATCTACTCTGCATTTTATAAAATTGTGTTACGGGTTTTTCCCGCGCTCTTAATATACCAATTTTTCACACATTTAACAAGTATTAAATCAAAAAATTTTCATAAATTTTAAGACTGATTTTTTTCATAACGGATTATCGCGGGGTTATGATTATCTTCTCTTCAACTCTTTCAAAAATGTATCCGTTTTCCAACAGAACAAAGAAAGATTCCATGTGTGTGCCGAATGCCCGACATCCGGAACGATTAAAAATTCGGAATCAGGCAGAATGTCAGCCACTTTCCTTCCCTCTTCCGCGGGATTGATGTTGTCATATTCACCGCTTATTACAAGTGCGGGTATATCAACCTTTGCTGCATCCGTCATATTATCAAAGGTATCCATCGCATACGAAACTTCATCATCTTCAAAATAGGTATTAACATTTCCCTTGCCGCGGGTTCCGATAAGCACAAGTCCAGACAAAAGATCCGGATATCTTTCCGCAGTTCTAAGCCCGATGTAAGATCCCATGGAAAATCCGATTATTGCCGGCTTATAGAGGTTCTTTTCCTTAATAAGCCCGACAAGATCATCGGAGAGATCATCCATGGTGCATCTTCCGCCGGGGGAAATTGTTTCGCCGTGACCGCGGACATCGTAGCTTATAACATGATAATTCTCCTTATAATAATTAAAGATGGTATCCATCGATTCTTTTGAAAGCGTCCTTCCGTGTATAAGAATCAGGTCGGGACCTGTCCCTGCTTCTTTAACGGAGAGCTGCACATCTCCGACGCGGACCATTTCTTCACGCTCTTTACCGCTTTCCCCGGTGTCTTTCCCCTTATTTTCCGTTGTTGCGGTTTCCGTCTTTTGTGCGGATGAAGACGGAGTTGTTTCCGTGCTTTCTGCCGCAGTATCCTTTTCATTTCCGGCAGGAGCGCCTGCACATCCGCATACCGCAATACATGAAGATGCAAGCAGCACGGATATCGTTGCTTTTAAATGAAAACCTTTAGTTTTTTTCTTCTTCGCCTTTTCTCCCATCACGTTCTTACTCCTTTTGCTTTGTTTCCCATGTTAACCTTCGGAAATCAGCAGTTTGAACCGACTCGAATAATCACCGTGTTTACATATAACTCTTTTAACGCCCGAAAGTATAGGAGTTATTACTCACGATGTCAAGGGTTACCCCGGCGTGGCCTGAGGTCCGGACAAGAGGGCGACCGTTTCCACCCCTGTCGTTTCAGGGAACATATCCACCGGTTGCACCTCCTTAAGCACAAACCCCGCTTCGGTAAGCACCTTCACATCTCTTGCAAGCGTTGCAGGATTACAAGACACGTAGACCAGCCGCCTCGGTGAAGCCTCTGCTATAGTCTCAAGGAGCTTCGCATCGCAGCCCTTTCTTGGCGGGTCTACCAATATCACATCGGGTGCGGGCAAATCTTTTCCTATGCGTATATCCTCGGCTTTAGAGCAAATAAATGTCGCATTATCTATGTTGTTAATTTTAGCATTTTCTTTTGCGTTCTCAACAGCCTGCCCGTAAACCTCTACGCCGTATACATGCCCTGCCTTCCCGGAAAGAAACAGTGAAATCGTTCCTATCCCGCAGTACAGATCCCAAACCGTCTCCTTGCCGGTAAGCCCCGCATATTCACATGCCTTCTCATAAAGAACCTTTGTCTGGACGGGATTAACCTGGAAAAATGAACCGGGCGAAATATGAAAGCCTACGTCACCGATATATTCCGTTATGAAATGGTCCCCGAAAACCGTCTTCTCGGTGCGCCCCATAATCACGTTTGTCTTTTTATTGTTAAAATTATAAACGAATGATTTTATGTTTTCATTTTTTTTAAGCTCATCCGCAAGGCCGTCCAATATCTTAAATTCTCTCTCATCGCCCTCATCACAGTTAAGCACGAGACAGACCATAATATCACCCGAGGAAAATGCGGTTCTTATCAGCACATGTCGCACAAGCCCGTCGTGAGTCTCCTCATCATATACGGGCACTTTTCTTTCATTCAGATACCTTCTTATCGTTTCAAGTATCGATGCGTTTTGAGCATGCTCTATCAGGCAGTCCTCTGTCGGAATCACGCGGTGCGACCTCTCCGCAAAAAATCCCGTCACGGCTTTACGGTCTTTAATGCCCACCGGATACTGCGCTTTATTACGATACCTAAGCGGGTTTTCCATACCGATTATCGGCAGCATCTTAAAGTCCTCTCCCGCCTTAAGTCCGCCGACTCTCTCTAAGACGTCTGCCACTCTTTTTTCTTTCCATGTTAGCTGAGCTTCATAACTAATGTGTCTTAGCTGACACCCGCCGCACTTATCAAAGACCGCACATCCCGGATCTTTTCTGTCAGGGGAGGCTTCCATAAGACTTATCATCTTCGCATAGCCATAAGTCTTTTTGGCCTTTAAAACCTTAGCCTCCACCTTATCACCGATGGCCGTATCCTTAACAAATAACGTCAAAAAGGACTCTTCGTCCTTACCTACTCCGAGCCCTTCATCAGTATAGTCCGTAATCCTTACGGTGTAATTTTTATTTTTTATAATATCCGCCATATTCTTCACACGTTGATTATATCTGTGTTCTTCTTATGTTGCTGTCGAGCCATTTGTTAAATCCGAGCCAGTTATTGGCATTCTTTACCTCGAACGCCTCTCTGAATGTCTCAAAATGCGCATCCATGTTGTCGGCCATCGCAAGCGCATACGCTTCCACCATTGCCGGCTTCTTGGGAGACCCGAACTCAAGCTGCCCGTGATGCGACAGTATGCAATGCTCTATCTCATTCTTTAAAACCTCCGGGAAGCCTTCTATCCTTTCGGCCTTTTCCTTTACCATTCCGTAGCCGATAACGATATGTCCGATGAGATTCCCCTCGTCAGTGTAATCATTCTGAGGAAATGCGGAGATCTCTTTTGTCTTTCCGATATCATGCAAAATGGCAGATGTCACAAGTATGTCTCTGTTAATGTAATCATAGTTTTCGCAAATCTTGGAGCAAAGCTTTGCAACACTTAAAGTATGCTCAAGAAGTCCGCACATGAATCCGTGATGCACGCTTTTGGCAGCTGATGATGTCTTGAATTTATCAAAGAATTCTTTGTCATCTTCAAAAAATGCTTTAAGAAGCTTTTTAAGATATTCATTCTGCACGGATTCGATAAGACCGAAAAGTTCACTTACCATATCGTCAGCCGCAAATCTTGACGCCGGCACATAATCGCTTTCGACATACTCGCCGGGCTCGGCTTTTCTTGCAGTATCTATCTTAAACTGAAGCGCCTTATTATAAGAGATAACCTGTCCTTTAAACACAACAAAGTCATTTGCATCAAAATCCATGATGCCCGGTGAAGACGGATCCCAAATCTTCGCATCCACCTGCCCGGTCTTATCCATAATAACCACGTTCTCGTAGTCTTTTCCGGCCTTGGTTTTGGCAGTGGCCTTGGATTTGCAAAGATATACCCCCTGGATGATATCTCCTTCTTTAAATTCTTCGATAAAAATCATTGTTTCCTCCCGTCTGACAATGTTACGTTAAAATTAATCTTTCTGTATTCGTTATTTCCCTGTCGTCTTATTTCCATTTTGACCGTCTGGCCGCTTGCATAATTATATAACTTGTCTGAAAAGTTATCCAGAGAAAGTATCTCTTCCGACTGCACGGCCGTAATTATGTCGCCCGCCTGAATTCCCGCTTTAAATGCCGGCGAATCCATCGCCACGCTGTTAACGTAGACTCCCTTTGGCAGGTTGTATTCATCGGAAAGCTCATCGGTTATATCCTTACCGATAATTCCGGCGTAAGGAATCTTTTTACCGTTTGACATCGTCTCAATCAGTTTTTTTAGACTGTCAATGCCAAGCGCACTAAACGTATCGGATGAATCGTTCGGAGCCGATACTCCGAGGAAGCTTCCTCTTGAATTAAATAAAAATCCGTAATCATCCCCGCCCGATACGCTTGTATTTATTCTTTTATAGACAAAGTCGGGAATATCTGCATCTCCGGTGCCTGATACTATGCCAAAGTCCACGGAGTCTTTGTTGCCTTTAAGATCTCCGAAAGCAATCACACTTGCACCCTGCAGGACATTATCGGACGTTCCGATGGCCACCACCTCAGGCATCTGAATCCCCTGCTGTTCAAAGTCGGATATCTTAACAGACACCAGTGCAAGTCCGGTCGCTTCATTTTCCGAAAGATACGTTCCCTGAATCCTTTTCGTATCGTCCACCTTTATGACTACCGGTTTTTCCTCATCTACCGTCTTTGAAAATGTCAGTATAACAAGTCTCGTCTTGGTCTTTCCGATAACTATGCCGGGTCTTGCCTCAACGCCTTTATCATCATTAAAGACTTCAGTAATGGAGTTGTTCCTTGTGGTTACCGTTACGACGGACTTTCTGATGTCAGCCACCCTCTCCTGCATGGAGCTGAGCGCCTCTTCATAGCTCACAGTGCCTCCGGAATTATTACCGGAGTTTTCAACGAGCATGTTAATCTCTTCGTCGGACGGTGCTTCACCGCTGTTAAGAGTTATCTCGGAATAGCCGGCATTTATCATCTGATTCGCTCTTCTGATAATTCCCGGAAGGGCAAATATACAAAAAAGCGCCGCGCCGATGATAATGATAATAATGATAAACAGACGGATTCTTTTCTTACTCTCAGAACGCCTGTCAGACTCTTTTACGATCTGCTCGGTATAGAGATTATAATCTTTTTTCTCATCGTCGTTTCTGCTCATCTGCCGGGGCCTTTCGGTGAATTGTTTTAATTTAGGATTGTACCAATAATATATGAACAATTTATGACATAATAATGGTATTTTAAGCATGAATGAAGTAAAATATTTACAACATTAATTCAATCAGGAAACAGGTAAATGAACAAAAAATCACTACATACTCTGGAATATCATAAAATTACGGCTCTCATTGCCGGATACGCCGATTCGTCCGAAGCAAAGGAGCTTATTTTAAGTCTCACACCGACAAATGACGTGGCTGCAATTCAGGAGAGTCTGGATCATACAAATGATGCGCTCTCCAAGATATATGCCAAGGGAAAGGTCTCTTTTGCAGGCGCCGTAAAGCCGGAAAGCCAGCTCAAGCGCCTCGAGGCGGGAGCCGCCTTAAATGCCGCAGACCTGCTTCTCATCTCTTCTCTTTTATTTTGCACAAAAAGAGTTAAGGAATATTATGAGGAAACAGATGACTCGCTTACCAAACATTTCCAAAAGCTCTATCCGGAAAACACACTCTATAAAGAGATAACCAGGTGCATTATTTCCGAAGATGAGATTGCAGATGATGCAAGCCCGGGATTAAAGAATATTCGCCGCAAGCAAAATGACACCCGTGCGCGCATTCATTCAAGCCTTAATTCAATGCTTTCATCTTCCGTAAAGAATGCGCTCCAGGACCCTATAATAACCATGAGAGGCGACAGATACTGTCTTCCGGTTAAGGCGGAGAACCGCTCGCAGGTTCCCGGCATCCTTCACGACAGATCGGCTACGGGTGCTACCGTTTTTATCGAGCCTTCATCCGTTGTTAATCTTAATAATGAGTTAAAGCAACTTGAGATTGACGAATTAAAAGAGATAGAAAAGATTCTTGCAGACTTAAGTCTTAAATGCGCTGAGAAGAAGCATTCCATAAGGATTAATGCGGAGGTCCTGACCGACCTTGATTCCATATTTGCAAAGGCTGAGTTTTCTAAGGTTTTCAGATGCACCAGACCCGTTCTTAACACTGATAAAATCATTAACCTTAAAAACGCAAGGCATCCCCTTATCCCTGATAATGAGGTTGTTCCTATCAACATATCAATCGGAAAAGATTACAGCCTCCTTATTATCACGGGACCAAATACCGGCGGTAAGACCGTTTCGCTTAAAACCGTGGGACTGTTTTGCCTGCTTGCGCAGTCAGGAATCAATATTCCCGCGGATGAAAACAGCGAGGTTGCCGTCTTTCATGACATTTTTGCAGACATCGGTGATGAGCAAAGCATTGAGCAGAGTCTTTCAACCTTTTCATCTCACATGACTAACATCGCGCATATCTTAAAAGTGGCAGACAGCGAATCTCTCGTGCTTTTTGATGAGATAGGCGCAGGTACCGATCCGACCGAGGGCGCCGCCCTTGCAACCTCCATCCTTAATCACCTTAAGGAACGCGGAGTAACCACCATTGCCACTACTCATTACAGTGAATTAAAAACATATGCGCTCACTACCGAAGGCGTTGAAAATGCCGGCTGCGAATTCGACTTAAAGACTTTAAAGCCTACCTACCGTCTGCTTATAGGAGTCCCGGGAAAAAGTAACGCTTTTTCCATCTCCAAAAAGCTCGGTATCTCGCCCGAGCTGATAGAGGATGCTTCAAAGCGTATCGCATCCGATGAGCTTAAGTTCGAGGACCTTATCGCGGAACTCGACAGCGCTAAAAGAACCGCCCTTCGCGAGCAGGAAGAGATTAATAAATATAAAAAAGAAATCGAAACCCTTAGGAACACAATCAGGACCGATCAGGAAAAGGTTGCGGCATCCAAGGATAAGATTTTAGAAAATGCCACAAGGGAAGCGGCACGCATACTATCCGATGCTAAGAAGGAAGCAGACCGTGCCGTTAAGGTAATGAACAAAAGCGGTATTACTCTTAAGGAGCTCGAAGAACAACGTGCGCTTCTGCGCGAATCCGCAACCGATAAGACGGAGAGTCTCGGTAAGTTCATGAAGGTTAAAAAGCCGACCAAAAAGCATACAAAAGAAGAATTCAGTGAAGGCACAATCGTCTATATCGTATCGATGGACGTGGAGGGCGAGCTGCTCTCCGCCCCCGATAAAAAAGGAGACGTGGATGTCCGAATCGGAAGCTTTAAATCAAAGCTAAACATCCGTGACATGGAAATCGTACAGACCAAAAAGCAGGCCGAGAAAAAGCAGCGCCACACCGAAACCCGTGCCTCACGAATTAAGGTTTCAAAATCATCTACCGTTTCACCCGAGATTAATATCCTCGGAATGACAGTTGATGAAGGAATCTCCGCACTGGATAAGTATCTTGATGATGCGTGCCTGTCCGGTCTTTCACAGGTTAGAATCGTGCACGGAAAAGGTACGGGGGCGCTAAGAAGCGGCATCCAAAACTACCTCGACTCACATCCCAACATTTCCTCGCACAGGCTCGGTGTTGCGGGTGAAGGCGGAGACGGAGTTACAATAGCTGAATTTAAATAAAGCAATAAAGGAGGCAATATGTCTGACAAACAAAAAATCCTTATCGTTGATGATGATGAAAATATAGCAGAACTTATCTCTTTGTATCTGACAAAGGAATGCTTTGATACGCGAATCGTTCATGACGGCGAATCGGCTCTGAGTGAATTCGCAGCCTTCAAACCGGATCTGATTATTCTTGATCTTATGCTTCCCGGCATTGACGGATATGAGGTCTGCAGACAGATACGAAAAACTGATGCCACGCCTATTATTATGTTGTCCGCAAAGGGCGAAACATTTGATAAAGTACTGGGACTGGAGCTTGGTGCCGACGACTACATGATAAAGCCTTTTGAATCAAAGGTGGCTCCAGAGGAGGTATTTGATGATATTGAAATCACTGATGATTTCATTACAACAAATATGGTCCTAGAAATATTAAATAATGGAGATAAGACACTTAAAAATGATGTTAGAATGGTTGTTCTAAATAACCAATCAGATGCAATGTTATCTAAGTTTAGAGGCCTTACAGTAGAGGCTGCAGGACATGGGAATGTAATAATAGTATTACCTACAACAGGTATGTGTAATATGATTATGCAGGATAAGAATTATAAGGCATTGATTGAATTGTTTAATAATAATTCAATTAATATAAAAGACTTTATAGCCATACCTAAGGATATATGGGGTGAAATTCTTAATTTATATGTTAAAGCATATAAGAATAAGGAAAAACCAGATTTATCAGGAATTAAGATTTTAGTTAAAAAGCATAAGGTTGAGGAAGTAAAGAAGGATGAGCTAGACAATTTAGCTGCCGATTTATTTCCAGGAAACGATATAATAGTTGAGTAAAAAAGGAGAATATAATTATGAATCAACAAGCAATGATGAAATTAAGAAAGATGCAGAAGCAAATGCAGGAGGCACAGGCTCGTTTAGAGGAAACTGAGTATGAAGGTACTGCCGGTGGTGGTATGGTTAAGGTAGTAGTAAAGGGTACTCTTGAGGTTTTATC
>CAJOLA010000035.1 GCA_905235275.1 uncultured Lachnospiraceae bacterium
TCGCGTTTATAACGATTCGGTCGGTCTGTTAATTCTTTAGACCCGGAGGCCAGTTCAGCAAAGTAAATTATCGGCGTGATGATTTGCGCGAACCGAATGCGCGCGTGGGGCTTCAAGCGTGGCGGAAATTTTCGGGCTTAGGCTTTCACGTTCATAACGATTCAGTTGGCCGTAAAATCCACAAGACCGAAAACTTCAAGGCTCGGGGAATTGAACACGGGGATGCCTAACGTGACGGTAAGCTGTCACCTGCCATATTCTTCATGCTGATTAATTCGGAACAAAAGTGACACAAAAAGCTGCCAAAAAAACCTGCCGGGTGACAGCCCCAAAAAAAGCAGCCGTAAAGAACCGGCGCAACGGCGATAATGACAATCTAAAAATACCCTCTTCCCGGGTGTCCGGAAAAGAGGGCAGATATCAATGCGGTTGGTTTTTAATCTTTGAAGAATGCTTTGTAGATGGCTTTTATGGCCGTCTCGAAATTCTTGTCGTCAACTCCGAGTATGATGTTAAGCTCGCTTGATCCCTGGTCGATCATCTTGATACTGATTTTCTCATCGGCAAGAGCTTTAAATACTTTGCTTGCGGTACCTGTTTTATGCTTCATTCCGCGACCCACAACCGCAATAAGTGACATGTCGGCTTCAAGTTCAATGGAGTCCGGATTTACCGCCTGATGCAGCTGTGAGATAACAGCCTGCTCCTTCGGAATGAATTTATTCATGTCGACAAAGACCGTCATGGTATCGATACCGGACGGCATATGCTCGAATGAGAGACCGTTCTTTTCAAATACCTCAAGAACCTTTCTTCCGAATCCTATCTCGGAATTCATCATGTCCTTATCAATACTTACTGCCGCAAAGCCTTTCTTGCCCGCAATACCGGTTATCGTATGTTCCGGAACATGCACGGTACTCTCTACAATCATTGTACCTTCCGCTTCCGGCTCATTCGTATTACGGATATTTACCGGAATGCCTTCTTTTCTGACCGGGAATATAGCAGTCTCATGAAGCACGGATGCACCCATGTAAGAAAGCTCTCGAAGCTCTTTGTATGTGATTATATCTATGGTCTGCGCGCCCTCCACTATCCTCGGGTCGGCTGCCATAAATCCTGATACGTCCGTCCAGTTCTCATATACATCGGCATGAATCGCTCTTGCAAGAATTGAACCCGTAATATCTGAGCCTCCTCTTGAGAATGTCTTAACCGTTCCGTCAGGCTTTGAACCGTAGAATCCGGGAAGAACTGCATTTTCCATATCCGCAAGAGTCTTGCGCAGAACGTCATTGGTCTCTTCGGCAAGGAAGCTTCCGTGCTTATCGAACTTAATTACTCTTGCCGCATCCAAAAACTCAAATCCCAGATACTCGGCAAGAATAATTCCGTTAAGATATTCTCCTCTTGAAGCCGCATAATCGGCTTCCGGCTCAGTCTTTAATTTCTCGGTTATTGTATTAAATTCATCATCAAGGGAAAGGTCCAGGCCGAGCCCTTTTATAATGTCATCATATCTTTGCTTTATTTGCGCAAGCGTACCGGTAAAGTCCATGTTGACCTTTGCTTCGCCGTAGCACTTATACAAAAGATCCGTCACCTTAGTATCATCGGAAAATCTTCTTCCCGGTGCGGAAGGCACGACATATTTTCTGTCTGCATCGGACTTAATAATCGCGGCAACCTTTTCAAACTGCTTTGCCTCCGCAAGAGAACTGCCGCCAAACTTAACTGCTTTTATCATACTATCTCCTAAACAATATCAAATATTTGTATCGGGTGTAATTCTTATCATGTTGATAATATTAACAGATTCTGCCTTCTTGGCAAATTCTTTTTCAGTCATAACATCCGTAATCATGGCTGTCTCACCCGTGATACCGTCTGCCTCGACATTTTTTACGTTTCCGAAAGCATTTACGGCAGCATCTCTGCCCGCATCATTTACGCGAATAAAATATCTGAAAGAATAATCACCTGTTGGCTCGGGGGTTAAAGTCTCATCACTCCAAAGAAGCTTATAAACCGTATCACAGTTCTTAACCGCATCAACAACGTCTGATGAAACTGCGCTTGCCGTAGGAAGCTTACCTGCTCCCGCACCCTGGAATACAAGATCGCCAACGGCATTACCGTGAACCCAAACTCCGTTAATTACGTCATCCACGTTAAAGAGTCTGTTATCTCCGCCTACAAGAAACGGTGCGGTTATAGCCTTAAGCTTTCCGCCTTCGTAAGAAGCGGAAGACAAAAGCTTAACCTTCATGCCTAAGCCTTTTGCATATGCAAAGTCGGAAGCCGTGATGTTAGTTATGCCCTCAGTAGTTATATCTTCAAAGTTAACGTTCTTCTCACTGATAAGCGCCGCAAGAATTGCAATCTTTCTGCATGAATCATGACCTTCAATATCCGCAGCCGGATCTCTTTCGGCAAATCCGTTATCCTGCGCCGACTTTAAAGCATCTTCAAATTCCATACCCTCTTCGCTCATCTTAGTAAGGATATAGTTACATGTTCCGTTAAGAATACCCGTAACGAAATCTACCTTATCGGCAGTAAGAGCATCCTTGATCGGTCTTATAATCGGAATACCGCCGCCTACCGCAGCTTCAAAAAGGAATCTAACCTTCTTTTCCTTAGCAATTTTTAAAAGCTCGGAGCCGTATGCCTCCACAAGATTCTTGTTGGATGTACATACGCTTTTCCCCGCTTCAAGCGCTCTCTTTACAAATGTGTGCGCAGGCTCATTTCCGCCCATCGTCTCAACAACGACACTTACCTCGGGATCGTTTAAGATAATCTCGACATCGTGAACTATCTTATCCTCTGCCGGGTCTCCCGGAAAATCCCTTAAATCCAATACGTACTTAATCTCTACCGGCTCTCCCGCGTTAACCGCAACGGAGTCCGCATTCATCGTAAGCACTTCAAAAACACCCGAGCCTACGGTTCCATAACCCAGAATCGCAATCTTTGCCATTTTTACCTCCAAATGTTTACCGTAATAAATCCATAGCCGCTGAATTCATTATCAGTCTGTATTCAATCTCTTTTAGTTTAACAGTTGCATTTTCAGAATCAAGCTTTTTTAACTTATCAGCCACCTCACAAAGAATCCTTTTCTCTCTTGTAAGAAATTCTTCCATCGCCGGTTGCATCTGATACAACGGCTGCTCTCCGTAGTAATAAGTAAGCTCGTCTGCTTCTCTTCTTATGCCGTCATATACGCAGTGAATGATGACATAAAAAAAATCTTTGTCACGGATCATTTCTTCGTCTTCTATTCTGAATCCGTTTTTATATAAAAATTCCCTGAGCACCTTTTCGTCTGAATGAGGTGACAAGATGAATTCTTTTTCCTGTTTTATCTTTTTGTCTGCTATCGCTTTCTCCAATATATGCAAAATAACATAACCGCCCATGCCGCATATAACATATGTATCCGCATCATCGGTTATGTTATCAAGACCGTCCGAAAGACAAAACCTTATCTTATCGGATACCCCGGCCGCCTTTGCATTCCTCTTTGCTTTTTCAAGAGGTTCTTTTCTTACGTCTGCCGCTATGATATCGGTTCCGTAATCATTGAGTAAAAGATACAAGGGCAGATATCCGTGATCCGTACCGATATCTGCCACTGTAGTCCCTTTTTTTATATATTTTGCGATAGTCTCTATGCGCTTTGAAAACTTATAATCAGTCAAGATAATCCTGCAATTTCTTTTTTCTGCTTGGCTGACGAAGCTTACGAATCGCTTTCGCCTCTATCTGCCTTATTCTTTCTCTTGTTACCTGGAATTCCTTGCCCACTTCTTCAAGTGTTCTTGCCCTTCCGTCATCAAGACCGAATCTGAGTCTTAAGACCTTTTGTTCTCTCTCGGTCAGATTCTGAAGCTCTTCATTAATCTGTTCTTTAAGAAGAGTTCTTGCCGCAGCTTCTGACGGCTGTTCAATATCCTCATCCTGAATAAAGTCTCCGAGATGAGAATCCTCCTCTTCACCGATAGGTGTCTCCAAAGATACGGGATCCTGTGAAATCTTCTGAATCTCACGAACCTTTTCAACCGGCAGATCCATTGCATCCGCTATCTCTTCAGGTGTCGGTTCTCTTCCGAGCTCCTGGAGGAGCTGTCTTGAGATTCTTACCTGCTTATTAATGGTCTCTACCATATGAACCGGTATTCTGATTGTTCTTGCCTGATCGGCAATGGCTCTTGTAATGGCCTGTCTTATCCACCATGTGGCATATGTTGAAAATTTATATCCCTTACGGTAATCAAATTTTTCAACGGCTTTTATAAGGCCTAAGTTACCTTCCTGAATCAGATCCAAAAACTGCATGCCTCTGCCGACATATCTCTTTGCGATACTTACGACAAGTCTGAGGTTGGCTTCGGCAAGACGATTCTTAGCTTCCTCGTCTCCTTCTTCCATCCTCATGGCATATTCGGTTTCCTGTTGCGCAGTAAGAAGAGGTACCTGACCTATCTCCTTCAGGTACATCCTTACGGGATCATCCACTCCGACTCCGTCGGGAACGGTTATATCAATCTTTTTAACGTCGATGTCTCCGTCTTCCTCATCAAGAAGATCGTCATCGGCATCCTCTTCCATATCTTCGGAAATCTTAATCTCAACATTATTCTTCTCAAGGAATTCAAATGCCTTCTCAAGATTATCCACACCAAAATCAGTATCTTTCATAAGATCACTTATCTCATCATAAGTGATCTGGTTATTATTCTTTTTTGCTTTTGCTAATATATCGGAATAAATATCAGGCGATTCGCTCTCAGATATTTCGACCTTAACTTCCTGCATCATCGCCTCGTCGTTTTTTATTTTTTCTTCTTTTAATTTGTCCGATTTTTGTTTGTCGGACTTTTTGTCGGATTTTTTATCGGTTTTTTTTTCCGCTTTTTTTTCCGTCGTCTTTTTTGCCGGCGCCTTTTTGGCCGTCGTCTTCTTTGCTGCAGTTTTCTTTGCGGCTGTAGCCTTTTTGGCCGTCGCCGGTTTCTTTGCAGCCGTAGTTTTTTTAGTTACTTTTTTTTTTGAACCAGCCTTTTTAGCTGTTGTCTTCTTTGCTGTTGTTTTTTTAGCTGTTGTCTTTTTGGCTGTTGTTTTCTTAGCCGTAGTTTTCTTGGCTGTTGTCTTCTTAGCCGGAGCTTTCTTTGCCGTAGTTTTCTTAGCCGTTGTCTTCTTGGCTGTTGTCTTTTTAGCCGGAGCTTTCTTTGCCGTAGTTTTCTTAGCCGTTGTCTTCTTTGCAGCAGTCTTCTTAGCTGTAGTCTTCTTGGCTGTTGTCTTCTTGGCTGTTGTCTTCTTAGCTGTTGTCTTCTTAGCTGTAGTCTTCTTGGCTGTTGTCTTCTTAGCCGGTGTCTTCTTAGCCGTTGTCTTCTTGGCTGTTGTCTTCTTAGCCGTAGTCTTCTTAGCCGGTGTCTTCTTAGCTGTTGTCTTCTTGGATGTTGTCTTCTTAGCTGTTGTCTTCTTAGCTGTCGTCTTCTTAGCTGTCGTCTTCTTTGCTGTTGCCATTGTTTCTTTCCATCCTTTCAGTCTTGGTCAATATTTATTGTAATGTCTGATAACTCTTTCTTTTCTTTAATGAGCTGTGCAAGTAACTCGGGCGGAGCATTCTCACACTTCTCATCGTGTCGTCGAATCAACATATTCTTAAGTGATTCAGCGGCGAAAGTATTTTTTGTTTCGTCGTCAGAATTATCATACATATCATTACAAAAAATTCTTCCGACATCATTTTGATCGTCATTATCAAAACGACTTAAAACTTCACCTGCCTGTATATTACTACCATTGTTTAATTTGTCAAATAAATATCCGGCAATTTCACGAATTAATCCTTCCGAAAAATCATCAACCGAAACATATTCTTTGACACTGTTAAAAATTTCCGGATTCTTAACGAGTGCAAGAAGCACATTTCTCTCATCAGGATAACCTAAATCTTCGTCCTTTTTCTTATCCTGCGGACGTCGGTACTCTTTTCTTTCGGACGGTGATACAGTCGCTTTTATAAGACCTCGGCCTGTCGTTTTTTCGTTGCCTAACCGATTGACCTCTGCGGTGAGAGTTTCTTTATCAATGTTAAATCTTTCTGATATCGAAGCGATAAAGCTTTCCCTTTGGAACTTATCATTAAGCTCGGATATCATCTCGGCAACCTTCATCTCGAACTCGGCATTCTCTGACGGATCTTTTCTGTCGTATTCGGAGGCGATGCATTCTATCTCGAAAAACATCGCGTTGTCCGCACTGTTGATTCTTGCTTCCACTCCGTCAGCACCTTCTGATTTTATCATCTCATCGGGATCTTTAAAAGGCTTCATGCTTACAACATTCACAAAACATCCCGCGCTTTTAAGAATCGGAATGGCTCTTCTCATCGCCTGTGTACCCGCGCTGTCCGTATCATATATAAGATAAACTTTTCTTGAAAACCTTTTTATGATATCGGCCTGCTGCGCAGTAAGCGCGGTACCGAGTGATGCGACCGTTTCGGGATATCCCGCCTGATGCATAGATATGACATCCATGTATCCTTCAACAAGAATGATTCTTTCTTTATTTGCATTTCTCGTTCTGTGAATTCCGAATAGATTATTCTTCTTGCTGTAAATCGGTGTCTCGGGTGAGTTAATGTACTTTGGCTGTCTGTCATCAAGTACTCTTCCGCCGAATGCTATCACCTTCGATGAGCTGTTCATAATGGGAAACATAACACGGTTGGTGAAAATGTCTCTCGGCTTTCCCGTCTTATAACTGAACAGTCCCGACTCTTTTAAGTCCGCGTCCGAGTAATCCTTACTCTTAAGATAATCATAAAGCGCCGTCCCGCTCTTCGGTGCATATCCGAGCCCGAATGCAACCAGCGTATTTTTTTTGAGTCCTCTTTTCTTAAGATACTCAAGCGCTTCGCTTCCGCTTTCTTTATATAATTCACCGTAGTAGAATTCCGCGGACGTCTTATACATCTCACGAAGTCTGTTCTTTAATCCGGCATTCGACTTTCCGCCGCCTCCGTAATCGAACTTCTCGGGTATGTCCATCCCCGCCGACTCGGCAAGCTCTTTTACCGCATCCGGAAAATCAAGATGGTTATATTCGCAGATGAATTTAAAAACGTCTCCGCTCCTGTGGCATCCGTGGCAATAATAAAACTGACCATCCTGCATCACAAAAAAGGATGGCGTCTTTTCATTATGGAAAGGACAAAGCCCTCTGTAATTGGCACCTGTTTTTTTCAGGTCGACGTATCTGCCGACAACATCTACTATGTCATTTTCGGAACGAACACGTTCTTTAAATTCTTCGTAATTCATATACTGCTGTTTAATACTCCCAGGCTCTCGGAACAAAAATATCCTTAAAAACTTTAATGGAATACTGATCGCTCATACTTGCAATGTAATCGCAAATGGCAACCTCGTTATCTTCTCCCCTGTCCCGAACAATGTTGCGATAGCTTTCGGGAACATCTTTATAATTCTCTTTAAAATATTCAAAAAGCTTTTCGAGCATCTTTGTAACTTTTTTCTCTTCGCTCTTGGCGGTCGGATTACTGTAAAGGTTTTCAAACATATAAGTTCTTAACTTCGTCATTGCCTTCTCAACTTCTTCCGGCATAGTAATCACGTCTTTGCCCTGACTGCTCTCAACAATCGCACGTATCAGCGTATCAAGTCTTTCCCTTGACGAGTGTCCCAATACATCCGTATACTCCGACGGTATCATCGACTCTTCGAAAATGTTACCGCGTATCGCATCATCAATATCATGATTAATATATGCAATCTTATCGGAGAGTCTTACCACCTGACCTTCAAGTGTCGCAGGCTTTCCCGATGACCTGTGATTTCTGATTCCGTCGAGAACCTCTTGTGTCAGGTTAAGTCCTTTACCGTCCTTCTCAAGAATGTCGACAACTCTGATACTCTGGTCGCAATGACTAAAGCCGTTCTCAGAAAGACTGTTAAGAGTTCTTTCTCCCGCATGACCGAACGGTGTATGACCAAGGTCGTGTCCGAGCGCTATCGCTTCCGTCAGGTCTTCATTTAACCGAAGTGCCCTCGCAATGCTTCGCGCTATCTGAGAAACCTCAAGCGTATGCGTAAGTCTCGTTCTGTAATGATCTCCTTCAGGCGCAAGGAACACCTGAGTCTTATGCTTTAATCTTCTGAATGCCTTTGAATGAATTATTCGGTCTCTGTCGCGCTGATAACATGTGCGCATCTCATCTTCTTCTTCCGGTCTTTTACGTCCTTTGCTTTCATCCGAAAATGCGGCGTATTTCGAAAAATATGAGCGTTCAATTTGCTGTGTTTCTTCTCTTATTGTCAATGCATTTCCCCCTTATTCACGAATCATAAATACTAAACTTTATTATATGATATAATCATGTCAAATGAAAGGAGTGATTTTAAATTGGACCCCGGTGGTGTAGTTCAAATTATAATCATAATTATACTGATTGCTCTTTCGGCATTTTTCTCATCAGCCGAGACGGCATTTACAACCGTAAACAAACTCAAGCTGCGTTCCCTTTGCAACGCAGGCAGCAAACGCGCGATTCAGGTTTCGGAGATTCTTGAAAATCCCGGACGCATGTTATCAAGCATCCTGGTCGGAAACAACATTGTAAACATCGTGGTAACATCCCTTACCACGACATTTGCAATCAGATATTTCGGCGGAGCGGCTGCCGGTATCTCGACCGCAATACTTACCGTAGTACTGCTTATATTCGGCGAGATTACTCCAAAGACCATCGCTACGCAGCAGTCCGAAACGATTGCCATGCTCTACGCCCCCGTTATCAAAGGCGTAATGCTTATACTTACACCTGTTGTATTTTTTATCGACAAGCTGTCCGGTCTTATACTGAAGCTCTTTAAGATAGACAACAAAAAACCGACTGCCACCATCACCGAAGCGGAGCTCCGCGATCTGGTCGACGTCGGACATGAAGAAGGTGTCATTGAATCTGACGAGAAAAAAATCATTCATAACATTTTCGAGTTCGGAGATTCATTTGCAAAGGACGTTATGGTTCCCCGAATAGATATGTTTTATCTTTTCGAGGACGCTTCGTTTGACGAAGTTATGGAAGTCTTTAAGGAAAGTTCCCATTCACGTATCCCCGTCTGCAAAGACAACCCGGATAACGTCGTCGGAGTTTTATACAGTAAGGACGTTTTACTTTCGGGGCCTTTTACCGAAAACTCCCGCAAAGCATCCTTTAACATATCAAGACTTATGCGAAAGCCTTACTTCACATTCGAGATGCAAAACACATCCGTGCTTTTTAAAGATATGCAAAAAAATGCGACGTCATCCGCCATCGTCCTTGACGAGTACGGAGCCGTCGCAGGCTTTATAACAACACAGGACCTCATAGAAGAAATCATCGGAGAAATCCGTGACGAATACGATCTTGAAGACGACAAGCCTTTCACTGAGATTTCCGAAGGCAAGTACCGAATTGAAGGATCTTACAAGCTTGACGACATCAACCAGGCTCTCGGCACTCATCTCGAGTCTGATGACAACGATTCAATCGGCGGCCTCATCATTGAACAGCTCGACAGATTCCCGAGATCCGGAGACTTCATTGAGCGCGACGGCGTAAAAGCCACCGTCATGAAGGTTAACAACAAACGTGTCGAATCCGTAATGCTCGAAATTAAAAAAACAAACACCTGACAGGAGAGCGTTTCAACCGCGAACGGAAACTCGTAAACTCGAAAAATTCTTTCCCTGCTTAGTGTCCGAGCACACTTACGTTTACGAAAGTCAGTATGTCGATATTTACTTAAGTGCTGCGGCTACCTCCTTAAAGTTCATGCTGTTAGAGGCTTTGATCATGACAGTATCGCCTTCTTTGATAACTTCCTTTATCTTGGCTATCATGCTTTCATTATCGTCAAAGCTATAGATCTCATTAACCGCGGACTTAGCACCCTCTGCGATTTCCCTCGCCATGTCTCCGCACGTAAAGATGATATCGACCTTTTTGGATGCCGCATACTCTCCCACCTGTCTGTGCATTGCAAGGGAATCGTCTCCAAGCTCGTACATGTTCCCGAGAACGCAAATCTTTCTTCCTTCGGCGAGGCTTAGCGTATCTATGGATGACATCATGGATGCGGGGGATGCGTTATAGCTGTCGTCAATTATCGTTATGCCGTTTGATTCCGTGATATGTGTTCTTCCGGATACTGATTCCACGGATGCTATGCCGGCTTTAATCTGCTCGGGGGAAAGTCCGAAATATTCTCCGATGGCTGCCGCGGCAAGTGCGTTCGTTATCATATGCTTTCCGGGAATTGGGATATGCACCTGAAGGTCTCCGCAGTTTAATCCTTTGATTGTAAAGGTTGAACCCTTGAGACCTTCTTTTTTAATGTCTGTTGCGTATACGTCGTTTGTGCTTTCAAGACCAAAGAATAGAGGTCTGCCTGCAGGAGTGCTTTGAACCTTACTTAAAATGTCGTTGTCACCGTTTAAGACCACGAGTCCGTCCGGGGAAATATTCCTGTATATCTTGCTCTTCTCATCAAAGATTGCCTCGCGGCTTCCGAGAATCTCCATATGAGTTACGCCGATATTTGTGATGACTGCAACCTCAGGCTGAACAATATCTGTCAGGTAATCCATCTCATTCGGAGCTGATATACCCATTTCAAGAACGGCAACCTCGGTGGTCGAATCCATCTCGCAGCATGTAAGAGGAAGACCTATTTCGTTATTATGATTACCGAGGGTTTTGCCCGTGACCATGCCTTCGGCAAGAACCGCGGCTATCACTTCCTTCGTGCTCGTCTTTC
>CAJOLA010000036.1 GCA_905235275.1 uncultured Lachnospiraceae bacterium
GACCTGCTGCTCCTGCTGCCTGTGCCTGAGCGTAGAGCTTCTCGAATACCTTCTGAGAGCTTCCCATGAGCTTATCCTTAGCGGCTTTAATCTCATTTAACTGCTCATCGGTTACTTCATTTTCCTGAATCTTATCAACGATCTCCTTTAATGCATTGATATCGTTTTCAATCTCGGTCTTATCAGCCGGATCAAGCTTATCGCCAACTTCATCAATAGCCTTTTGTGTCTGGAAGATCATTGAGTCGGCATCGTTTTTAGCCTCAATGCCTTCTTTTCTCTTCTTATCGCTTGCTTCAAACTCAGCAGCCTCGTTTACGGCCTTGTTGATCTCATCCTCGGACATGTTTGAACCGCCCGTAATTGTGATGTGTTGCTCTTTACCTGTTCCAAGGTCTTTAGCGGATACGTTTACGATACCGTTTGCATCGATATCAAATGTAACCTCAATCTGAGGAACGCCTCTTCTTGCAGGAGGAATTCCGTCAAGTCTGAACTGTCCGAGTGATTTGTTATCCTTTGCAAATTCTCTCTCACCCTGAACAACGTTGATGTCAACGGCTGTCTGGTTATCTGATGCCGTAGAGAAAATCTGGCTCTTCTTTGTAGGAATTGTTGTATTTCTCTCAATCATGTGTGTAGCGATTCCGCCCATTGTCTCGATTGAAAGGGTAAGCGGAGTTACGTCAAGAAGTAACACGTCTCCCGCGCCCGCATCACCTGCAAGCTTACCACCCTGGATGGAAGCTCCGATTGCAACGCACTCATCAGGGTTAAGAGATTTGTTAGGCTCTTTGCCGGTAAGCTGCTTAACCTTCTCCTGAACAGCGGGAACTCTTGTGGAACCGCCTACAAGGAGAACCTGACCAAGGTCAGATGAGGAAATGCCTGCATCTTTAAGCGCTGTATTAACAGGCTCTTCGGTCATCTTTACAAGGTCGTTTGTAAGCTCGTCGAACTTGGCTCTTGTAAGCTCCATGTCGAAGTGCTTCGGGCCTTCCGCACCTGCCGTGATGTAAGGAAGGTTGATTGTTGTCTGAGTTGCGCTTGAAAGCTCTTTCTTAGCCTGCTCTGCTGCAACCTTGATTCTCTGAAGTGCCATTGAATCCTGTGAAAGGTCGATTCCTTCCTTGGACTTAAAGTCCTCAATCATGTAATCCATGAGCTTCTTATCGAAGTCATCACCACCGAGGTGGTTGTTACCTGATGTTGCAAGAACCTCGATGACACCGTCACCGATTTCGATGATTGATACGTCGAATGTACCGCCGCCAAGATCGTAAACCATGATCTTCTGCTCGCCTTCATTATCAAGACCGTATGCAAGAGCTGCTGCAGTCGGCTCGTTAATGATTCTCTTAACGTCGAGACCTGCAATCTTACCTGCATCCTTTGTAGCCTGACGCTGTGCGTCGTTAAAGTATGCAGGAACAGTGATAACTGCCTCTGTTACTTTTTCTCCGAGGTAGTTTTCAGCGTCAGTCTTTAACTTCTGCAAAATCATAGCTGAAATCTCCTGAGGAGAATATGACTTACCGTCGATTGTTACCTTGTAATCAGTACCCATATGTCTCTTGATTGAAGAGATGGTTCTGTCGGCATTAGTAACCGCCTGTCTTTTAGCGGGCTCACCGATAAGTCTCTCGCCTGCTTTTGTAAATGCAACAACAGACGGTGTTGTTCTTTGTCCTTCAGCGTTTGTGATTACGACGGGTTTACCGCCCTCCATAACAGCCACGCATGAGTTTGTTGTTCCTAAATCAATACCAATTATTTTACCCATAGTCTTTTACCTCATCTTTCATTTATCAATTAGCCACGATTACCATACTGTGTCTTAAAACCGTATCGCCATACATGTAGCCTTTTTCATATTCTTCAACAATTATATTCTCACCCACGTCGTCTTTTTCAACATGCGAAACCGCATTATGATACTGCGGATCGAACTCTTTTCCCAAAGCCTCGATAGGTGTTACTTTACAATCCTCAAGCATCTTCACAAGCTGCTTGTAGACCATATCCATTCCGATTGCAAACTGTGTCTTTTCTTCGCCCTCCGGAATGGTATTGAAACCTCTTTCGAAGTTGTCCACTATCGGGAGAAGCTTCTTTAAAATGTTAGTCGCTCCCGTATCGAACATCTCCGACTTTTCTTTTTCGGTTCTTTTTCTGAAATTATCAAACTCTGCCATCTGCCTCTGAAGCTGATCGTGCATCATTACGATAGTCTCATCTCTTTTGGCAATCTCTTTTTCGAGGTCGCCTTCGTTATCATTTGTATCTTTATCATTTGTATCTTTATCATCACCCGCCGACTCTTTATCCGCTTCAGCAGCTTCTGCCTCTTTTGCTTCAACAGCTTCATCTCCGGCTTCTTCTTCAGCTAACGCCTCCTCGGCAGCCATAGCGGCAGCCTTTGCATTAACCTCTTCGGGAGTCTCCTGCATGTCAGGCGTATCCTGAATATCATTATCTTTTTTTTGTTTATTTTTACCCATTACATCTGCTCCTTAAACTAACTTTTTGAAAATATATCATCCAGTCTCATTCGTATATTGTTAAGAGTCTCAACAACCATCTCATAATCCATTCTCTTAGGTCCGATGATACCGATCGTACCGGTCGTTCCGTCACTTAATTCATAAGATGCCGTAACCACACTGCAGTCTCTCATGGCTTTCACCGGGGTCTCATCACCGATATAAAACCTGATTCCGGTACTGTCCGAAGAAACCGTATCCACAAGGCTTGTCAGCCCCTCCTTATCTTCAAGCGTCGTAATAAGATCTCTTGCAATCTCGCTTACCGATAATTCCGGATACTTGAAAATGTTAGTTGTTCCCCCCGTAACAATCTGTACATCATCGGCATTACGAACCGTATCAAAGATGATATTCAACACCTCACGAAGCATCGGCTGGTTACCGTTTTGCTCTTCAAGCATTGCGAGCTGTTCTTCCAGCTGTTCCACCGACAACCCGGTAACCGTGGTATTTAGCATCATGTTAAGCCGCAGGATGTTCTTCTCGGAAATCGTCTCACTCACACGAAATACCTTGTTGCGAATAACATTACCTTCCATAACGATGACAACAAGCAGTTTCTTTTCTTCAACTCTGGAGAGTTGAACGAACTTTATCTTGTTGTTGCGCCCCGAGGATGTGGAAATCATCGTCGCGTAGTTCGTGTCATTGGCCAGGGTTCTTGCAACGGCCTGCATCACGTCCTCCATGCGGTCGAGCCTTGAGGCATATTCATTCTTAATATCCTCAATCTCCCTCTCGCTTCTTTCAAGGGCTTCGTCACGCTGACTCTCGGCATGTTCTTTTTGAGCAAGTATGCTTTCAACGTAGAGCCTGTAGCCCTTATCAGTCGGAACTCTTCCCGCCGAGGTATGCGGCTGGACTATATATCCCATCTCCTCAAGATCCGCCATCTCGTTTCGTATGGTTGCAGAGGAAAGCGACAAATCAGAAATCTTCGCTATGGTCCTTGAACCGACAGGCTCGCCCGTCCGCAGATAATCCTGTATTACGGCTTCAAGGATCTTAAACTTTCTCTCGTCCAATTCCATAGGCCCGCTCCTCCTTTTTTTAAAAGTTGTTAGCACTCATTAAAAAAGAGTGCTAATACTTATGTATAATTTACCACCGGCATATCTAAATGTCAAGCATTCTTCTTAAAATAAGGGCTTACGCCCTACTTTTCTTGTGGTAAAATATAAACATCTTTGAAAAGGAGGGCGTAAAAATGAAAAAAATACACATTTTTAATAAATTAATCAGAGAAACGGCATTACCAAAAGTATTAATTATATTCGGTATATTTTTTGTCATATGCGCCTTTGTCGTATGGGCAAATGAACCTTCCGTGACCAATTTCGGTGACGCCCTGTGGTATTGCTATGCCGTTACGACAACCGTGGGCTTTGGCGATATAGTGGTCACTTCGCCCGCATCAAGGATATTATCGGTAATTCTGTCCATATTTGCAGCAGGTCTTATCGCTCTTCTTACAGGTATTTTTGTCAGCTTTGCAATGCAGCTTATTAAAGATAAGCAAAAGGATAATTTCCAGGAATACATCGATAAATTGGAGCATTTAAATGACCTTACAAGCGAAGAATTGGAAGAATTGTCATTAAAAATAAAAGAACTTTGCGACGATTTGGAAGAAGAAGAAAAAGAAATACATAAGAAATAACATCAGAGGTTAATTATGGGATTTTTATTTGTAGCTTTGGGAGGCGCCGCGGGTGCGGCCGGACGGTATGCCATTAGTCTTATACCGTGTAAGACCACATTCCCGACTCTTACGTTTATCACAAATATCATCGGAGCCATACTTATCGGTTTTATCGTAGGTATCGCCGAGAGTAAAAACAATCTCTCCCCCAACGCCGTTTTATTTCTTAAAACGGGTTTGTGCGGAGGCTTTACGACGTTTTCGACATTTTCCCTCGAAACGTTTAATCTGTTCCAAAACAAAGATTATGCGGTCGGCGGAATCTATGCGGCATTAAGCGTTGTATGTTGCGTGTTCGGAATATTCTGCGGAAGAAGACTTGCAGCCCTTGCAAAATAAAATAAAGCATTACGATCCGATTGAATCGTAATGCTTTTTTTAATATTTTCCGTTGGTCTTTAAAAACTTAAATAAAACCATACACACTGCCGGCGTAAGAATTCCCGCAACTATCGCCTCGGGTATTCCGTTTGCCGCAATTATTCCCATTATCACCGCACCGACCTCAGATGAAGGAATTCCCTGAAGTGTCGCATATGCATCGGTAAAGAGTATCCCGATAAGTCCCATAACAAGAAACGTATTCGTAAGGGAACCTATGACACCTGACGCAGCGAGTGTTCCGGCACGCACACCGTTATTCATGTTCGGCATAATCTTATTCATCAGCTTATAAAAAAGCCATGGAGTAATACCGACAAGGATTCTCGGTCCGAAGCAGATAACGATTGCCCAGAAGCTTCCGTGTCCCGTTCCCGGAACCGCTATCGCGGGCGTAAATGCAAAGGACAACGCACTCGGTGTTATCGTGTTCTTAATCAGACTCGTAAGTCCGAAGAGCGAACCGAAGTAAGCACCTGCGGCAGGCCCCAGCATAATGCATCCGATGATGACCGGAATGTGAAGCGCCGTCGCCTTAATGATCGGTAACTGAATCAGTCCCAATGGTGTAAATGCCATTATCAAAATAATCGCAGTAAACATAGCCATCAGGACCATCGTGTAAGTTTTTGATTTTGTTTTTGCCATAATATTTTCCTTTCTGCTACCATTTCGATTGTTTCGAATATCGTGCACGGAATTATTATTACATGATTATTCCAAATATGTAAAGCGGTAAGCTACCTGCGGGAAACCACCACCGCTTCCGTCTCATAGCCAAAACCCAGCTTTCCTTTTCTCTCTCCCGCTTCTTCAATCCTTTCTTTAAGCTTAGCCCCGGTATATTCGCGAAGACCTCCGCCCCAGGGATCCGCAACATTAAAAAATGTTACGCCGTCATCCTCATACCAGCCGTATACCACAAACCAATGCGTATTTAATCTGTTATCACCGAGAGCAACGAGCGGTATGACAACGCTTCCGCCGGAGAGAGCATCCTTTATGTCATTTGTCGTGTAGTTTTGCAGCCTCTTTACGTTCGCATACCCACTCAGCCATTCACAATAAGCGGGATTCCAGATACCCGTATTATTGTTCCAGCCTCTTGTAGGATTATAAGACTTTGGTACGGTTTTCCAAAAGGAAGCGTACTGCGCGTCAGTATCGATATCGGTATTCATACCGAGAGCCTGCAGCGCCATAAGGGCCGCAGCTCCACCGCACCCCATATCACCAAATGATGTGGTTCTCTGATTAATCACGATGGGCGGCTCGTAGCTTACGCCGGCCGGGTCCGCGATTGATGTCGAAGGTTTCTGCGTCTGCGTAGTTGTCCCGGTTGTGCTCTCGCTCGTTACAACTGTCACGTCAGTTTCAGCCGTAGCATCGGTCTGCGTAAGCTCCTGCGTCATGCTTTCCGGTTCCTCTTCGGGAGCCGGACGCCCGCAGGCACCAAGCATGCACACGGCAGCAGTCGCTCCGATGAGCGCACACGTTTTAAATAAGTTCTTATTAAACATTTTTATTTATCCAATGTTTCGTTAATTGCAATCGCAAGCTGATCGGCACATGACGTTCCTCTTCCCCTGCAATCATTTCCGCGAAGAAGCTCCGCGGTCTCCTTAGCATCAGCACCTTCAAGAAGCTTGGATATTGCCTGAAGGTTTCCCGGACATCCCCCCGTGAATACGATGTCGTGAAGCTTACCGTCCTCAATCTTAAAGTCTATCTGTGTCGCGCATACTCCGCTTGTTTTAAATGTATGTTCTGCCATAATAATCCCCCTCTTTCTTTAGTCAATAAAATGTGTAGGTGTCCATGGTTCTCTCTTCGGGATTTTGAACTTCTCTTTCCCGAGCTCGATTGAATTCATAAGAAATGTCATATTCCTTGCAAGGGTACGCATTGTCTGCAGTCCCTCTTCATCACGCAAAGCATCGCCCGGGGTACGTCCGTGCACCATATTCCAATACTGGCTTGAACAGACAGGCATTCCGCTTATCGTGAAGTACTTATTTAATTCATCAAATGTTGCCGAGCATCCGCCACGTCTTGCAACGACAACGCTTGCGCCAACCTTCATGGTTTTATCAAAGGGCGAACTGTAGAAAAGTCTGTCCAAAAATGCGATTAACGTTGCGTTTGCCGATGCGTAGTAAACGGGTGATGCGACAATGAGCCCGTCCGCTTCGGCAAACTTATCGGATGCTTCATTAACCCCGTCATCAAATACGCATTTACCGCTGTCACAACAGACGCCGCACGCGATGCATCCTCTTATCGCATCACTGCCGATCTGTATAACCTCCGTTTCAACGGAAAGCTCATTAAATGTCTTTACAAGCTCATCAATCGCTATTGAAGTGTTCCCGTTTTTTCTCGGGCTTCCGTTTATAATCAATACCTTGCTCATAATCAATCCCTTTCATATAAGAGTTTTAAAAAAAGGCGCCGGGAACAATCCCGATGCCGGTTTAATGTCAATCAGATATCATCAATCTTATCATCCTTATCAATAACACCCTGACCGATGCTGTTGATACGGTTTAAAAATTCCTTGTCTCTGCTCTCTTCAATATCGATAATGCAGTTCTCGAACTTCTCAACCTTTTCTTTTATGTCTTCATCAAGACGGTTTTCAATCTTCTCGAACTCAACACGCTTTGATACTTCCGTAAGCTTATCGATATTAATGCTGTTAAATACACCTGCGCTTTTATATTCTTCATAAACGGCTCTTGCAAGTTCATTAAGCTCTTTGTCCAAGTCGATATCGATGGACATGGCAAGTGTAAGAATCCTCTCGTTTATAAAGGACCTCTCTTTTACGTTCTCGGGGATTACCCAGTAATCTTCTCTTGTCATAATCGTTACCTCCAAACTTATTTTATCTTTTTAATTATAGCATATTATCAGGTTGCCATTTCCAAAATAAAACTAAAATAAGCACTAAAAAAGCACCCGTTAAGGCGCTTTCATGATATTTATTTGCCGGTAATGCTTATATTATTCGCTAAGTAAAATTGCGGTAAGATCCAACGGATCAACTACCTTACCGTCCTTGTAAACTCTCATGTTACCGGATGCAATCTCATCGATAAGAATAACCTCGTCACCGGAAAATCCGAATTCGAATTTAATATCGTAGAGCTCCATGCCGAATTCCGCAATCTTATCGGCAACAATCTTTGTGATATTACGGGTAAGCTCCTTTGTCTGATTAAACATATCCTGAGACATGATATTTAATGCTTCAAGACCTTCTGACGTAATAAGCGGATCACCCTTATCGTCATCCTTTAATGTCATCTCAACATAGTAATCAAGAGGCGCACCCTCTTCGATATAATCTCCGTATCTTCTGATGAAGCTTCCCACTGCACGTCTTCTGCAAATAACTTCAAGACCTTTTCCGAAAGGCTTAGCGGCAAGAACTTCCATGGTTCCTTCTTCTTCGTTCGCGGAAACATAATGTGTCTTAACTCCCGCATCCTTTAAAACCTCAAAGAACATAACCGATGTCTTAAGATTCTGCTTACCGATACCGTCAATGCTTAATCCGACTGAATTAGCGCCCGGGTCAAATACACCGTTCTCACCGGTAACGTCATCCTTGAATTTTAAAAGATAATTACCGTTGTCCAACTTAAAAACATCTTTCGTCTTACCTTCGTATACCTTATCCATATATCCTGCTCCTTATAGAAAATGTATTAAATGCCTAAAACATTTTACACTCATAGAGTGAAAAGGTAAATAATCACAAAGTATATTTTTCAAGAACTTTTTTCAAATTCTTAAATATCAGTTGTCTTTTATCTTCCTGTTAACCAGCAAAGTAACGACTATCACTGCCCCCATGGCGCCTGCAACGGCAATCCATGATAATGCATTGTTATCACCCGTGCCCGGATTCTTAGCCGTTTCCGCGGATGATTCACCTGCGGCATCGTCTTTTGCGGAACCATCCCCGTTTTGCTCAGACTCTGCGTTATCGGAACCCGGCGTATCACTCGGGTTTTCACTCGGGTTTTCACTCGGGTCTTTGCTTGGGTCCTCGCTTGGCTGCTCCGAAACGGTAAGAATAACATTCATTATCATTTCATTTTCACCTTCAACGGCGCATACATAGTTATATGTAATCGTATCGCCCTTTATATTGATAAATTTAGAGCCTGAAATCTCGGCGCCCTCAACATCTTTAATATTCTCCGGCTTAATGTTGGGGTCAAGAGACATTATATCGACTTCACCGTTGACGCTTACAGCAGTTGCTCTCTGATCCTTAAAAGCACTGTTTGTTTGCAGTTTTTTATTTGCGGTTAAGTCAAGAGCGCACAAACTGTTTTCAGAGCATATCAGTACCGCAAGGTCCGGATTCTTACTTACGTCCAGGCTTGTCAATTTATTACCTGACACACTTATTGCATTGAGATAAATATTATTGCTCAAATCCAGGCTTTTAAAGTTATTACCATCGGCAACAAGCGCAAACAATTGCTTATTGTTACTTAAGTCCAGACTCTCTAAGCCGACATTTCGGCAGTCCATCTGGGTAAGATTAGTATTTTTACTTAAGTCCAGACTCTCAAGCGGGGTGTCATTGCAAAACAGCTGATCCAATGCAATATCTTTGCTTAAGTCAACATTTGTCATCTTACCGCCCGAGAAGTCAAGGTATTCGATATCCGGACACATGGTTATATCCAGGGCCGTCAAATTATTATCTACCAAGCTTAACTGCACAAGCTTTGTATTATTGGATAAATCAAGACTGCTGATGCCGCATTGGTTCAAGTACAATTCCACAAGCTCTTTGTTATTGCTAAGATCCACGCTGTCAATTGTATTTTCATCAAGATACAGGCATCCCAGAGCCGTATTATTACTTACATCAATTCCGGTCAGTTTATTTCCTGTCGCACCGATAACCTTAAGCTTGGTATTCGCACTCACATCCAGAGTGCTGATATTATTCCTACTGCAAACAAAATATTCAAGATTCACATTGTTTTTAATATCAATACTGCTTAAGTTATTTGATTTTACGCTTATCTTTTCCAAGGCGATATTTTTACTTAAATCAATACTGCTTATTTTATTACTGCTGCAATCCACTTCCTTCAATGCAGTCAGATATTCCATGCCCTGAAGACTTTCGATGTTCTTTTCAGACACATCCATCTCAACCATGGAATCAATCTCGCTTTTGCTTAATTCACCGTTTTTATCTTTATCGATATTCTCAGATACATAGGCTCTGAAAATCTGATCCGGAAACGTGGTTTCATTGATTATTACCGAACCATCCTCTGCGGCACCGACAATTCCGGTCCCCGCAAAAACCGTACCTATCCCAATAAATGAGGCAATTGCCATCCCTGTAATTCGTCTCAATCCCTTTACCTCCCTGTTTTTAAGAAGTGCATGATTAGAGTGTATCCTTGTCTTTAATTCTATTACTTTCTACTGTTTTGTAAATATATTTTAAGCAAATAAATCGTAATATTTTTAAAGAATTCCGAAACGAAAAAAGCCATAAAAGGCTTATATCCTTTTATGACTTTTCAAGTGCATATTCTGCCATCAATTCTTATTTTTCTTTCTGTTGATTACAAACGTTGTTGCCACTGCTCCGCCTGCAACTGCCGCCAATGCTGCCCAGCCGTATACATTGGCATCGCCTGTGTCAGCCGCCTTTACGGAGTTGCCCCCGGCCTCGGCAGATCTTTTACCGCCTTGGTCAATCTGTTTAGTCTCAGGTGACTTATCTTCACTTGTCGGAGCGACAGTTTCATTTGTTGATTCAGGAGGTTCAGTACCGTGTGTCGGATCTTCCGGGTCTAAGCTTGAATCTTCAATTAAGTTAAGCTCAACTGATAAATATATATCTTTCTGATTAGTAAAATATCTATAATGAATCGGAGTATTTAAATCATAATTATAAAAGTACGATCCGAGCAATTCCGCATTCTCAACATTCTCTATTCTGTCAACGTCTATGTTGGGAGCAATCGACTTTATATCAAATTTAACGCTTTTAGAACTTATCGGTATCGAAATTTTACTTACTAAATCACACTTCATTATCCTTGTGTTATTACTTAGATCCAAATCGGCTAATCTATTTCCGTCACTATAAATTTCTGTCAGTTCGGTATTCTTACTCACATCAAGACTACTTAAATCATTTGAACTGCAATCAAGAT
>CAJOLA010000037.1 GCA_905235275.1 uncultured Lachnospiraceae bacterium
GACCACGTTTTCTAATGTTCATCAAAGCAAAATCGACATACAATTTCCGCAAACGCAAGTGCACTCGGCCCCTTAAGCAGGAAGAATTTTTCTCAGACAGTACGCGTTCCCGTTCGCATAACGATTCGGTCGGTCTTAATTCTTTGACCCGAATCCCAATGTTCATCAAAGCAAATATCGGCATGCTGACTTGCGCGAACCGAATGCGCGCACGGGTCCCTAAAGCGTTGACGGAACTTTTCGGCTCAGGCTTCCCGTTCGCACTCATAACGATTTGGTTGCTCTTAATTCTTTGACCCGAAGGCCGGTTCATCGAAGTGAATATCGGCACACGGATTTGCGCGAAATGAATGCGCGCACGGGGCCCCGAGGAAGAGAAGAATTTTTCGAGTGCGGGCTCCCCCGTTCATATAGCGATTCAGATAGTCTTAATTCTTTTGGGGCGGCCGTATTCTTAAAACCGGGAATCAAATCACAGATGCTAAATTCATCCGGATTTAAAAAGGCAGGGGCCGGAAAAACCGACCCCTGCCTGAGGTTGAATGCGACCGGGACACGGTGGCGACCACCGCCCCATTAGATTCTGGTGAGCCAGCCTCTTGCGTCTGCTCTGTACTTTGTGTTGGCGACCGTAAATGAGGTATTTACGCGAAGCCAGCCGTCATTTCCGAAGTATGACTGATGAGCGGCCTCAGTAGAGGTCTTGGGGAAATTCTGGATGCCCGTTCTAAGCCAACCGTTACCTCCGAAATAGGAGAAATGCTTTGCGGCGTTACCGTCTGGGTTTTTCGTTCCTTTACCCATCTGCTGCCAGCCGGTACGAAGCCAACCGTTGTCTCCGAAATAGGAATAATGAGGTGCTGCATTGCCGTCGGGGTTTTTGGTTCCCTTACCGATATGCTGCCAGCCGGTACGAAGCCATCCGTTGTCTCCGAAGTATGAGTAATGCTCGGTGTTTTCGCCCTCGGTTTTGCCCATTTTGTGCCAGCCCGTATATATAAATCCGTCCTTTCCGAAATATGACCAGTGTTCAACGGATTCGCCCTCGGCCTTGCCCATTTTGTGCCAGCCCGTGTAATATTTGCCGTCCTTATAGTAACGGAATTTGCCGTTTTCTGAGCGCCAGCCGTTTTGAATCTTTTTGGCTGACATATCGTACACAATGGCGGTAGTTCCACTCGCTGCTATAATATACATTTTACCGTCAACAAAGGAAATGTCTTCAATCTCGTAATTCGTTCCTTTGATTGCCCACTCCTCTTTCTTTACATTACCTTTTTTGGCAGTATAGTCATATACAAATATTCTCTGATCGTCCACGGGATGTCCTTTTCTAAACGAAGCTACATACAAACGATTCCCGTTTACCGCCATACCCTGTATCTGATTGTATTTCTCCTCGTTGTAGAGACCTTCGGCAAAGAACTGATTTTCAATCTTTTTTGTGGCCATATTATATACGCACACTCTTCCGCCGCCGGCAAGAACAAAGAGCTTCCCGTTATCATATGCCACGGACAACGACGTAAAACCGTCATCTACCACGCCGCCGTTATTTGGCAAATTAAGCTTTCCCCTATATTGTAAGTCCGCTTCATTAATCTCGAATACATAATTGTTTTGCGGCCATTCTCCCGGCGCAATATAGAGCCTGTTATTCCCGTAAGCCATAGCGTTCGAATGTACATACTTTCCGCCCCTCTTTACTCCGGTTGCCTTGCCGGTATCATAATTATATTTTACAAGCTGAGTCGTACCTGTATTTCCCGTTATAAATGATGCCGTAAGATATTTTGAACTCCCCTTTTTATAAACCTCGGCACCTTCAAGATAGTATCCGTCCAGATTTGAATTTGTAAATTTCTTCTCTTCATATTCTGACAAATTAACCGTCTTGGTAGGCTTATACTTTTCCCACTGGGCATATAAGCGCGTCAGATCGACCGGAAACTTCGTCACGCCTGCAGGCACTTTTGAAGCCACAGAAACCTTTTCTCCGGGATAATAAAACGTTCCCTTGCCGTCCTTTCTGGTATTATATCCTTTCAGATAATAATCGGTTCTTTTCATCTTCTGGTCATTCCAGGCAACAGGTACCGGATTTTCACCGACATAAAATGTATTATATTTTTCTTTACCGGGAAGCCATTGACCTCCGTTTGTTTCAAGTGTCACGGTAGCTGCCTCTGCCAATACGGGAGCTGCAAAAAATGCTCCCGCAGCAAGTGCGGCACATGCGGCAACGAAAAGCTTCTTGTTTCTTTTCTTCATATGTTTTCACCCCTATTAATCGCATGCCGTTTAAGTTTCCATTGTTTTTAAGTTAAGTGTAGCACTCCCTCTATACTGAGTAAAGTGTTCATATGCAACCGGAAATTACATTTGAAACTGCTCCTGCTGACACCCGGTCGGGCTTTGTGTTACAATGTTCGAATAGATTTGCAAATGTTTATTTTCGGGTGATGTTTTGATATTTAAAAAGAACCCGGCAGATAAATCATTTTGGGAAATTTAAAAATCAACAGGTGGGTATTATGATGACAAATTCATGGCTGAATGAAGACATAACAAAATTAAATATTGCGGAAGCAGTCAGTGATATGGCGCCCGGTTCATGCATTTTAGTAACGGGAGCCACGGGGCTTATCGGGTCAATGCTTTGCAGGACACTGTGCATGGTATCCGAGCGTGATGAATTGGATTTAAAAATTTGCGCTTTGGCTCGAAATACGGAAAAAGCCGCCAAGGTACTTGCGGACGTAATTGAAGATAATAATATAACCATCGCGAACGATTTAAGCAGTATTGATTTTAAGGTTGACTATATTATTCATACGGCATGTCCCACAAAAAGTGATTTTTTCGTAAATAATCCGGTCGAGACAATTCAGACAATAGTTGGCGGTACGCAGGACATATTAGAATTTGCAAAAGAGCAAAATGTTAAATCCGTTGTATACCTTTCTTCCATGGAGGTTTACGGTCTGATAACGGAAGAGAAAAAACTGGCTCCCGAAGATATCGGCTATGTAAATAATCTCTCACTAAGAAGCAGCTATCCCGAGGGCAAGAGACTTGCGGAATTATTATGTGTCAGCTTTTTTAACGAATATAACGTACCCGTTAAGGTCGTGCGTCTTGCTCAGACCTTTGGTCCCGGCATCCCAAAAGAAGATAACAGGGTATTTGCACAATTCATAAAAGCGGCAGTTTCCGGGGAAGATATCGTGATGCATACCCGGGGGAGATCGAAACGTATGTATATCGACACGATTGATGCCGTAAGCGCAATTCTTACAGTGCTTTGCAAGGGAGAAAACGGCGCCGTCTATAATGCCGGAAACGAAGATAATTACTGTTCAATAAAGGAAATGGCCGATATGGTTATTAAGGAATTCGGCACGGGAGAAAATAAAGTGGTAATTGACCAAAAGCTTGACAACGGTCAGTATCCTCCCGAAAATATCTTATTATTGGATGTTGATGAATTAAGAAAGCTCGGTTGGAAGCCGACATATAATTTAAAAGACATGTATCAGAGAATGTTGGATGTTGAAATTTAATTGAAACACGGAAGAGGTGAAATTATGGTTAATGCTCTTATTTTTGCGGGTGGTGTCGGTTCCCGAATGAAGTCGGAAAATATTCCGAAGCAGTTTTTAAAGGTTGAAGGGATACCGATAATAATAAGAACCATTGAGCATTTCGAGAAACACGTAAAAATTGACAATATCGTTGTCGTTTGCATAGAGTCATGGATTGACGAATTAAAGAGGCTTTTGGAAGAATACAACATAAATAAAGTCACCAACGTAATCCCGGGCGGAAATACGGGCTTTCAGTCAATTCACGGCGGTCTTTTAAAGGCTTCCGAAATCATGAAGGATGATGACATTATCCTGATATGTGACGGAGTACGACCGATGCTTAGCGATAACCTTATCTCAGAATGCATTGAAGATGCAACTCAGTACGGAAGTGCCGTGCCGGTTACGGAGAGTATCGACTCAGTGCTCTTTAGCGAGGACGGCAAGGCGAGCTCCAAAAATTTCGACAGAAAGAAGATGTTTATCACCCAGGCACCTCAAGGGTATAAATTGAACGTTATCATGGATGCACATAAGCGGGCAGAGGAAAAAGGCGTCGAATCCGTTTCATCCGCAGATCTGTTAATTGAGCTCGGTGAAGAAGTACATATATTCAAGGGAATACGTGAAAATATCAAGGTAACTACGCCGGAAGATCTGGAGATGCTTCGTTCGGAGCAGTACTTTAAGAGATTCCAGGAGTTTGCCAGGGAAGAGCTGGCGGTTGAACAATAAAAAAATCGGCAGTTTAATTCCACCGCCGATTTTAAACCAATCAATAATTTCAGAAAAAAGGCTGTGACATACGTGCCACAGCCTTTTTTAGTTAAATTTTCTTGAAGGCCGTATATGAGTGACCTTGTCTTTTTTCCGGAGGTGGCGGCGTCATATAATCACCGTACAGCCCCGTCAGATAACCGTCATACTCAGGTGAGCGGAACTTGCGTCCGTGAAATTCAACTTCGCAAAAATTCTCGAAATCCTTTTTTCTCATTCTCTCACCGCGGCTTACCGCCCATACGTAAGCTCCGACATACTCGCTTGTTTCATATTTGTCTTTATGTGCAAGCTCATCTATCTTCTTAGAGTAATATCTCGCTCCTCTTATCTTTGGAACGATCATTGCCATCTGTCTTGCAACTGCCCTAAGCTTCGTACTGCCGGTACCCGGTCTTGCAAGCGACCAGCCGATATATCTTTTAAGGCGCATTACCTCATCAATTCGCTTATCACTTTCTTCCTTTGAGTCAGGCAAGCCGTCTACCGGGAAAATGTCTATCCATAAATGTTTGTCATGCAGAAAATATTTCTCATCCAAAACCGTTGATGTATCTACTATTTTGGCAAACGGAAGGCTAAGCTTTCCGTTCTGCAGACTTTCCAGACGGTAGTTCTCTCCAATAGGCTTCTTTTTTACAAGCTTATGCAGCTTATCATAATCCGAACGCAGCAAAAACACATCAACATCATCATCCCACGGGATGAAGTCTTTGTGTCTTACGGCTCCCAGAAGAGTTCCTCCGCTAAGGGCATACGTCAGGCCGTTCTCATCACAATAATCGGCAAATGCGCATAAGATTTTAAAAATCTCCTCTTTGATACCCTGCTGTGTCAGCTTAACGAGTTTTTCAGAGTTTGTATATAAACCTATAAACTGATTTATGGTATCGCTTATATCAAATCCCTTGTCCCTTAGAAGCCCGATATTATCTTTTCGGTCATCCTGTTTTACATTAAGCAGGAGACTTGACCATTTGGAGATATCCTTTTTTTCAATGGGCAAAAACTTAATGTCTTTTGTGACGCGAACGTCTCTCGGTACTTTATCGGAGCACAGCACAAACATGCCGTTTGCCTGCGCTTCCAATGCCGCAATTCCAAATCCTTCGAAGTTGGAAGGCATAACAAACGCATCCATTGCCTGCATAAGTTCATTTACGGAATCACTCAGCCCGTAGAAAATAATATCATCAAAGATATTCTTTTCTTTTGCTTTCTTTTTGATCTCCGGCATCAGTTCCCCTGCACCGACAAGCAAAAGACGCGCTCTTCCCTTCTTGCCCGAAGCCTTTCGTTTCTTTGAGAAGTCTTCAAAAACATCAAGGATATATTCATGGTTTTTCTGATACATGAATCTTCCGACATGACCGACAAGAAAATCTTCGTCGTCGATATTCAGGCTTTCTCTTACAGCTTTTCGCGTCTTGGCATCATATTTGTATTTTTCAAGATCGATTCCGTTTTTGACGATTGTAACATCATCCTTTGGAACGTAAGGAAACATCCATTTCGCAGCCGCATATGAACATGCCGCATACTCCGCACCGAGACCGGTAAGCTTTTTTAAGCACAGTCTGTGAATATTTTCCTTTAATTTGCGGTTATTTCCGTCGGTTCCGTTTGCATGTGCGTGCAGTATGATCTTGGGTACTCCGCATTTTTTGGCGGCAAGACCGGATACATAAAGCTTATTTGCAACATCTGCATGAATATGTACGACGTCATATTTCTTTTTCTTAAGGAGACTAGTCATTCTTTTGTAAATGACCTGCTGTTTTTTAAGCTTATTGCCCTTGTAGCCCACAAAATATACATTAGCGCCGAGTCCTTTAAGATACTCAATATTTTCCTGCTTTTCAAAAGGCTCAAGTGCCGCGATATCGATTTTTACGTTGTCCGGCTTATTCTCAATTACGCTCTTTACGAGGGAATAAACCCCGCCGTTTCCCTGATCGTCAACGTTCACCTCAAGAACTCTGATCTTTGATGTGCTCATATTCTCTCTCCTGCTAATCTATGGTGAGCTGACCGTCCGTAACATAATCTCTTACGGTATTTGCCAGAATCATAAACAGCCAATAGTTATATTTTGACTTTCTAAGCATCGCTATCTTCTTCCCGCCGTTTACCGCATCATCGTATAACTCGGGTGCAACTCTCTGACAATATGATTCCATCTGTCTGTAGATCACATACATTTCCTTTGCGGGCTTCATTCCGAGTATCGACATCAACAGTCTTTGATAATACGTCCTTACGCGGTATCTGAAGGTTCTGTGATTCTTAGTCTTTGGCATCTTCCCGAAAAATTTCAGGATCTTTTTTCTGATAAAGATGAAGTTATCCAGACTTATTTTTTTGGCCTCATCATCCGGATCACGGTCTCTTAAAAGATATTCGTAAACGGGATCAAGAACAAACTTCACCTTAAGCACATAGGGAAGAAAATATACATTAAAAAGCTCATCCGTATAAAGACAGTTCCCGGGAAGTGTCGGCAGATGCTCTTTTAAAATCTCAGTCTTCACGGTGTTATTCCACATGCTGCAGTACAGATCAAAGTCAATCATCTCTGCTCTTAAGGTCTGTCCGTCCAGCTCGTCAATCAGTTCATCCGATACGGGACTTTCAACCTTGCTTACGCCGTCCTTTTCCTGGATAAGGCGTTTCGAGGAAACAACCCAGTCCGCATCCGTATCTTCGAGTTCATGAATAAGACGAGTCAGACCCTCCTTATCGAAAGTGTCGTCCCCGTCAAGCAGTTTAAAATATTTACCTGTCGCCTCGTTAACTCCTCTGTTAACGGTTGTACCGTATCCGCCGTTTTCTTTTTCGATAACCCTGAATGTGTCAGGGTATTTTTCTTCAAATTCACGTGCAATATCGGGTGTCCCGTCAACTACACCGTCAAGTATGACAAGCACTTCCAGCTTATCCATTATCTCCGGCACGACACATGACTCAAGAGTGTTCCTTATGTAGTCTTCAACCTTATAAGAAGCTACCGATACGGATAATAACTTACTCATAACTGCCTCCAGAAAATCACTTATACGTAAAGCGGATATTTATCGGTAAGCTCTTTTACAAGTGCTTTAGCCTCATCTGCTTTACCGTCAAGAATTGCAAGTTTAATTGCTTCCGCTGTCTTTTCACAGTCGTCCGTATTAAATCCTCTTGTCGTAACCGCAGCCGTTCCGAGACGGATTCCGCTTGTTACAAACGGAGACTGAGGATCGTTTGGAATGGTATTTTTGTTACATGTGATGTTCACGTCGTCAAGAAGTGCCTCAACTTCCTTACCGGTCTTTCCTGTCTTAACAAGGTCAACCAGCATAAGGTGATTGTCGGTTCCGCCGGACACGATGTCGAAGCCTCTCGCCTGAAGTCCCTCGCAGAGTGCCTTGGCATTGGCAACAACGTTCTTTGCATATGTCTTAAATGAAGAATCAAGCGCTTCCTTTAATGCCACCGCTTTAGCCGCGATAACATGCATAAGAGGACCACCCTGTGTTCCGGGGAAAATGGACTTGTTAAGCTTGTACTCTGTTGCGAATTCCTCTGATGAAAGAATCAGACCGCCTCGTGGTCCGCGAAGAGTCTTATGAGTAGTCGTTGTTACGACATGAGCGTGAGGAATCGGGCTCGGATGAGCGCCACCGGCTACGAGACCCGCGATGTGAGCCATGTCAACCATAAGGAAAGCTCCCACTTCGTCAGCTATCTCACGGAATTTTGCAAAGTCGATTGTGCGCGCATATGCACTTGCACCGGCAACGATAAGCTTCGGCTTGCTCTCATTTGCAAGTCTTCTTACTTCGTCATAATCGATAAATCCCTGCTCGTTAACACCGTAAGGAACGATATTAAAATATGATCCGGAAATGTTGGCAGGTGAACCGTGTGAAAGATGTCCTCCACAGTCAAGGCTCATACCCATAACCGTATCACCCGGTTGGAGTAATGCGTAAAATACGGCAAAGTTAGCCTGTGCACCTGAATGCGGCTGAACATTGGCATATGTACATCCGAAGAGCTCTTTTGCTCTCTCGATTGCCTGCTGCTCGGCTACATCAACGTACTCACAACCGCCATAATAACGTTTACCCGGATATCCTTCTGCATATTTGTTGGTAAGAGGACTTCCGAGAGCCGCCATAACCGTCTCGGATACAAGATTCTCCGAAGCAATAAGCTCGATATTGGTTCTTTGTCTTGTAATCTCATCCTCCATAGCTTTAGCTATGACCGGGTCAAAATTTTTTACTAAATCAAATGAGTACATTTTTTCTCCTCCAAATTTTTTAATTAAGTATACATTATATCTTATTTTAAGATTTTTTTACATAGTTGTTTTTTCTTTTTTTATCGGTCAAATTCATTACAAATATAGTAAGTATCGGCAATACAACAATCAAAGGATATGTATATCTGCAAAAGAAACCGTTACACGGACCCATGAAGCTTATCAGGAACACACCAAGCGATGATCCAAGCAATGCTATCGCAAGTCCCCGTTTCTTATAAATGGCATAAAACAGCAGGTATAAAATCCACCATGAATATGTTGCCGCCGTAATGGACAGCGACAATATCGGAATATTTGCCACGAATTCACGGAATTCCTCATAACCCTTCCTGTAATCGTTAAATATTTCCGGATATTCAAACTTAACTCCCAGCTTGTCTATGTCTTCATTTATCCTGTCAAACTCGGACTGTGAATATTCATACCCTCTCTGATTCATCTTCGTCTCGCCGGGATAGATATACTGAAAATAGTTATCTATCGTAGCTTCCAGGTAAATTTCGGTATGTTTCTTAAACATACTGCGCCATACCTTAAAGTATGCATCCACATCTTCATCAGTCGCATCTTCGTAATATCTGCCCTTTACTTTATCGGATCTGTACGGATCGTATACATCGGCAATCTCATAAACGGGCAACACCTTTGATATGCCGTCTTTTTCCTCTTCCGTGAGATTTTCGATCTTTACTTCCTTTATGTATCGTGCCGTCTGTTGGAACGGTATTGAAAGCTCCTCTCTTCTGCTTCCCGGGGTCACGTGACATCCCGGCAAAATGACATTTGTAAATATAAGCGAAAAGGCGATGACGGAGCCCATCCCGATAAAACCTATCCATTTGCCTTTTTTCCACGCAAATATAACAAGCATTATAAATGCCAGAATAAGGATGTATCTTCCTTCATTTCTGAATAAAAATATTCCGAGTGACGATAATCCGAATCCTATATATTCCCACTTCGACTTTTTTCCCGTGCAAAGCGCATACAAAAGCGTTATGAACCACAGCAGGCATATGGAATAATATACGTCCTTGGTCGTAACCATCATGTAATTCGATATTCTCGGTGAAAGCGCATAATACAGCACAAGCAGGAATATTACGAGCGCAGATGCCTTTAGCCTTTTTACGAGATATCTGCAAATAAGCGCAACCGTAACGATTACGCCCGCCATCTGGGTCAGCGTATAAAGGAATATCCCGACATTTGCCGAGTGGAACGTGTTTATTCCGATATCCAGGAAAAAGTTAAGAATAAGCGTATGCACTATCGGATGATGGTTATTATAGTAGACGTTTTCATCTATCAGATAATCCTGTAAATACCACGGCTCTATAACACCCAGCTCTTTGTGACCCTGATATATCTGTGCCACCTCATCACTTAGGAAAATCGCCGGGTAAGATGCCAACGTATACGGAATATATGCGCATGCAAGCGTTATCAGTACGGTAAGAAACGGCTTTTCTTTTAACCATTTACCGTATATCCAAAACGGCGAGCACGTGCTTTTCATCAAAAACGTGAAAAAGCTTCCGGCTTTTGCAAATATAAATACCGTCACATAGTACATAAGTATGGAATATCCGAAGAAACAAAATGCCGATTTTTCAAATCTTCCGTTCCTTATGCCGTGCAGAATAGGATCTAAGTATTGCTCACTCTCAAAGCATTCCCCAATCAATAAAAATAACGCGAATAATGCCGCAATACACGCTATGTACGGCTTTTTACCCACGTCATTTTTGCAATATTTTTCAACGCAGATAATAAATAAAAACAGCCCCGCTCCGCATATCAGATACCATGCACTGAAAGGCTTAAATGAAGCGCCTTTTTTCAAATCCAGCCAAAAAGCGACAATTGTTATAACAGTTAAAACAATTGCCTTTATTACAACTTTTTTGTCTTCGAAAAAACCGTTTTTATAATCTGCGTCAGTCATAATCTTATTTATTTATAAACTTATCGTATGCATCCTTATCAAGCACC
>CAJOLA010000038.1 GCA_905235275.1 uncultured Lachnospiraceae bacterium
ATTTGCCTCTTGTCTTACAAGCCGGTAAATGTATTCACCTTCACGTCCGGAGTCGGTACATACAAAAATAGTCTCGACATCGTCTCTTGTCAGCTGTTTTTTCACGATTGCAAACTGCTTTTTAACGGCATCGATAACGTTATATTTATACTCTTTTGGTATGAATGGCAAAGTCGAAAGACTCCACTTCTTAAGAGCCGGATCGTATTCTTCGGGATAACTCATGGATACCAGATGACCGACGCACCATGTCACGACATAATGCTCAGACTCCATATATCCGTCCGCGGTTTTAAAAGTCTCTTTTAAAGTCTTTGCAAATTCTTTTGCCACACTTGGTTTTTCCGCGATAAAAACTGACTTACCCATTAAATTGTGAAATCCAATCCTTATAAGATTCTTTTTTAGATGTAGCCGTAAACGGATACTTTATAACACTACCCCTGCACGATTCCTTAAGCTTAACAAGCGTTGAGCTTATGTCGGCCATGCCTGATGTTGCAAACGGGATAACGGTCTTGCCCTTAAGGTCGCACTCCTTAAGAAAAGAAGTCAGGAATGCGGGAGGCGCCGACGCCCATATCGGATAACCGATAAAAACGGTATCATACTCCGAAAGATCCGGAATCGAATTAATGTATTCCGGCTTAATGCGCATTATCTTTTCACGCATAACCCTTGCGACGGCAAGAGGGTATTTGCCGTATTCTTTCTTTGGCTTAACCTTTATGATATCGCTGCCGGTATCCTTAAGAAGCCTGTTGGCAACCTTTTCGGTTCTTCCTGATTTTGAATAATAAATAATAACTGACTTCATTTAATCACCAATCCTTTTTTAATTTTTTCCGGATGACTCATCCAATGTATGCATATAAGCAGGAGCAAATTTATCCATAAAATAATCCGCTTCAGGCAGCCCCAGACCTCTTATCGTCTTAAGTATTGACTTTTCTGCGTCAGCAAAATCGGTATTACCCATATTCTTTTCGTCCACACACTTAAGATATGCCGATATCTTGTCTGCCGCTTTTACAAACTTCCATGCCCTCTCCTCATCCTCAGACTCAAGAAGAAGCGGTCTGTAAAAGTCCCTGAAATCCTCGGGCAGCCCTTCCAGAAGCTCATCCCTTGCAATGACTTCCACCTCGGAATATGCCTTTCGTATCACGTCGCTGTGGTACTTAACGGGCGTCGGCATGTCTCCCGTGATAATCTCAGTCGTATCATGATACATGGCCAAAATCGCAAGCCTTTCGGGGTTAATATCCCCGTCAAATACCCTGTTGTTAATCAGGCCCAAAGCATGTGCAATAAACGCCACCTCAAGACTGTGCTCGCATAAGTTTTCATCTCTGGAATTACGCATAAGTCCCCAGCGGTTTATATATTTCATTCGTGACAGCATTGCGTAAAATGCGTTTTCTTTCATGCCTGTTGCTCCTTTTTGATTTCTCCCATTATATCACAAATAAACCCGGTAAACGTTTATATCAGGTATAAAAAAAGAATATCGTCACGCAAAACCGCAACGATATTCTTAATTAAAAATTATTTTGAAAAATTAAATGCTTTCTTTCCGGGATAAACGGCTGCAACACCGAGATCCTCACCGATTCTTAAAAGCTGGTTATATTTTGCAACTCTTTCACTTCTTGAAGGAGCTCCCGTCTTAATCTGACCTGCGTTAACAGCTACTGCCAAATCGGCAATAGTTGTATCTTCCGTCTCACCAGAACGGTGTGATACGACTGCCGTATAACCGTTCTTTTGAGCAAGCTTGATAGCCTCCAATGTCTCGGATACGGATCCGATCTGGTTAAGCTTGATAAGAATGGAATTCGCGCAACCCTGCTCGATACCCTTCTTTAATCTCTCGGTATTCGTAACGAAAAGGTCGTCTCCGACAAGCTGAACCTTATGACCGATTCTCTCAGTCATCTTTTTCCAGCCTTCCCAGTCTTCCTCATCAAGACCGTCCTCGATGGAGTAGATCGGGTATTTATCGATAAGTGACTCCCAGTGCTCGATAAGCTCATCAGAAGTAAAGTGCTTACCTGACTTTGGCTGATCGTACTCACCCTTCTTACCGTCCTTGCTCTTCCACTCGGAAGAAGCGGCATCAAGAGCAATCACAAAATCCTCGCCCGGCTTATGACCGGCATTCTCGATTGCCTTTAAGATGTGCTCGATTGTATCCTCGTCACTCTTAAGGTCGGGGGCAAATCCACCCTCATCACCGACTGCAGTTGTATTGCCCTCGCTTTTCAGAAGCTTCTGAAGCTCATGGAAAACCTCCGTACACCACTGAAGTCCCACTTCAAATGAAGGCGCTCCGGCAGGCATAATCATAAATTCCTGTGTATCAACGGAGTTGGATGCATGAGCACCGCCGTTAAGAATATTCATCATGGGAACAGGCATAACGTTTCCGTTAATTCCGCCGAAAAATTTATACAAAGGTATCTCAAGCGAATTGGCAGCCGCTCTTGCGCATGCGATGGAAACCGCAAGAATGGCATTAGCGCCGAGATTGGACTTATCCTTTGTTCCGTCAATCTCCATCATAGCTGCATCAATCGCATAGATATCGGCAGCATCCATTCCGGTTAATGCCTCATTAATCTTGGTATTAATGTTATCTACGGCCTTGGTAACGCCTTTTCCGAGGTAAACGCTCTTATCACCGTCTCTAAGCTCAAGTGCCTCGAACTCACCGGTAGATGCACCGCTTGGTGCGCATCCTCTTCCAACCGTACCGTCAGCAAGAACAACCTCTGCCTCAACGGTAGGATTAGCTCTTGAATCAATAATCTGTCTTCCGTAAACCTTTACTATTTCAGTATATAACATGGTCGTGTACTTTTCTCCTTTATGTAAAAGCAAAATCACTGTTTTGGTTCAATATATCCTTTAGCCTTAAGAAGCTCTGCTATAAGAACGGCACCGCCTGCGGCTCCTCTGAGCGTATTATGTGCAAGACCGACAAACTTATAGTCAAATACGGTATCAGGTCTTAATCTTCCGAGAGAAATACCCATTCCGTTTTCATAGTTAACATCAAGCATAACCTGAGGTCTGTCATCCTCCTCAAGATACTGCATAAACTTAACGGGAGCGCTCGGAAGGTTAAGCTGCTGTGCAACGCCCTCAAATGAACGCCATTTCTCGATAATCTGCTCTTTTGTAGGCTTCTTCTCGAAATTAACATAAACGGTAGCGGTATGACCGTTAAGTACGGGAACTCTTACGCACTGAGCAGTAATAATCGGCTCAACGGCAGGAACAATCTTACCCTCTTCAATCTTACCCCAGAGTCTGAGCGGTTCTCTTTCGGACTTTTCTTCTTCTCCGCCGATATAAGGAATGATATTTCCCTGAATCTCCTTGCAAGTCTCAAGTGTCTTACCCGCACCGGAAATAGCCTGATATGTAGAAACTACAACAAGCTTTGGTCCGAACTCCTTTAAGGCATGAATAGCCGGTGTATATGACTGGATTGAGCAATTCGGCTTAACGCAGATAAATCCTCTTGTTGTACCGAGTCTTTTCTTCTGAGTCTCGATAATCTCAAGGTGCTCAGGGTTAATCTCAGGCACTACCATCGGAATGTCAGGTGTCCATCTGTTGGCACTGTTATTGGATACTACAGGAACCTCTGCTTTTGCATACTTTTCCTCTAATATCTTAATCTCATCCTTTGGCATGTTCACGGCACAAAATACGAAATCAACCTCTGATGCGATCTCCTCCATATCTGTCTCCATGTCCTTGATAACCATATTCTTAACGTATGCCGGCATCGGAATATCAAGCTTCCATTTATCGGCAACAGCATCAGAATACTTCTTGCCCGCAGAATTGCTGCTGGCAGCAACGGTAACGACCTCAAACCATGGATGATCGTCAAGAAGCGTCGTAAAACGCTGTCCTACCATACCGGTTGCACCTAAAATACCTACTTTTAATTTTTTACCCATTTTTACAATCTCCCGTACAAAAAAATTTTCGCTTTCCAGTTTATCATATATTCAATTCAGAGTCCATCTCCTTATTTTTCTCGACAATCCCCATAATATAAGCCGCAGTCTCTTCAATGGACTTATTGGTTACGTCAAGAATCTGACAGTGAAGATGTCTGTAAACCTCTCTCGCATACTCCATCTCGGTATTAATACGGTCGATATCGGAATAATTGGAAGGACCTTTAACTCCGAGCGCCTCCATACGTGATGTTCTGATACCGTTTAGTTTATATGTATCAATAAGGAGTCCCACTATCTTCCTGGGCGGTATGCGAAGAATCTCATCAGGAAGAGGCACCTCCGGCACGAGCGGAAGGTTTGCCACCTTAATGCTGTTATATGCAAGATACATAGAAAGCGGCGTCTTGGACGTCCTGGAAACACCGACAATCACAACGTCCGCCTTCAGAAATCCTTTCGGGTCTTTACCGTCGTCGTATTGGACGGCAAATTCCATGGCCTCCACCTTTTTGTAATATTCGTTATTGAGCTGGCGCACCATACCTGCGCGCATACTCGCCTCCATCGACGTAATACGCTCAGCCGCCCACAGAGTCGGTCCCAGTATATCAACGCATACAACGTCTTCTTTTTCGGTACGCATTTCTATGTAGGCTCTCAGTCTCGGCATAACAATCGTATGGCAAATCATTCCGCCGTTTTTCTTACAGGCGTCAATAACTTCGTCTATCTGATTCTCGGAGAGTACATATGAAACGCGCACTATCTCCAATTCTTCTTCACCAAACTGACTGGCGGTTGCTCTTGCAACCATTTCAGCGGTTTCTCCGACAGAATCTGACATGGCATAAATTATATTAGCCATAGCTTTTCCTCCTATAATACAAAAAGGGGCTTAAAGCCCCCTTTTTAAAAACATATCATCAAGAGATTACCATGTGTAATCTTCGGTTTCCTCTTTTCCTCTGCCTGATATGTTATCCATAATCATACGCTTCTCAATCTGAGCCGCCATATGCTTGGTAGCGATAACCGCATCAGGATTAACTGAGATTGAATCAATACCGCTCTTAATAAGGAATTCGCAAAGCTCCGGATATACGCTTGGTGCCTGTCCGCAGATTGAAACCGTCTTGCCGTGTGCATGTGCAACATCGATAAGATGACGGATAGCTCTCTTAACGGCAAGGTTACGCTCGTCATAAATGTGCTGTACAGTATCATTATCTCTGTCGCATCCGAGAACAAGCATTGTAAGGTCGTTGGAACCGATTGAGAAACCGTCAACGAAGTTGCAGAACTGATCCGCAAGGATAATGTTTGACGGAATCTCTGCCATAAGCCAGATCTTGAAGTCTGCGCTTCTTACAAGACCTTCCTCAGCCATGATGCCGGTAATGGTCTCTGCCTCTTTTACGGTACGGCAGAACGGAATCATAACCTGAAGATTCTTGAATCTGAACTCTTCTCTTACCTTCTTGATGGCTGCAAGCTCAAGCTTGAATGCGGGAAGATACTTAGGATCATAATATCTTGAAGCACCTCTCCATCCAAGAAGCGCACTCGACTCTTCCGGCTCGAACTTGTCTCCGCCCTTAAGGTCACGATACTCGCTTGATTTAAAGTCTGAAAGACGTACAACAACCTGACGCGGTGCAAGCGCCTGGCAAACCTTTCTCATACCTTCGGCAAGCTGGTCAACAACATCCTGTGAACGTCCTTCCTCGATAAGGTGAAGCGGATGCTCGTGAATGAATGTTGTCCAGATGAACTCCTCACGCATAAGTCCGATACCGTCGCATGGAAGCTTTCCGTGCTTCTCTGCAAGATCCGGATTACCGAGGTTCATGTAAATCTTGGTTCCGGTAACAGGAACTGTAACTGCTGAAGCAGCTGCGGCACCTGCGTCATCGGAAGCACCTGAACCGCCTGCGTTAACTACGCTTTCAACAACACCTGCATAAACAGTACCGTTGGAAGCATCTACAGTAATGTCAGCGCCATCGGCAATCTTTGTAGTTGACTCTTCAGAGATACTCTTTGTACCAACGATACAAGGAATACCAAGCTCACGGGATACGATGGCAGCGTGACATGTCATACCGCCGGCATCCGTAACGATAGCCTTAGCCTTCTTCATGGCAGGAACCCAGTCGGGAGCTGTCATCTGTGTAACAAGAATCTCTCCATCCTTAAACTCATCAATGTGAGAAGGATCAAGAATTACGTGTGCCTTTCCTGCAGCCTTTCCTGGACTTGCGGGAAGACCTTTAACAATAACGTCAAGGTCTGTAGTTGTTGCCTGAGGTGTATCTGACACGTTACCATCCTCCTTATTCTTTCTTGACCAAACAGTCTCGGGACGGGCCTGAAGAAGCCATACCTTATCATCACGCTCATCAACGCCCCACTCCATATCCATGTAGCAACCGTAGTGCTTCTCGATTGCCTTTGCATATTTAGCAAGTTCTTTTATCTGTTCATCAGTAATGGCCTGCTTCTCTCTGTCTTTCTTGGGAACGTCCTTCTCGATGGTTGTACCCTTAGGGTCACGGACAAGCTTAACAGGCTTATCATTAATGATACGCTGTGTAATCTCAAGGCTGTTCTTGTCTACCTTGAAGTTATCAGGTGTAACCGTACCGGAAACTACATACTCACCGAGACCGTATGAACCCTCGATTGTAATGCAGTCATCCTTACCGGTAACAAGGTCAACGGTGAACATAACACCGGCAGCCTTGGAATGTACCATCATCTGGATAGCTGCCGAAAGAGCAACCTGAAGATGATCGAATCCCTGCTTCTCTCTATAATATGTAGCTCTCTCGGTAAATGTTGAAGCGTAGCACTCCTTTACCTTCTGTACTACATTAGCAGCACCCTTAATATTAAGATATGTATCCTGCTGACCGGCAAAACTTGCATCAGGAAGATCCTCTGCGGTAGCTGATGAACGAACGGCTACGTGCGGATCCTTTTCATTTAACTTATTACCGAGTTCTTTGTAAGCCTTGGTAATGTCATCTACGAGATCTTTCGGCATTTCCTGCTCAACAATCATCTCACGGATGTTTGTTGTAACTTCACGAAGCAGCGCTGTATTATCAACGTCCGTAAGACGAGCAATCTCATCGCGGATACGTCCTTCAAGACCTGTCTCTTCCATAAAATGACGATAAGCATGAGCTGTAGTCGCAAAACCGTAAGGAACCGGAACATTAGTTGAAGATGTCATCTCTCCGAGTGATGATGATTTACCACCAACAAGCTCCACATCCTCTCTCTTAAGCTCATCAAACCAAAGCACATATGCTTCTTCACGTTTCATACCTGAAACCTCCTAAAAAATATAATTAATCATGTCTTTTTTCACAATTTTTTACAGATAAAATCGCAACAAAAAAAATGCATGCAAATTTTATGCTTATTGAAGATATTATCGTAAATAATAACCCTTGTCAATGATTGCGGACCCTCTTAAAGACCCTAAAAAAATAAGGCCCTTTCGGACCTTAAGCTTTAAAAAGAGCCGTACGATAAGCCGGGTTATGTCGCGGACGATCATCTATCTTGAACCTGCGTCGCCGCAGGCCTTAAGCGGCTACCTCAGGAAGACGGCGGGCCACCGTATTCTTCCCGAAAAACCTTGCTTCGGACGGGGTTTACACGGCATCTGCAGTTACCTGCAAATCGGTGGTCTCTTACACCACCATTCCACCCTTGCGAAACCGTAAGTACGGTCGCGGTATCTTTTCTGTTGCACTGTCCTTGGAGTCACCTCCACCGGATGTTATCCGGCGTCCTGCCCTATGAAGCCCGGACTTTCCTCCGGCAAATTGCCGGCGATCGCCTGTACCACTCTAATTATAGTATTATAAAATTACTCCGGAAAAAATCAACAGCTCCTGATCCTTGATCATGGCATTTATCTTATCGATTTCTTCCTGTGAAAACGCATCTCGCGCTTCCCACTTATAACCGGGAACCTCGCATATCGCTTTTCTTACCCCTCCGTCAGGATCGGTCTTACTTATATGAAGTCTGGTCGTTCCGATAAAGGTAACCTCAGCGTCTTCGATAATTGTATCTTCAGATAATTCAAGAAATTCATCCATATCATCACTCTTTGTTTAAAAACGGAAGCTTTAATGTAAGACCCGCAGCTATCGCAAGTCCTATTGCCGCAAGGACATCTCTTAAGTAGTGCACACCGGCCACGATTCTTGTAAGTCCTATAAGACCGGTAAAAATCCAAAGGAACGGAACGAGAATCGGATAGTATCTTCCTACGGTAACCGTTATAATGCCTGCGGAAAATGTATGTCTGCTTGGCATTGATCTTCCCTTTTTTTCTTTGTTTATAATGGGCTCATAATTATAAGTCTCATATGGGCGCTTTTTGTTGAAAACCTTTCTGAAAATCGACACAAGCAAAAATGCCACAGCCGGAAAGATAAGCGTTTTCTTTAAAGTCTTCTTACCCTTCGTGCGCGCCGTATGAATAACGAACGCCACATAAATAAACATCATGATAATTGGCAAGCCATAATATAAAATCTTAAAACACGTAAGCAGAAACGGTTGTTTCCTCAGTACCCCGGTAAGGACCGGATAACGTTCTTCAAAATAATATTTTTTAAACAAACCTTTCCCCCTTCACCTTATCTGTTTGCGAGTTCCTTTATTATATCATCCCATGAGATATCCTTCATGGCCATAAGTACCATTACGTGATAAAGATAATCCGCAATCTCATACTTAATCTCTTCCTTGTCGGGATTCTTGGCGGCTATCACTACTTCGGTCGCCTCTTCTCCGCATTTTTTAAGGACTTTATCAATGCCCTGTTCGAAAAGATATGTGGTATAAGAACCTTTCTTTGGATTCTTCTTACGGTCATTTATTACATCCATGACCTCGGTAAATATCTTAAGCGGATTGGTCTCAGCATAATCCTTGGAAAGAATCTCTCTGTAGAAGCAGCTTTTATTACCGGTATGGCAAGCCACTCCCGTCTGCTTAACCTTCGCAAGCAAAGTATCCTCATCGCAGTCAACATACATGGCACGCAGATATTGGAAATGACCGGATGTCTCACCCTTTACCCAAAGCTCATTTCTGCTTCTTGAAAAGTATGTCATCATTCCGGTCTTATATGTCTTTTCAAATGACTCCTTATTCATCCAGGCCATCATAAGAACCTCATCGGTCTTATAATCCTGAACAACTACGGGGATGAGTCCCGCCTCATTTGTCTTTAATTCATCAAAATCAATCTCAGGCTCAAGGGTATTAATCACAACTCCCTCCTGCCTGCACCTTGTCTTTTCTTCAAAGAAATCAAAATCGGGACTGTTGAATTTATGTTTGCAAACGCCTGCGATTTCATGCTTTTTAAGATAATCTGCCGTCGACTCATCATCACCTAAAAGCACGATGGACTGCTCGCCTTTTTTTCGGTCAAGATAAAGCACTCCAAATCCTTTTCGTATGCATATCTTCTCATCGCCGAATCTTTCAAGGCTTGTGGTCGTAAGATCGTTTCCGTTCACCGGATCATGCGACCCCTCTTCAACAATTGCCATGGCGCATCCCGCATAAAGATATTTTTTAACATCCTCGAGACGCTTTACGTTACCTCCGCCGATAACGGGAATATCAACATGCGACGTAACCTTTCGTATGGCATGAAGAGTTCTTTCGTGAGACACATCATCCGTTGAAAGGTCGTAAATTATAATGCAGTCGGCCCCTCTGTTTTCAAAAATCTCAGCCGCCTCAAGAATGTCACCGGACTCCGTAATTTTTTCATTTGCCTCATAGGAATTGAATGCGCATCCGTCTTTCACATATATCTGTGCGCATATCTTTTTAAAACTCATGTCGTTCTCCTTATTACTTATGAAAACCTTTTTACGGCTTCTTCCAAATCAATCTTTTTTTCATAGTATGCTTTACCGATTATGGCGCCGTAAACGCCTGCCTCATTAATCCTGTCGAGATCATCCATGCATGATACACCTCCTGAGGCAATTATATCAAGTCCCGTCTCATCGGAAAGCCTTTTGGTCTGCTCGACGTTGGGACCGGTAAGCATTCCGTCTCTTGAGATATCGGTATAAATTATGGTCTTTACGCCTCTGGACTTCATATCGAGAGCCATGTCAAGCGCGCTCACTTCGCTTACCTTCTCCCAGCCGTGAGTTGCAACCATACCGTTTTTGGCATCTATCCCCACGACAATTGCCTCATCACCAAACTCATCGATTGAGCGCGAAACAAAATCGGGATCTGCCACGGCACTTGTTCCAAGAATCACTCTCTTAACACCGAGCCCGAGTGCATATTCAATCGCATCGCGATTTCTGATTCCGCCGCCTATCTCACACGGAACGGACACGCTTGAGGTTATCTTTTTTACGGCTTCTTCATTTACCGAATGGCCGGCAAGCGCACCGTCCAGGTCCACAAGATGAATAAAGCCCGCACCGCATCTTTCAAATTCAACGGCGAATTCACACGGGTTATCCG
>CAJOLA010000039.1 GCA_905235275.1 uncultured Lachnospiraceae bacterium
CTTACGTTCATAACGATTCGGTTGGACTTAATTCTTTAGACTCGGAGGCCGGTTCATTGAAGCAAATTTCGGCACACAGATTTGCGCGAAACGAATGCGTGCACGGGCCCCAAGCAATGACGGAATTTTTCGGGTTTAGGCTCCCCCACGTTCGCATTTATAACGGTTCGGTTGGCCTGTAAATTCACCGGACCCGGAAGGCGGTTTGGCAAAGTAAATTACGGCCGGAGGCGGTTGAGTAATCCCCTCCCGTTCGTTGACACAATACATGTGCGGTAATAAAATTATGATAAAGATAAAGATAAACTTAGACCCATGCAAGGAAAGGAGGCTTAAAATGAAAGACTCACATGATGAAGTGGTTAAGGAAGAAATGTATGCAAGAGAAGGTCTGGACGAGGATGCCGAAATTTGCGAAATAGAGGGGCTCGGAAGGGAATATGACGAAGACATCGACGATGATGATATTGAAGAGGTCGATGAGGACGAGAAGCTTTCGTGTGCCGTTTGCGGAAAAGAGCTCCATTTGTTTACCAAGAAGAAGGTGACAAAGGGGCTCTATATATGCGGTGACTGTGAGGAGAAGTCGGCTGTTCACAGATATAAAAAAGAGATGAGGAAGCTGTCTCCCGAGGAGGCTTTGAGGATTGTTTTAAAGAAGATCGAGAAGGCGGAGAATTTCAAGATCACAAAGTCTATAGATGGGTTTTTGCTTATTGACGGACCGAAGAGATTATGGACGGTTCCGTATGCGATAAAATCCCTTAAGAAGATTCCGAGAATCGACCCTGCACTTATCTTTTCATTTGATGCCATACAAAGCTACGAGCTTTTTGAAAACGGCAACTGCATGGCAAAGGGCGGACTGGGAATGCCACCGATCGGCGGACTGCTCTTCGGAGAGGACGGGGACGGATTCTCCGCAAACAGCGAGGATAAGGATATCTGTGAGTCGCTTCAGATAAGGGTTAATTTAAGAAATGTATCTGTACCGAAGATTTTTATAAATCTTATATTTAAAGAGATTGATAAAGAAAAAAAGGCTTACGGATCTGCCGTGCTGACGGCACAAAAGATTCTTTCCGCATTTGAGAATATCATTCGCGCAGAGGAAAAAGATGAACAAAAGACAAGGGGTGCTGCCGCATCTCCTGCGGATGAGATAAAGAAATATAAAGAGCTTTTGGATATGGGAGCAATATCCCCGGAGGAATACGAGAAAAAGAAAAACGAACTGTTAAACATGTGAAAAAACCTTGAAATTCTTGCGAAAAAAAGCCGTATTTGATAGAGTTAAAAAAAAGATATTCAAGAGGGCATTTTGAACGGGATTAGGGAAAAAATTCGTGAATCATTCATATCGGTATTGCCGGTGACGGCTATTGTCTTTGTGCTTTGCTTTACGGTCTTTCCCGTCTCGACGGACTGTATGCTCTCTTTTTTAATTGGCGCGGTTTGTCTGATATTCGGGCTGGGGCTTTTTACGTACGGCGCCGATAACTCAATGACCAAGGCGGGAAATGCGATAGGTGCACACCTTACCAAGTCCAGAAAGCTCGGACTGATCCTCGGAGTAAGCTTTATAATCGGCGTAATCATAACGATGGCAGAGCCCGATCTCCAGGTCTTATCGGATAATGTTCCGCACATTAATTCGTTTGTGCTCATTATTACGGTTGCAATCGGTGTGGGATTTTTCCTGGTCGTAAGTATGCTCAGGATTTTTTTCGGAATCCCAATCAGAATACTGCTTCTTATCTCGTATGCGGTTGTCTTCATGCTCGCCTTTTTTTCGGATTTTAATTATTTAAGCGTGGCATTTGACTCGGGAGGTGTTACCACGGGACCGATGACATCGCCGTTTATCATGTCGCTTGGTATCGGTGTTGCCGCCATCCGAAACGATAAAAATGCCGAGGCCGACAGCTTCGGTTTGGTTGCGCTCTGCTCGATAGGTCCGATACTTGCGGTTCTTATCCTGGGATTTTTTTATCCGGGCGAGAGCAGCATGATATCATCTGCGGTAACGGCCAGATATGCCAATACCTCAGAGCTTGGATTCGGATACGTGTCGGCGCTTCCAATCTATCTTGCGGAGTGTGCCATTGCGCTGGCACCGGTTGTTGCATTTTTCCTGATATTCCAGGTGGCGGCGCTCAGACTCCACAAGGTGCCGTTTACGAGAATCATGATAGGAATTCTCTTTACCTATGGGGGACTTGTGCTCTTTCTTACGGGAGTTAACGTAGGATTTTCGTCAATGGGAAATATCCTCGGGCAGGAGATAGCCGGAGGCAGTTTAAAATATATCATCATACCCGTCGGTGCCGTAATCGGATGGTTTATCGTAACGGCAGAGCCTGCGGTCCATATCCTGACAAAGCAGGTTGAACAGATAAGTGCCGGAGCGGTATCCGCAAAGTCCATGAAGGTGAGTCTGTCGATAGCGATATCTCTGGCGGTTGCGGTATCGATGCTTCGCATACTTTTCGGAATTCCGATTCTTTATTTTCTGATTCCGGGATATGCATTTGCGCTGATACTTACATTCGTGGTGCCGCCGATATTTACGTCGATTGCATTCGATGCCGGCGGTGTGGCGTCGGGACCGATGACGGCGACCTTCCTGCTTCCGTTTGCGATGGGGGCATGCAGCGCCATCGGTGGAAATATCCTGACGGATGCGTTCGGAACGGTAGCGATGATAGCGATGTTTCCGCTGATAACGGTGCAGCTTATGGGCGTAACATACGTTTTGCGCACAAGGAAGACGGTGCCCGAAGACCTGCCCGAATATGAGGATCAGGAAATCATTGAACTTTGGGAATTAGGGAGACAGTGATGGAAGTATATCTGATAATAACGGTGCTTGACCGCGCAAAGGAAGATATATTTATCTCGATTTGCGAATCCCTCGGGATAATTCATAACAACTCGATGCTCGGTTACGGAACTGCCACCAGCGAGCATCTGGAAAAGTACGGACTATCCGAAACCGAGAAATCGGTGATAATGAACACGGCGACCGCAGACAGAGTGGAAAAGCTACTTAAGAGCGCCAAGCGAAGACTGATGATAGACGTACCCGGAAACGGAGTAATAATGACGATACCCGTAAAAAGCGTAGGAGGTGGAAGGGCGTTGGCTTATATGACAAATGATGCAAAACCCGACGGAAAGATTCCCGATATGGATTTTAAATACGAGCTGCTCATAGTTATCTTAAATCAGAGCTATATGTATGACGTTATGAGCTATGCAAAAGAGGCGGGAGCCACGGGCGGTACGGTGCTTCATGCGAAAGGCACCGGTACGACAAATGAGAAGCAGTTCCTCGGGGTTTCTCTTGCAACCGAAAAGGAAGTAATCCTTATAACCGTAAAAACCGAAGAAAAGACAAAGGTCATGAAGGCGATAACCGAAAACGCCGGACCCGATACCCCGGCCGGCGCGATATGCTTTTCCGTTCCCGTATCATCCGTTGCGGGACTGCGAAGCATAGAATAGCTTTATTTGACAAAGAAAGGGCGTTTTGTTAGAATTACTCGTACGTGTTTTATATACACAGTCATGAGTTATGGAGAAATACTCAAGAGGCTGAAGAGGCGCCCCTGCTAAGGGTGTAGGTCGGGCAACCGGCGCGAGGGTTCAAATCCCTCTTTCTCCGCTTGGCAGAAGTACGGGAAAGTCACTGTTTGTGAGACTTTCTCGTCTTTTTATTTCTGAAAAAAATCCGTGCAACCCCGTGCAAGTCAGTATTTATGCGGGATTGTTGCTTTTTACAACGCCTGTTTTACAAGCTCATCAAGTTCTTCGTGTGGCATGATATTGTTAATATATCGGTTTGTCATTGTAACGCTTAGCCTACAAACGTGTTACTTTTTATAAATATTCGTTATGATTGCAACGATAAAGAAAATAGGATATAATCAAAAGTAGGAAATATGGAATTTCCTACTTTTTGTGATTGGAGGTTTTTATCATGGCAGGAGCAATGTTTATAAATGATGCAAGAGTGATGTCAAAGGGACAGGTTACTATCCCTAAAAATGTTCGTGAAGCTCTTGGAATTGAAACGGGAGACAGGGTAACATTCGTTGTGGATGGCGGTAATGTCCGAGTGGTTAATTCAGCAATATATGCACTACAGTCTTTTCAGGAACAAATGAAAGGAAAAGGGAAGAAAGCCGGATTTTTATCAGAGGATGATGTGGCAGAATGGATTACTGATTCTCGCAGAAAAGGTAATGCGAAATGAAAATAATGGTTGATACTAAAGAAATTAAAATCCCACACGATTTAATCACGGAAATAAGAAAGATAATGACTTCTGCGCGTCAAAATATAGCCGTGCAGGTAAATAACGAATTGTTGACGGCGTATTGGAATATTGGTCGTGTCATTGTTGAGCATGAGCAGGGGAGTAGTGAGCGGGCTGAATACGGTCAAGGAACGCTAAAGGAGTTATCAAAGACCCTTACGAAAGAATTTGGTAAAGGTTTTTCGTTGTCAAACATATACAATATGCGACAGTTTTATATTGATTACCCAAAATTCCAGTCACTGACTGGAAAATTGACTTGGACACATTATTGTGAATTGTTGACGATTTCAGATAAAGACAGAAGACAGTTTTACGAGAAAGAGTGCCAGCGATCCGCTTGGTCTGTCAGGGAACTGAAAAGACAGATTTCTACTTCGTTGTACGAGAGATTATTACTTTCTGATGGCAAAGCAAATAAAGAAAAAGTGATTGAACTGTCGCAGAAAGGGCAGGAGATTCTAAATCCGGCAGATATTGTAAAAGATCCCTATGTGTTTGAGTTTCTTGGTATTCCTGATAAAAAGCCAATACTTGAAAGTGAACTTGAAAAAGCACTTGTGAGACAGATTGAGGATTTTCTCTTGGAACTTGGCAGAGGTTTTATGTTTGTGGGAACCCAGCAAAGGGTAACGCTTAATAACACCCACTATTATGTAGACATGGTGTTTTACAACAAGGAACTTCATGCATATGTACTGATAGAATTAAAAACAGCAAAACTAATGCCGGAAGCAGTGGGACAGCTTAATATGTATCTGAATTATTATGCGACTGAGGTCAATGAAGAGGGGGATAATCCGCCTATAGGGATCATACTTTGTACCGATAAGAACAATGTGACGGCTGAATATGCTTTGGGCGGTCTATCAAATAATATTTTTGCTTCAACCTATACATATGTAATTCCTGAAAAAGAGAAGTTAGTTGAACAGGTTAAAGAGGTATTGGATGGATGGGGAGAAGAAACTATATAATGGATATAACAAAACATGCTTTCGAGGCCAAAAGAAAACATTTTGAAATAAAGGATGAAGATTTAGAAAAAGCGGCTCAATATGCAATAATGGAGGCAAATGATTGGAGGGATGCAGCAAAAGTTTTGAAAGAGGAAAATTATAGTCGCCAGACATGTGTATTGTTACTTTATTCTACGGAAATTTATCTTAAAGCTATTTTTATGCAGAAAGGGATAAATATAACGAATAAAGAAAATAAAAAACAATTTGGTCATAACATATACAATATGTACGAAAAATTGGATGATTCAGAAAAAAATCGTATAAAGAGCAATGTTGATTTGCCTGTGGAATATACTGATTTAGCAGGAGACCGTTTCAAAGAAGAATCTTTTGAAAAGATGCTTGAATTTGTATCAAATGATTTTGTTAATCTTAGATATAACTATGAGAAATATGTTAATGGTGAACCAATTTATGTTTTCATAGGATTTATATTGGCAGTTAACGAAAACTGTCAGAAACTGGCAGAATCAATAATAAACCAAAAGTGAAAACAGTCAGCTCTGACTGTTTTTTATCATTTAATATATTATAACAGACTGAATGAAAAAAGGGAATGGCTCATAAAAAACCGTGCAAAAAGCGTGCAGAAGTAAAGTTGTTCCTTTCAATAATTTTTTGTTGTGGGTTTTTAATCAGATTTTATGCGGGTTAAAGGGAATTGTGACTTTTGAACGATGAGTTGTTATTTCGTTCAAATCCCTCTTTCTCCGCTTGGCAGAAAGCACGGGAAAACCGTTATTTAGGTTTTCCCGCTTTTTTAATTTCTACTGTAAACTGTCCTTTAAATATGCTAAAATAGTTCAGTATATTCGAACGTGAGTACAGAGTTTGGAGGTTTTTGATGATAAAAGGAGTTCTTTTTGATAAAGACGGAACCATAATAGATTTCTTTGCCGTATGGCCGACGCTCGCAAGGGAAGTAATTCCGAAGTTCATTCGCCAGAATGAGATATTTGATAATGACGGAAGCATTGAGAGAGACCTGCTTGAAAGAATGGGCTTATCCGAGGACAGGGTGGACCCGAGAGGCGCCTTCGCCTACAAGTCATACGGTGAGATTGCAGACGACATCTGCGCGGCACTTACCGATCACGGCGTGCTTATAGAGGTTTACAGCATTTACATGCAGATAAAGGATCTCTTCAAGAATACCATTAAGAATACGACTCCGATTTATAAGACGTTTACCGACATGCCGGACCTTATGCGCGCTCTTAAGAAGAGAAATATCTTTATAGGTCTTGCAACGGCCGACATTCAGGAATCCGCGGAGCTTATGTTAAACGATCTTTATATCATGGAATTCTTCGATTACATCGGCGCTGATGACGGAACAAGAAAGCCAAAGCCGGACGGAGAGATGATAAAAGAGTTCAGAGAGATTACGGGGCTTAAGGCCGAAGAGATTCTCGTTGTGGGCGATACGTTCAACGACATGCTCTTCGGAAGACAAAACGGAACCAAGACATGCGGCGTGCTTAGCGGCGTAAGCGCAGCGGAAGATTATGATGATATGGCAGATTATATCATTGACTCAATAGCAGATCTTCCGGAGCTTTTGGATAAAATTAATGCCGAATAATATGCAAAGGTAAGGGCATTTCCCAAGCGGGGAATGCCTTTAAATATAGGTTTGTGCACTTCGGTTCATTGACAAACCGCATAAATACGCATAAAATCACTACCAAACATGGAAATAAAAGTTATTTTAAGTATATAAAGGAGTTTCATATGAAAAAATGCAAAAAGGTCGCAGTTTTGGCAGCTGTTGCCGGAATAACCGTGACGACTGTTGCATTAGGCAGCATCCCGGTTCAGGCGGCATCACAAGGGTATGTTACCGTAAAGACAAATTCAGGGAATAAGAAGCAGTATATCGGCACAAACGGAAAGCCCTACGTGGGATTCCATTACATGGCCAAAAACGAAGGAGCAAAAACTCCGCACTACGAGTTCTTTGACAGCAAAGGCTACCAGGTTACGAACTGGAGATATCTCACAAAAGCCGACGGAGAAAAGACTCCTCACTGGTCATACTTCGGATCTAACGGCTGGCTTAGAACGAACTGGCAGAATATGGGAACGAAGGCCAATCCGGACGGCAAGAATAAGCAGCATTTCTCATACTTCGGACCTAACGGGTGGCTGAGAACCGGCTGGCAGACCATGGGAACAAAGAATAATCCGGACGGCAAAAACAAGCAGCACGTATCTTACTTCGGAGCTGACGGCTGGCTTAGAATCGGCTGGCAGACCATGGGAACAGGTAAAAACCCGGACGGCAAAAATAAGCAGCACGTGTCTTACTTCGGATCTGACGGGTGGCTTAGAACCGGCTGGCAGAGCATGGGAACAAGCAAAAATCCGGACGGTAAGAACAGGCAGCATTACTCATACTTCGGAAGTAACGGGTGGCTGAGAACCGGCTGGCAGAGGATGGGGACGAAGGATAATCCCGACAATAATAATAAGCAGCACTGGTCATATTTCGGAAATGACGGCTGGCTGAGAACCGGCTGGCAGACCATGGGAACAGGTAAAAATCCGGACGGCAAAAACAAGCAGCATGTCTCATATTTCGGAAATGACGGATGGATGAGAACCGGCTGGCAGAGAATGGGAACAACGACCAATCCGGACGGCAGCAATAAAGAGCATTGGTCATATTTCGGAGGCGACGGTTGGCTTAGAACCGGAACGCAGATAATTGACGGTCAGTATTACAGGTTCGACAGCAGGGGCTGGCTTATTACCGGAGAGCCGTCTCTGGGCAGAATAAAAGACGGATGCTATACCATTACACCGGTCAGCAATTCCAATCTCAGGCTTGATGTTCCGGGAGCAACCACATCGGACGGAGCAAGAATTTACACATATACTTCCAACGGTTCATTTGCTCAGAAGTACCAGATAAAACATATAGCAAATGAAATCTACACCATTAAGACGGCGACCACCATTTACGGTTCGGCACTTACGGTAGACGGTGCGGTGTCTGCGGGAACCCCGATAACTCAAAAGTGGTACAGAGACGGCGCGGACAATCAGAGATGGAAAGCCGTCGCAAGAGATAACGGAAGTTATTCATTTGAATCGCTTGACGGTAAATATGTTTTCGATGTGGCGGGCGGAAGCCTGAAGCTTGCAAAATATACGGGAAGCTCAACGCAGAAGTTTAAGCTTACCAAGACAAGCGGATACATGGTAAGAAATAACCGAAAGTACTACTTTAATTCCAACGGTCAGGAGCCGATGATCGGTATCGACGTATCCAAGCATAACGATAAGATCGACTGGAGAAAAGTAAAAGCGGACGGCATAAGCTTTGCCATCATCAGAAGTAATTACGGCTCCGAAAGTCATTGGGAACAAAGAACGGTTGAGAACATAAAGGGATGTATTGAGAACGGAATACCTTTCGGAATTTATTTCTACTCAATCGCAACAACCAATGCGGAGGCTGACAAAGAGGTTGCACTCTGCAAGAGAATAATCGGCAACTACAAACCGGAGCTCGGAGTATTTGTTGACATTGAGGATACTACAAGATATGAGAAGGCCTTCGGCAATATTTATTCCGCTTCCGCAAGAAGAAAGATAACGGATCTCACAAAGAGAATGGTAAAATCTCTTCAGTCATCCGGATACAGAGTAGGTGTATACGGTAACGCAAACTACTTTAACTCCATACTTTATAAGAATGAACTGCCTGACGTTTTATGGGGCGCTCATTACTTCAGGAATCCGAATTCCAATCCGGAAGGTTTAAGATCTGATGAAACGGATTGGTATCTCTGGCAGTATTCCGAGACCGGAAGAGTTAACGGTATTTACGGTAACGTAGACATGAATACTCTTATAGTTAAATATTGGTAAAATGAAAAAAACGGGGTTTAAAAACCCTGTTTTTTTTTATATAATTAAACGATAGTAACTTGGTATATATGGTTTATAAGAGGAGCAAAGATGACAGGTCAGGGAGAGAATGAAAAAGGCATGATACTTGCCATAGATATCGGAAACTCAACCATTGTAATGGGATGTGTAAATGATGAGACCATTCTTTTTGAGGAGAGGGTTGCCACCCGTTCCGATAAGACCAAGATAGAGCATGCCATGGTCATTAAATCAATGATTGAATTAAACGGCGTTAATGTCGAAGACATAAAGGGCACCATCATCGCATCGGTCGTTCCTCCTTTGACCAATGTCATTAAAGCGGCAGTCAGGATGATTACGGGAATCGAGCCGTTGGTGGTCGGACCCGGAGTTAAGACGGGACTTCCGATACGCATGGATGACCCGAGGACCGTGGGAAGCGACCTTATAGTTGCGGCGGTTGCGGCATCGCATGAGTACGGCTCCCCCGTGATTATCGTAGACGTAGGAACGGCTACCACGATTACGGTGGTAGATGAAGAGGGCGCATATATCGGCGGAGTCATTATGCCGGGTGTGCAGGTTTCCCAGGAAGCGCTCGTTTCCAAGACCGCACAGCTCTTGCACGTCAGTCTCGACGCTCCCCCGAAGGTGGTCGGCAAGAACACAATCGATGCCTTAAGGAGCGGAGCCATATACGGGAATGCGGCCTGCATAGACGGGATGATTGATAAGTTTAAAAACGAACTTGAGCTTCCGGAAGATACGGCGGTCGTTGCGACGGGCGGACTTTCCGGCGAGATAATCCCCAAGTGCGAAAGGGAGATAATATTGGACAGGAATCTTCTCATTAAGGGAATGAAGATAATATACGACAGGAACGTGAACTAAGAAGAAGAGGTTAGAAAATATGATTATTACGTTAAAGGACGGATCAACAAAAGAATATGAAGAAGGAATGCGGGTGATAGACATCGCCGCAGATATAAGCGAGGGCCTGGCGAGAGTTGCCTGTGCCGGAGACATTAACGGTGAGACGGTGGATTTACGAACACCCGTAACAAAGGATTGCACATTAAGCATTCTTACGGCAAAGGATAAGG
>CAJOLA010000040.1 GCA_905235275.1 uncultured Lachnospiraceae bacterium
ATTTTCGTAAACGAAAGTGCGCTCGGACACTAAGCAAGGAAAGAATTTTTCGAGTTTACGCGTTCTAAGTTCGCGTTTATAACGATTCGGTCGGTCTGTTAATTCTTTAGACCCGGAGGCCGGTTCAGCAAAGTAAATTATCGGCGTACTGATTTGCGCGAATCGAATGCGCAGGGGTCACAATGAAGAAAAGAATTTTTCTCAGCCGGCAGGCTCCCGCGTTCATAACGATTGCGTTCGATTTAATTCCTTGGGCCGGTACCCGAAAAGCCCGGGAAATCAACACGGATGGCGTAATTTGACAGATTGTGCATGGGCTTGAGGTAAGGGCGGGGGAGAGCCCCCATGTCCCGTATTTTCAGTTTTCGTCGGATTTGCGAAGGATGTCAAAGATTTTTAGGTTCCTGTCGAATTCCACGTGAAGCTCCTGCTTGGGGTGCGGACAGCTTTCGATCTCGTTGCCGTCGGAATCGCGCATTGAAAGCACGGTGACATCGGCGTTGGTGCCGTCGGGGCTTATGACCTCGAATGTGTCGCCCACGGAGAACTTATTTTTTTGCTCGAATATTGCGAAGCTTTTGCCGTCTACAGTTTCGGTTTTCTCTACGGTTCCAAGGTAAATTTCGGGTGCGGTTCTCTCGGCTTCGTAAAACATGGATTCTTCGCCTGCTCTTCCAAAGAAAAATCCCGTGCAATACTTTCTTCTGGATGCGGAAAGCACTTCTCTCATGTAGAAAGGAATGCGTTCGCGGTATCGGTCGGGGTCCTCGAAGTAATCGTCTATTGCCATGCGATATGCCCTTACCACGGTTGCAACGTAGAGTGCCGTCTTCATGCGGCCTTCAATCTTAAGACTGTCGATTCCGGCATCAATCATCTCAGGCAAATGGTCTATCATGCAAAGATCCTTGGAGTTAAAGATAAATGTGCCTCTCTCATTTTCAAAGACGGGCATGTATTCGCCCGGTCTCTTCTCCTCTACAAGAGAATAAGTCCAGCGGCACGGATGCGTGCAGGCACCTTTGTTGGCATCGCGCCCCGTCATGTAGTTACTCATAAGGCATCTTCCCGAATATGACATGCACATTGCGCCGTGCACAAAGCTTTCGATTTCCATGTCGTCCGGGATATGCTCTCTTATTTCTTTTGTCTCCTTTAAGGAAAGCTCCCTGCCTGTCACCACGCGCTCCGCTCCCATTTTCTTCCAGAAAAGAAATGTACGGTAATTTACGTTATTTGCCTGAGTGCTTATGTGAATCGGAATCTCCGGCATTATGTCGCGTGCCATCTCAAAAACGCCCGGATCGGCGATAAGTACCGCATCCGGACGTATGTCTTTTAATTCATGGAAATACTTTTCAATGCCGTCTAAGTCATAATTATGCGCAAGGATATTAGCCGTTACATAAACCTTCGCACCGTGCTCATGTGCAAAAGCAATGGCTTCCCTCATCTCTTCATTTGAAAAGTTGCCCGCAGCGGCGCGCAGTCCAAAGGCTTCACCACCGATATATACTGCGTCAGCACCATACATAACGGCAGTCTTTAATACGTTCAGACTTCCTGCGGGAGCAAGAAGCTCCGGCTTTTTGCTTAAAGACATGAAATTATCCTCCCTGCAATATCACTTAACCACTGATAATGCCACTCCGTCACCCACGGAAAGAATGCTTGTTACGACATCTTCCCTGTGGGTAATATCATATAAGAAATCCCTCATCCGTGAATGGATGGTTCTGTCTCTTTGTTCAATAAGATATCTGGACTCCACGATTGTACCGTCCTGCAATACATTATCCGTAAGTATCACGGCACCCGGTACGCATTGTTTTAATACCTTTTTAAAAAATTCAGAGTACTGCCCCTTTGCGGCATCGATAAATACAAAATCAAATCCGCCGTCAAGACCGTCAAGTACCGAAAGAGCGTCTCCCGGAATAAGCTTAATACGGTCTGCGTACGGCGAATTCTTAAAGTTCTCATTTGCCTCGGTCACGCGTTTTTCAAATGATTCAATCGTCGTTACGGAAGAGCCTTCAGGCATACACCCGGCCATAATCAAAGCGGAATATCCCACCGCAGACCCTATTTCCAGAATCTTTTTCGGAGACTTCATACGCACAAGCGTCTTTAAGAGGCTTTCGGTCTCTCTCTTTAATATGGGCACATACTCACTGACAGCCTTCTCCCTGATATCCTCTAAGGTCTGTTCATTATCAGGGGAAAGGCTGTTAATAAAATCTTTTATTCTGTCATTTACTATCGGAAAATCTTCCTGCATCAGTGTGCTTCCATAATTATAGGCAGTATAACAGGTGTACGCTTCATCTTCTTCCAGAGATAATCGCTTAAGTCATCCTTAAGGGTGTTCTTAATCGTACTCCAGTCGGTCACATTCTTTTGAGCGCACTTCTCAACCGCATCCGTAACGATATCCTTCGCTTCGGTCAGGAGATTCTCCGCCTCACGAACGTATACGAATCCCCTCGTCACGATATCGGGTCCCGCAATAACGTTACAGCTGTATCTCTCAAGGGTAAGAACGATAATTACAATTCCGTTCTCGGCAAGGTTCTGTCTGTCGCGAAGAACGATATTACCGACGTCACCTACTCCGAGACCGTCAACAAGTATCGCTCCGGTCTGTACATGACCTACTATCTCGGCCTTCTCCTCGTCTAAGGATACGACATCACCCGATCTTGACATGATAACGTGCTGCTGATCGTATCCGAGAGAATAGCAAATATCTCTCTGAGCCATAAGATGTCTGAACTCACCGTGAACCGGATAGCAGAACTTAGGCTTAACAAGCGAATAAATAAGCTTAATCTCTTCGGCGCAGGCATGTCCCGATACGTGAGTATCCTGGAATATAACTTTGGCGCCCTTTCTTCCGAGTTCATTGATGACTCTGGCAACCGACTTCTCATTTCCCGGAATCGGGCTTGAAGAAAATACCACGCAGTCTCCCGCCTGAATCTGAACCTTACGGTGGAGATTAGCGGCCATACGTGAAAGTGCGGCCATGGACTCACCCTGACTACCGGTTGTAATAAGAACTATCTGCTCCGGAGTATATTTCTTCATGGCATCCGTCTCGATAAGAACGCCGTCCGGAATCTGCAGATAATTAAGCTCTCCGGCAACCTTTATGATATTAACCATGCTTCGGCCTTCGACACAGACCTTACGTCCGTACTTAACCGCTGTATTGATAATCTGCTGAACACGGTCAACGTTGGATGCGAATGTCGCAATAATCAGTCTTCTGTTCTTATTATCATTGAAGATATTGTCAAATGTCTCGCCGACAGTCTTCTCGGACATGGTAAATCCGGGGCTTAAAGCATTGGTTGAATCGCACATAAGTGCAAGAACGCCCTGTCTTCCGAGCTCACCGAATCTCTGAAGATCGATCGGATCTCCGTAAACGGGAGTATAATCCACCTTAAAGTCTCCGGTATGCACAATCGTACCCGCAGGCGAAGTAATGGCAAGTGCCGCGGAATCGGAAATACTGTGGTTCGTTCTGATAAATTCAACGGTAAAATCACCGAGAGTAATTACCTGACCGTACTCAACGACCGTTCTCTTAACATCGCGGAGAAGATTATGCTCGGCAAGCTTCGACTCGATAAGACCTACCGTAAGCCTTGTGGCATAAATCGGCTTATTAATCTCCTTTAAAACGTAAGGAACCGCACCTATATGGTCCTCATGACCATGAGTTATTACAAATCCCTTAACACGGTCAATATTCTCCTTAAGATACGTGATATCGGGAATTACGAGGTCGATACCAAGCATATCCTCTTCGGGGAATGCAAGACCGCAGTCGACAACGATGATGCTCTCACCGTATTCAATAGCGGTAATATTCATACCGATCTGCTCAAGACCACCGAGCGGAATTATACGAAGTCCCTTCTCACCTGAGTGAGCGTGATGTCCGCTTCCTCTAAGCACCTGAGAGCCGTCATTCTCATTTGCCACACCAAGGCTCTCGTATGAAAAATCGGGATATCCCTTTTCTTTATCGTCCGTTACCGTGGCAGCATTCGTATCATTTCCTTTGCCTGACTGTCTGTTATCTCCGAAATTCCTCTTTTTCTGAAAGCGTTGCTTTCCTGATGAGCTTCCCTGTCTGTTTCTGTTATTGTTGTTCTTGTAATATTTTCTGTTTTTGTTGTTATTATCACGATTCTGATTCTGTTCTTCTGACATTTTTCACCTGCTTTTATACTTCCAAGTCTATATCATCTTCTGCAAGCTGCTGTGCAAATATAGCGCTTACTGCCTTTAACTCTTCCTCATCTTCAATTGATTCGAATGACTCGGTCTCATCATCTTCACTGCCCAATGATTTAAGAATCATAACTTCCACTTCTTCAGCGTCCGCGTCTTCCGTCACAAGGATATAGTTGTTCTCATTAAATCTTGTCTCATCAAGTACAACGAGCTCTACCTGCTGTCCGTCCTCTGTATCAAAAATTATACTTTCCATTCTTCCCTCCGAAAAAAAATCACAAAAAATGTAACCGGAGCATATCAATGTTCCGATCTGTTATTCTCAAAATCCAAATAATTCTGCAAAATAATGCTCGCCGCAATCTTATCTATAACTTCTTTTCTGTTCTCGCGACGTACTCCCGTTTCCATAAGAACACGATTGGCTGAAATGGTTGAGAGACGCTCATCCCACAATTCCACAGGCACTTCGGTTCTTCGCTCAACATTAGCTGCGAATTCCCTGCAATGCGCGGCACTTTCACCTTCTGTGTTATTCATGTTCTTAGGCAAACCGATTATTATCTTTTCAACACCGTATTCACGTACTATCTCTTCAATACGGGCATATGTTTTACGAAGTTTATTCTCTTCTTTTCTCTGTATAGACTCCAGGGGTGACGCAGTAATACCCATAGGATCACTGACAGCCACCCCTACATACTTTTCCCCGTAATCAAGTCCGAGCAGGCGCATAATTAAAGGTTCTTACTCCTGATAAAGTATCTGATTACTTCCTCAACAAGCTCGTCACGTTCTACTTTCATAATCAAACTTCTGGCGTTGTTGTGGCTGGTAATGTATGTGGGATCACCGGACATAATATAACCCACCATCTGATTAACAGGATCGTATCCTTTTTCTTTCAACGCAAGATAAACCTGCTCCAGAATATCTTCTACTGAAACAGGATTCTCGACTTGTTTATTAAAAAGATGAGTGTTATCATCCGTCATTTTCACGTCTCACTTTCATTCAATATGCTAATGATATAGTAAAAACGCCTTTGTGTCAACATAAAAAATACAGTAATTATGTGCAATTGCGACGTTTTTTGCATGTGGGAAAATTAAAAAAAGACGCCATCTAAATGACGTCTTTCTTAAAATCAACCATGTTAATGGTTTGTTTTTACCTGCCGGCGGACTTGATACGCTGTACCGCTCTGTTGAAGGAATCCTCGGATATCCTCTGATCGACGGCACTTTGCTGTTCTCTAAGTTCTGCCTCGGCAAGCTCTTTGGCTTTTCTTGCGCGTTCTGCGTCGATTTCTTCAGGCTTCTCAGCTGAATACACAATGACAGTAACTTCATTATGATCAACCTTTACGATACCACCTGAGACTACGGCTATCTGCCAGTCGGCGCCACCCGGCACCTTATAACGGAGTTCTCCTACGGCTACCTGTGCCGTCATCTGTGTATGATTGGCAAGGATTTCCGTGCCTCCGTCCTCTGCAGGATAAATCAAGGCATCACATTCACCCTGATAAAATAACCTGTCGCAAGAAAGAATCTTTAAGGTAAATGAAGCCATACTCGTTCACCCCTTTATTATAAGTTCTTCTCAATCTCAGCTGCCTTCTTCTTAACATCCTCGATAGGACCTACGTTGAAGAATGCTGCCTCAGGGTACTCATCCATCTCACCGTCAAGAATAGCCTGGAAACCTTTAACAGTCTCAGCAACGGGAACATACTGTCCCGGTACGCCTGTAAAGACTTCGGCAACGTGGAAAGGCTGTGAAAGGAATCTCTCAACCTTACGTGCACGATAAACGGTAAGCTTATCTTCGTCAGATAATTCTTCCATACCCATGATTGCGATGATATCCTGGAGCTGTTTATACTTCTGAAGGATCTCCTGAACTGCACGGGCTGTATTATAGTGCTCCTCACCTACTACATCCGGCTCAAGGATACGTGATGTTGACTCAAGAGGATCAACCGCAGGATAGATACCTTTCTCGGTAATCGCTCTTGAAAGAACGGTCGTAGCATCCAAGTGAGCAAAAAGTGTAGCAGGAGCAGGATCGGTAAAGTCATCGGCAGGAACGTATACGGCCTGAACCGATGTGATAGCTCCTCTTGTAGTAGAAGCGATTCTCTCCTGAAGCTCACCCATGTCGTTAGCAAGTGTAGGCTGGTAACCAACGGCTGAAGGCATACGTCCGAGAAGTGATGAAACCTCTGAACCTGCCTGCACGAAACGGAAGATGTTATCGATAAAGAGAAGAACCTCTTTGTTCTCAACATCTCGGAAATATTCTGCCATTGTAAGACCTGTCTCGGCAACTCGCATACGAGCTCCGGGCGGCTCATTCATCTGACCGAATACAAGAGCTGTCTTCTCAATAACTCCCGACTCCGTCATTTCAAGCCAAAGGTCATTACCCTCTCTTGAACGCTCTCCAACGCCGGTGAATATTGAATAACCGCCGGACTCGTTAGCGATATTGTTAATAAGCTCCTGGATAAGCACGGTCTTACCAACACCGGCTCCTCCGAACAGACCGATCTTACCACCCTTAGCATAAGGAGCAAGAAGGTCAATAACCTTGATTCCGGTCTCAAACATCTCCTGCACGGGACTCTGTTCAGCAAAAGTAGGCGGATCTCTGTGGATTACCCAATGCTCTTCAGCGTCAAGCGGCTCTTTGTCATCAAGAGTGTTACCCAATACGTCGAAAAGACGTCCGAGTACATTCTTTCCTACAGGAACCGAAACTGCTGCTCCCGTGTCAACAACCTGCATGTCTCTGGCCAGTCCCTCGGATGCGTTAAGCATGATGCAACGAACAGTATCTTTACCGATATGCTGTGCAACCTCCATAACGCTCTTAGTACCGTCATGTTCAACATGAAGTGCGTTCTTTATAGCAGGAAGTGTTTTTTTAGAAAATTTAACATCGACAACAGGACCGGAAACCTGTACGATGGTTCCAATATTTAAGCTTTCGTCCATGTTTTTTATTTCACACCTCATTTAGCTTTGATCTTTGTTTTTCTTAAGTGCTCGGGCACCGGAGGAAATCTCCGTAATCTGCTGTGTAATAGCAGCCTGACGCACTCGGTTGTATTGTACGGTAAGGACATTAAGCATGTCTTTGGCATTATCCGTAGCTGACTTCATGGCTGTCATTCGGGAATTCTCCTCGCAAGCCGTAGCCTGAACCAATGTACCGTATATATAACCTGTAACATAGTTTCTCACAATCTCTTCCAGGACAACCTGAGGTGAAGGCTCGATAAGAAATTCTTTCGCATCTCCTTCAATATCGCCGAGATTACCCGTCTCAGACGCTCTTAAGTGTCTTGGAATCCTTGCGTTCTCCATGTCTATAAAATCCGTTCTCTTGAGCGGAAGTAACTGCTGTGTCTCTACCGTCGTCTCCATACTGTTAATCATACGCGTATAGATGACATGAAGCTCATCGTACTTTCCTTCATAAAACTCTTTTATGAGGTTTTCAGATACAATTCTTGCTCTCTCAAGTGACGGTTCGGTAGCAGTATAATGAAAATCTTTATTAACGTTATAGCCTCGACCTGCAAGGGTATGCAGACCCAATTCTCCGACTACCATTAATTCATATTCATCTTCAGACATGCCCTGTACTAAGTTTTCAACAACTTTAAAGACATTCTGATTATATGCTCCGGCCAAACCTCTGTCGGAAGAAAGAACGATATAACCTTTTTTTACGGGTCCGGATTTCTCAACTTCATCTTCCCCGCCTTCAGCCTCTCCGAAATAGCGGCTGCGGATAGTCGGGAAATTAAAAAGAATAGAACTCATAGCTTCCTGCAATCCGTAGAAATAAGGCTCCGTAGCCTCCAGCTGATGCTTAGCCTTGCGCATCTTGATTGTGGATATCATATACATGGCCTTCGTGATCTTCATCGTATCACGAATACCGCGCATACTACTCTTTATCTCTTTTGCACTAGGCATAATTACCTCCTCTGTCGCCTTATGACGACTCAGTTACGTAAATAATCAGCTTTCGCTTTCTTCTGTGGCTTCTTCTTCGGCCTCTTTAGCTTCTTCTTTAGCTTCTTCAGGTGCAGCCTCTGCCGTTGCGGCAGCTGCTCCCTTTCTGGTCTGCTTGAATTCGTCAGCAGCTCTGATTATCTCATCCCTTAATGTATCTTCAAGCTTCTTGCTTGAATTAAGCTCATTAACGATTTCAGGATGTACTCTGTGAATGAAGTCAAGCATCTCACCCTGGTAAGGCTTAACCTCTTCAACCGGCATATCCGAGAAAACTCTGTTAGTAGCTGCAACAAGGGTAATAACCTGGTCTGCCATTGAGATCGGGTGTCCCAGAGGCTGCTTAAGAAGCTCCATAAGAGAACGTCCGTAATTAAGCTGTGCCTTTGTCTTATCATCAAGCTCTGATGAGAACTGAGTAAACACTTCCATCTCTCGATACTGAGCCAGATCCACACGAAGTGAACCTGAAGCTTTCTTTGTAGCCTTTGTCTGAGCAGCACCACCAACTCGGGATACTGAAAGTCCGACGTTAACGGCCGGTCTCTGTCCTGAGAAGAAGAGCTCGGACTCAAGGAATATCTGTCCGTCCGTAATAGAGATAACGTTGGTAGGAATATACGCAGAAACGTCACCTGCCTGTGTCTCTATTACAGGGAGTGCTGTAATTGAGCCTCCGCCGGCCGCGTCTGAAAGACGAGCCGAACGCTCAAGAAGTCTTGAGTGTAAGTAGAATACGTCTCCGGGGTAAGCCTCACGTCCCGGTGAACGTCCCAAAAGAAGGGATATAGCTCTGTACGCTACAGCGTGTTTTGAAAGATCATCATATATTATAAGTACATCTTTTCCGCTATACATGAAATGCTCGGCTAAAGCTGTAGCACTGTAAGGGATGATATACTGCAAAGCCGCAGGCTCGGAAGCAGTTGCGGAGAATATAACCGTGTAGTCCATTGCTCCGTTCTGCTTAAGCATGTTTGCAATCTTTGCAATTGTAGATGCCTTCTGACCGATACCTACATAGATACAGATAACATCATTGTCCTTCTGATTAAGAATTGTATCAGTTGCAATTGATGTCTTACCTGTCTGACGGTCACCGATAATCAACTCTCTCTGTCCTCTGGCGATAGGGAACATAGCGTCGATTGAAAGGATACCTGTCTGCATAGGTACGGAAACGGGCTGTCTTGCAACGATTGAAGGAGCGTTATACTCGATTGGACGGAATCCTTCGTTAGGAATCTCGCCCTCACCGTCGATAGGCTCTCCAAGCGCATTAACAACTCTTCCGCAGAACTGGTCTCCAACCGGAATACTTGCCATCTTGCCCGTACGAACAACACGGCTTCCTTCATGAAGCTCAGCCTCACTGTCAAAAAGGATTACACCGATATCTTCTCTTCTGATATCGAGAACCATACCTTTGACGTTATTATCAAAAACAACAATCTCTCCATAGAAAGCATGGTTAATACCAACCACGTTGGCAGTCGCATCGGCAACGCTTGTAACAATACCGACTTCTTTGCTCTCAACGCGTAATTCAAATTCGTTGATTTCTGACTTCAGAATGGAGATGAGATCATCCTGAGTGACATCAACGTTGGATATCGCGTCCTGAACCTTCTGTCTGAGCTGGTCAACACGACCCTGTTCACTCCAGTCATACTCATCATTGCCTGCACGAATGACAAAACCGCTTACTATAGATTGATCTTCTACACATTCAAGTTCTATATTTTCATTATTGTATTTAGCAGCAAGAAACTTACGAATGCCATCCAACTGTAGGAGGGGTAACATACGTAAGGATAGCTTTATCAATGCTACCTATTTTGTCATCCTGTCTCACTCTTTATCACCTGCTTTATTTAAGAAATCGTCATAAAGTGCTCCGTCAACCTTTGCGCCTTTCTGGCCACCGACAGCTTTCTGAGCTGCTTCCATAACCATATCGGCAACTTCCTGCTCTGCTCTGCGGAGAATCTGATCCTTCTGTGCTTCTGCAGTATCCTGAGCAGAAGTTTTGATAGCTTCAGCTTCATTATTAGCTGCCTCTTTAATCTGACGAGCTTCCTCATCCGCCTGAGCACGAGCTTCTCTCATAACCTCTTCTCTTTCAGTTCCGATAGATGCAACCTTCTGCTGATACTCTTCATTAAGAGCGTCTGCTTCTTTTTGCTTAAGAGCTGCTGTCTCGAATTCCTTGTCAATAGCTGTTGCTCTTCTTGCAAATTTAGCTTCCATCTTCTTGAACATGAATTTATTGAGGACGATGTATATAATAATTACGTTTATAACCGTAAATATTATATTGATATTTACTTTAAGCATATTAAAAACCGCCTTTCAAATATTACAATTCATAATTAAAAATCAAGTTTCCAAATTACTTCAACATAACGATGATAAGAAGGGCAACAACGAATCCGTAGATAGCGGTCGCCTCTGCAAGAGCACTACCAAGGATAAGTGTTGATCTGATGTTACCTGCTGCCTCAGGCTGTCTTGCAACGGCCTCTGTTGCCTTACCGGTTGCAGAACCGATTGAAATACCGGCTGCGAAACCTGTCATAACCGCCATACCTGCTCCAATTGCTAATCCACCCATAATTTAAAATCTCCTTTTCTTTAAAAACAAAAATTCAAAATAATACTAATTCAAAATGTTAACAGTTGCTATTAATTTTTAATATTAATGCTCAGCTTCTTTATTCCACTGCCTCAGAGATAAACAACGAGGAAAGGAACGTAAACACGTATGCCTGCAAGAGTCCGTCGAAGATATCGAAGTACAGACTGACGAATCCGGGAAGGACCACAGGAATAATGTGCTCAATAAGTTTCATAATAACGAAAGCTCCGAGAACGTTACCGAAGAGTCGCATACACAGTGACAAAGGTCTTGTGAACAACTCCAAAACGTTCATCGGGTTGGACTTAAAGCCCTTTAACCATCCGCCGACACCATGTGCTCTTATGGAAGCTATCTGAACGATAACTATCGTCATAAGAGCCAGCGCCGCCGTGACGTTCAAGTCTTTGGTCGGAGGCTTAAATCCGAAAATACCAAATATGTTACACAGTCCTACAAAGAATAAAACTGAACACATATAAGGTGCATAGCCCATAGCTTCATGTCCAAGCATGTTCTTAACCATTCCATAGAACATGCTGAACCAGCCTTCGGCTGAAGTCTGCTTTCCGGACAGTTTTCTTATTCTGAATCCGGAAGTTAAAATGATGGTGAGTACAATCAAACATCCCATTACAATCCATGACACGACCGTGGATTCGGCGAAGAAAATATTTCCCGATTCGCCGCCGCCACCGTCGAGTGTTATGGAAGGAATAGGGTTTGGCACGGGTATTTCAAAGACATTTTCGACTTGAAGTTCTTCCTGAAGGAATTCACCCATGGTACTCATTTGATTCTGTAAGTAACCCAATTCAACACTCATCTCCTTCTTTTGATTTATAGATATATCGCGCCGAGCAATATACGTTAAATATACACGAATGCCAAGTCAAATGCAAGGAAATTTTATATTTTGTTAATGTTTGATTTATCCCGTATTTATCTTTATTTTATCTATTTTTTCGCGTTAAAAGTTAATAAAAGAAAATGAATGTTTATACATTTTTATTTTATTCTGTCACCACCGTCACATGACTCGCTCCGTGCGAATCTTTATCCACGATTATTTTCTTTTTTATCATGGTTTTTAAGTCGGAAACATGTGAAATTATACCGATAAGTTTATTTTCTGAAGATAATCTCTGCAAAACCTGTATTGCATGATCAAGTGATTCCTTATCAAGCGAACCGAATCCCTCGTCCACAAACAGCGTATCTATGCTTATTCCGCCGGATGCAGCCTGCACCTCTTCAGATAACCCAAGCGCGAGTGCAAGTGACGCCTCAAAAAGCTCTCCTCCCGAGAGCATCTTTACCTTTCTTTCGGTGGCATTATAGTTGTCGGTAACCTTAATGTCCAGGCCGACCTTTGCCTTTCCGCCCGTTTCTTTTGATCTCTCAAGCTCGTATCTTCCGCTCGTCATGTCCGAAAGATGGATATTGGCACGAAGTATGATGTTATCGAAAGATTCCTGTTGAGCAAATGTCTCGAAATTAAGATTAAATCCCGAATTATTACCTGCCGCAGTATTATAAAGATTGCTTATGAAACGAATGTCTTCATAGCTTTCCTTTATATCCTTTTGTGCTTTTTCAAGCTTTTCAAGACTTTCCGAATATGTTGCAATTCGCGTTAAGACAATGTCCCTTTCGCCGTTTAATTTTTTAAGTTCGGCTCTTACGCTTCTTTCTTCGTTTTCAATCCTTTGCATCTCTTCTTCAAAGGGACGTCCGGTACTTTCTATGTCCGACATAATCTTTTCGCTTATTGCATCGAACTTATCATCATCAATGCCGCTTACCTGCGAATCCATCACACCGTCTTTTACCGCCTGTTTCATCTCCTTTAAGAAAGCGGATTTCTGCTCACGAAAAACACCTTCCTGCTTCGCGCGAAGGCCGGCCTTTTTTTCTATGTCAGCCTGAACCTTTTCAAGCTTCTTTCCGTACTTTTCAACCTCAGACTGACTCGGTACATCGCCCGCCTTCCTCGCAGGTGCCGGGTGTTCAACGGAACCGCACACGGGACACGGCCTGCCTCTTTCAAGAGTCTCGGCGAGAACTCCCGCCGCGGAATCAAGAAAAATCAGTCTTTTCTCTTTATATTCATCACTTAAAACTTCAAACTCAGATCTCTTTTCCTTATAAACGGCATCCGCCGCTTCAAGCTTTCTCTTGGAATCCTCAAGCTGCACAAGAAGCTTTTTTAAATTCGACAAAGCCTTGGCGGCGTTTGCTTTTTCGCTTGCAAGCTTAGTCTTTTTTGATGCAATCTTTTCAAGAGCTTCGCTTGTATCTTTTATTTTTTTCTGAAGATTATTCTTACTTTCCTTATCCTCTTCAATTATCTTTTTTACGATAACGGATATTTCGGAAATGCTCTCATCATCAATATCTGCACCAATGCTCTCAAGCCTTCTTCTTATCTCTTCGTCATCACCGTCATATCTTATTCCGTAAATGATGTCTTCAATTTTTTCTTTTATCTTTTTATATCTGTTTTGCGCCTCATCATTTTTTTCTTTGAGTTTAAGAATTACATCCTTGTAATCCTCCGTATGAAAAATCTTTCTTAAGATCTCGGTCTTTTCGGAAGTGTTTTCAAGAAGAAGCTTATAAAAACTTCCCTGCGCAATCATTGCTATCTGAAGGAACTGTTTGCAGTCAAGCCCGAGCAGTTCACGGACCTTCGCATCAGTCTTTGCGATACCCGTAACCTCACTTCCGTCGGGTCCGACAAATGAAGCGTTACCGGGACGCTTCGTCATCTTAGGCGTTCCGTCTTCATTTAACTTCTTACCTCTTGTCACAGCCTTTAAAATCTCGGGCGACCTTTTTACCGTATAAATATCACCCCTGTATTCAAACTCAAGTTCAACGAATGTCATGGTATCATCACTTGCAAACTTACACCTCACGTCTGCAGGCTGTCTTAAGTCACCGCTCACCTGACCGTAAAGCGCATATACGATTGCATCAAAAACAGAAGTCTTACCGGAACCGGTATCGCCGGTTATAAGATAAAGACCGCTTTCCCCAAATCCCGTGAAGTCTATCTCCTCACATTTTTCATATGATCCGAATGCGGATATTGTAAGCCTGACAGGTCTCATACTTCTTCTTTTTCCTCTTCAAAAATTTCTTCCATGAACTTCTTTTGTCTCTCATTTAGACGTGTGGCATTGCTTTGAAAATAAAATTCCTCAAAAAGCTCCATCGGTGTTTTTTCTTTCAGCCCGGTATTTTCTTTTATCATCGCACCGTAATTTTTCTTGGATGCATATTCAAGCTTTAAAATGTTCGGATAAGAGTTTCTGAGTTTATTAAAAGCAAAAGGAACCGGCACTTCATCATCAAGAACAACCCTTACGTAATCATCCGAGCTTCTTTTAATTATGTCCGAAAAATTTCCCTCTATATTTTTCATGTCTCTCTTTGCCATGAGAGGCACTTCCGATATTTCAATATTTCCTTTTTCCTTAAGCTCGACAAAGGTTACGCTTTTTTTATTCTTCTCTTCCTTAAACGAATACTTAAGTGGTGAGCCCGAATACAAAAGAGTTTTTCTTTTAATATGCTGTCTCTTATGCAGATGTCCGAGCGCAACATAATCATATTCATTGAAACAGTCTGCGCTTATGGCATCAATAAATCCCACTATGACTTCCTCTGATTCGCTTCTTGTCGCACCCTGCACAAACTGATGCGCAAGGATGACATTACGCTTGTCGGTATCGGGCTTTACTTCTTCAAGAACCTTTCTTACCGCCGTCTCATAATCGGTTGCTTCAATCCTCTCATCCTCCGGAAGCAGGTTATTTACAAATGACGGTTTTATAAAGGGAAGCAGGTAGATATTTACTTCACCGTATTCATCTTTTCTGATAACTCTTTTTACTTCACCGTCATACTTTCCGTTTATGTGTATTCCCGCACTCCCGAAAAGTTCCTTTGCAAAATCTATTCTCTCCGGACTGTCATGATTCCCGCTTATCATATATATCTCGGGACCGAGGCGTCTTATCTTCGTGAGAAACCCGCTAAGAATCTCAACGGATTCTTCGGGCGGTACCGGTCTGTCGTAAATGTCGCCGCTTATAAGAACGCCGTCGGGCTTATTTGCTTTTATGATATCCGCAATCTGATTCAGGATATATCTTTGATCTTCCGCAATCTTTACGTCGCATATCCTCATACCAAGATGAAGATCTGAAATGTGGGCAAATTTCATGTTTTCACTCCCCTTTTTTTCTTAAATTTCATTATATATCATCCCTGCTCCCATTGTCATTCCACTGCCTGCGCTAAATGTTACAACAAAAAATCCCTTATCTTCATTTAAGACAAGGGATAAAAAATTCAATATTAAAATTTAATTATTCCGTAAAAAGAGGTGTTGAATAATATCTGTCTCCGCTGTCGGGAAGTATTACAACAACGGTCTTTCCGGGATTTTGTGAAAGCCAGTCGATACCCGCCTTAAGTGCGGCACCTGCAGATACACCTACGATAATTCCTTCCGTTCTTGCAAGGTCTTTTGATGCCTTGAATGCATCCTCATCCTCGATATCCGCAACCTCGTCATAAACTTCCGTATCGAGAGTTTCCGGAATAAATCCTGCACCGATACCCTGAATCTTGTGAGGTCCGCCCGCTCCGCCGTTAAGTACCGGAGACTTGGCAGGCTCTACAGCGATAACATGTATATCGCTCTTCTGCTCCTTAAGATACTTACCTGCACCTGAAACGGTTCCGCCGGTACCTACGCCTGATACGAATGCATCCACGTTTCCGTCCGCGTCTTCCCAAATCTCCGGACCGGTACGCTCATAGTGAGCCTTAGGATTTGCAGGGTTAACAAACTGTCCCGGTATAAAGCTTCCCGGTGTGCTCTCGTTTATCTCCTTTGCCTTCTCGATGGCCCCCTTCATACCCTTAGCACCTTCGGTAAGAACTATCTCCGCACCGTATGCCTTGATGATGTTACGTCTCTCAACGGTCATTGTCTCAGGCATAACGATTATAAGCTTATATCCTTTTGCTGCTGCGATTGATGCAAGACCGATACCGGTATTACCTGAAGTAGGCTCGATAAGTGTTGCGCCGGGCTTGATCTGACCGCTCTTTTCAGCCTCCTCAATCATGCTGAGTGCAATACGGTCCTTAACGCTTCCGGTAGGGTTAAAGTACTCAACCTTTGCAAGTATTCTTCCTGAAAGTCCGTATTCTTTTGTAAATGACTTAAGTTCAAGGAGCGGTGTGTTTCCGATTAATTCTGTTGCTGATTCATAAATCTTTCCCATGATAAATACCTCTTTTCTATCTTCCGTAAAAAAATATACTCTTAAGTTAAATTTATTATATCCTACTATTCATATCAGGTCAATAGGTTTTCTGTGATTTCTTTTTCAAATTTTAAGAACCTTTCCGATTCCGATTTAACAAAATCCCCTTCTTTTATGAATTCGACAAATTCATCCGCAGGCATAAATTTATATTCATCGGTTTCTTCCGGCTCCAAATCTATAGGTATGTCGGAACTCTCAATAACGGTCACATAACCGTAATAGATGCAGTGCCTTCGCCTGTCTGCATGAAAGTATACAGGGATCAGACTGCTCTCTTTTACGTCGATTCCCGTTTCTTCCTTCAGCTCTCTGATTGCTCCCTTCAACGGGCTCTCCCCCGCAAGTACGGATCCGCATGTTATTTCCCATTTGTGCGGATGACTTTTTGCGGCAGACCTTCGCGTAATAAGAACCTTCCCGTCTTTACTTACCGTGTAAACACTTACCACTCTGTGAAAAAGATCGCCCTTTAAATGTCTGGCATCAGCTCTCTCTATCGTATAACCGTAAGGATTTCCGTATTCATTAACCACGTCCCACATTTCATCGGCCTGATTAAGCTTAAATGAGTTGCCGTTTTTATAAACGTCTTCAACCACATTTTCAACTATCTTCTCACGTATGTCAGCTATAAGCTGGCGCCTGAAGGCTCTGCAGCCTTTTTCGTTCCAATACTTTTTGGTTTCGTATTTTATAATCTCGTATGAGGAATTAAGAATGTCTTCCTTATAACTCGTAACCGGAACTTCTCCCGGATAAAATACCGTTATTGAGTCATCATATTTTTTCTGATCAAGCTTATATTCTTTTGCAAAATACTCCTTAATCTCCTCGTCATAGATTATCCTTATGTGAGAATAATACCCCACAAGATAAGCGAAATAACTGATATCAAACTTATCAACCCATGATTTATCGCTTACCATAAACACTATAACCGGGAAATGCCTGCGCCCGCTGTATAAGAGATCAAATAAATCTTCGAGATTTTCCGAAGTAACCTCAACCACATCCTCACGCAGAGGTTCCACATCCAATATACCGATGTTGTCGGCAATTTCACCGTAAAAGTTCGGTCGTGAGAAAAGACCGTTATTCGTATCCCTGTACTTTTCCTCCGGCTCGGCAAAGCGGTTCGTAACATCAAGAATAAGCTTATCGCCTCTCTTCTCAACAAGCGCCCGCGATATCCACATTCGGCTTGCGACAATGGCATCCGGATGAGTCGTCATCTGGAAGAAACGCATCTTTTCTTTGTCATATTCCAAAACCATTTGGTAGCCTGGCTTCTCATCGTGGAAATTTACCGGTTCCTCGGGGATGTCGAAAACCTCCGAAAGTCTTGATTTAATCCATGCATAAATCATACCGACGGCTTTATCAAAAGCCTCACGCTCCCCTATATCGGTACATATCTCAACGCCCGATGCAAATACCGGAAACGTACCGAGCGGTTTAAACGGTTCGAATTTTTTCCTTTTCGTCGGCGAATTCTGCTTTACGTAATCGGAAAAAATTCCGTGAAGGGTTTCATCATGTAAGCCTATGTCATTTACGATTTTTACTATCTCATTTACGGTATATTTCTTGGTTACGTCGGCATTTCTGTTCCAGAGTGATTCCAAAAGCTTCGATCTGTCAAACTTAAAAAAGTTTTTTGCAAGCTCCGTATTATCATCGAAGCATTTTTTTATCTCCGGATCCAACGGGTCCGCGGAGAGTTTAATACGATAATGACAACGTATCATCTCTTCCCAGTCCCCGTCCTTATAATGCTGATGTCCGAGATCCTCGATAAGCTTAACGAGCGAATCATCACACAGCTCAAATGTCGCAAGAATTGAATTCATACGTCTTGCAAGACCGGAATTGGATTCACCGAATGCCGAACCCTTGTAGTGCAGGTCGTGCTCTATCTCATGCCAACCCTCAAACGCATTCGTTCGAACCTGAATCTCAAGCGTATCATCCACGTAATCCTGAAGCTCAGGATTTGAAATCATTTTCCGCAGATACTCGGGTATCTTAAAAACACCGTTAATCTTCATTGCATGGAATTCCGAATCACTGATCTCCGTCCTCTCCCATTCACCCGGCTCGGAAAAAAGTGTATCCAACAGATTCCTTACGATGGAAATATCATCTTCATAATACAAGATGATT
>CAJOLA010000041.1 GCA_905235275.1 uncultured Lachnospiraceae bacterium
GTGGAGGTGGCAGAGACGGTAGAATCAGAGACGTACATGAATATGAAGGGGTGCAATCTGATTACGCCGGGACTCAAATTGATTTAAGTTATCATTGAGGCGCTTCGAGAAGGTATCGATATTTTCTTTTTTAATGGAAAGCCCTGCCGCCATCTCATGTCCGCCGTACTTTTCAAGCAGGTCATCACATTTTTTTAATTCCTCGAACATGTTATAGCCTTCTATCGATCTGCCCGATGCTTTTATAAGCCCGCCCTCAGCATCAGTCATGACAAAAGTCGGCCTGTAGAATCTCTCCTTGATTCTTCCCGCAACTATGCCTGCTATCGCCTCGTGACATTCGGGGATATATACAACTATAACGTCGTCCTCGTATTTTTTTTCAATCTCATTGCAGGCTTTCCTTACCATGTCTTCTGTCATGGACTTTCTTCTTACGTTTTGATCCGTTAAGTCCTTCGCCTGCTTAGTACACTTCGCCGGGTCTTCCTCCAAAAATAAATCTATCGCTTCCTTCGCACTTCCCAGGCGCCCGCCGGCATTAATGCAGGGACCTATCACAAAACCTATATGATATACGCCTATTTCTTTTCCCGAAAGTCCGTTGCTTAAAAAAAGTGCGTGAAGGCCTTTATTAAATCCCGGACCTTCATCCCCGCCGATTTTTGCCTCATCTTCATTTATGGCTTTCAGTCCGTTCTTTGCAATTATCCTGTTCTCGTCACGAAGCTCAACCACATCGCACACTGTGGCAATGGCTGCAAATTTTAAAAGCTCTCTTTGTACTTCTTCCGATACGCCCATGGCAACCATAAGCTTATAGGCAACACCTGCCCCGCAAAGCTGACTGTACGGATATTTACAAATCTTTTGCTTGGGATCAATTACGGCATCCGCTTCAGGCAGCTCATCAGGCGGTTCATGATGATCGGTCACGATTACGGTGAGCCCTTTGTCTTTTGCATATTGCACGGCTTCCTTTGCCGCTATACCGTTATCACAGGTAATGATTGTGTCGATGCCCTCATCAAGTGCAAGGTCGATGAGTCTGTTGTTAATACCGTAGCCGTCTTTTACTCTGTCGGGGACATCGGTATCCACCTCCGCCCCCAGGCTCTTTAAGCCTTTATAGAGAATTACCGAAGCTGATACGCCGTCAACATCATAGTCTCCTATTATCCGAATCTTTTTCCCTGCTTTAATCTTTTCTTCCAGGATATCAACAGCCTTCTTTAAATCCTTCATCAAAAAAGGATCGTACATATCCTTCATGTCCGCTCTTAAGAAACGCTCTATTTCGGCTTCATCACATATGTCCTTGTTGCGCAGAATCCTTGCCGTCACGGGACTGATATGGAACTTCTCCGCCAATGCGTTAAAGTCAGCCTTCTTGGTATACATCATCCATTTCGGATTGTTTATCTTCATATACTTAATTACCTTTACATCATTGCCTCTGCGGCCTTTAACATAAGCGCGCATTCGACTCTCTTCTTTTGCATCTCGCAACCTATTTTATAATTTCCGTTTATATCACCCGAGTAGTTAAACGCATTCGCCGCACAACCGCCGCTGCAGTAGAATTTTGCAAAACAGTCCTGACATGCAGGCTTGGAATAAACGTTACTCTTTCTAAACTCGGATCTGAGAGCGGTATTGGTAACACCCGTATCCACATCTCCCATCTTCATGTCTTCATTTCCCACAAACTGATGACACGGATAAAGATCGCCGTTAGGCGTAACCGATAAATACTCACATCCCGAACCGCATCCCTGAAGCCTTTTGGCAACGCACGGACCGCCGTCAATGTCTATCATAAAATGGAAGAAGTTAAAGCCCCTGCCTTCTTTCTTTCGTTTTGACATCTCACATGCAAGCTTATCATACTCTTCAAATATCGCCGGCAGATCCTCTTCACGAATGGCATAATCTTCGCTCGGCTCTGCGACAACCGGCTCAACGGATATCTGCTTAAAGCCTTCGTCTGCCAGATGTAAAACATCCTTTGAAAAATCGATATTGTTGTGGGTAAATGTACCCCTCACGTAATAGTTTTCCTGATTCCTGCTTTCGGCAAGCTTTTTATACTTCGGAAGAATGATGTCGTATGAACTGCCGTTTCCGCCTCTGAACGGTCGCATGAAGTCATTTACTTCTTTTCTTCCGTCGATACTAAGCACGACGTTTGACATCTCTTTATTAATATATTCTTCAAGCTCATCATTAAGAAGAAGTCCGTTCGTTGTAAGCGTGAATCTGAATATCTTATCTGTCGTCTTCTCAAGCTGCCTGCCGTATTCAACTATCTGCTTTACGGTATCCATGTTCATGGTCGGCTCACCGCCGAAGAAGTCCACCTCAAGGTGCTTTCTGTTACCGGAATTGGCAACAAGAAAATCAAGCGCTTTTTTACCGACCTCAGGGCTCATCATTTCACGTTCACCGTTATATTCGCCTTTGCCTGCAAAGCAATACTTACAGACTAAGTTACAGTCGTGTGCTATATGCATGCAAAGCGCTTTAACGACTATCGGTCTTGAATCAAAGGATTTAAGATACGGCATGTAAATATCCTTTGTAAAAAGCTTTCCGTCCTCTTTAAGAAGTGTAACCTCATCATATGCTTCCTTCGTTTCTTCAAGGCCGTATTCCTTTGATAAGTCATTAATTATATCTTCTTTTGAATCAGCTTCATAACGCGATATTATCTCATAGACAGGATCATCCACAACATGAATTGCTCCGCTGTTTACATCCATCGCTATATTAAATCCGTTATTTTTAAACTGATGTACCATGTATAAAATCTCCCTAACTGAATAATTACAGAAACAAGTATAACATATTGATGCAACTTAAAAAAAAGGGCCCGGACGCACCGCGCCGAAACGCGGACTTAAACGTCCGAAACCCTTCTCTATGCTAAAGCCGAAATTACTTCTGAGCTTCGTTCTCGCAGTTCTGATTACCTACCGTACATGAAGTCTTGCAGGCAGACTGGCATGATGTCTGGCACTCGCCGCATCCGCCGTGCTCCATTGTATCTTCCAATACACGCTCGTTAAGTGTAACTATATGCTTCATTGGTCAGCCTCCTTAAATCTTACTGGTTGGAATTATATCATATCAAACCTGAAACAACAAACTAAAAAATTTATACTTCTTTGTAGAGCTCAATCTCAGGCTCTCCCACCGTCATGGTAAGAAGCTCCGGGAAAATGGTTGTAAAATGCTCTGTCTCGTTATGCACCTTTATTGCTTCCTCATCCTTCCATTCTTCAATGAAAACATGCTCTCCCGGCTTCTTGATATTCTGATTCAGAGAGTAAGAAATGTTGCCCTCTTCAGCGCGCGACTTCTCAACAATCTCCTTAGCTCCGTTTTGGAACTTCTCTATGCAATCTTCCTTTACGTTAACCTTTGCAATAATCTTAATCATGTCATACTCCTCTCAAAAGATTAGTTTAAAAAAAGCAGGCGTAAAACCTGCTTTTAATATCGTGCAGTCGGAGAGACTTGAACTCTCACGAGCGCAATGCCCACCAGATCCTTAGTCTGACGCGTCTGCCAATTCCGCCACGACTGCAAATTGCCGACTTCAGTATGTTATCATTTCAATATTGCTTTGTCAATAAAAAATTTTCAGCAAATTTGACACGTTAAATTATTATTTGTATAATCGTGTAGTTGCACGATATCTGTATATCTGCACACACATTTCATGCGGAAGTGTCGGAATTGGCAGACGAGCAAGATTCAGATTCTTGTGTGGGTTACCACGTGTGAGTTCAAGTCTCATCTTCCGCATAGTAACTTAATACTTCTTAATTTTCTAATGTAAAAAAGGTGATGCATCATTGCATCACTTTTTTTAATCCTCTTCACAACTCCTTTTTTTTGAAAAAGAAAAAGAACGCTTCCGGGTTTTAATGCCTGAAAGCGTTCTTTTTTAGGACTTTTTTCACAGCCCCTTTTTAATCATCCATAAGTTTCTTATTTATCACGACCGGCTCGGGATCTCTAATTATGAAATTAACCGCATTCGGTGCAATCTCAACTTCTGCTTCTTTCATGCAACCGCCGTACTCTCCGTCCAGCGTCCACTTAACCGGCTCTTCAAAATAAAACTTCGCATCGGGGGCTTCGATTATCTCGATATTTTCCCTGTTCGTGTAATTTTGCGCAAGCACCGCACCGAACAGGCTCGTAATATCGAGCGGGTTCTTAACCTCCTTTATGAGGGCAATTTCAAACATACCGTCGTGGAGATTCGTATGCATACCCGTAAGCTTAAAGCCTCCGATGAACTTGGAGTTGCATGCCATACCGAACATATAGCTTCCCTCAAGCACCTTTCCGTCCCCGGTCTCCACCTTTACCTTGTAAGGTCTAAGCTGAGTAAGGCTTTTGAGCGCCGTAACTCCGTAAGCCGTCTGACCGATTACCTTTTTCATTGACTGAGGAGTATCGTATGCTATCTCGGTAAACGCTCCGAAGGCCGCCACATAGTTAAAGTTGCCGTGACCGTTAAATCTCCCAATATCAAAGGCAACCGGCTTACCCTCAACTATAACCTTAGCCGCCTCAACCATATCGGTCGGAATGCCGAGGTTCGCCGCCCAGTCGTTCATGGTACCGCTCGGTATGTAGCCGACGGGTGTGCCGATCTTATTCTTAAGTACGGCTCCCACCACTTCATTAAGCGTACCGTCTCCGCCTGAGCATACTATCAGGTCGTATTCACTCTCATGCGCCAGCACGTAGTCATAGGCATCCTTTCTTGCCTTGGTCGGATACGTTGTGGTAATACATCCGCCATCGTTAAAGGTCTTTAAAATATCCAGCAAATATCCTTTTATTCGCCCTTTTCCGGCATTTGGATTAAAAACAAATAATAACTTTTTCATACCCTTATTCCTGTACATAATTTGCAAAAAAATCTTTGAAACGTGTCATGCACTCCGTAAGCACCGCTGCCTCAGGCAGAAATACGATACGGAAGTGATCCGGGCTTTCCAAGTGGAAGCCACGTCCATGTGTTATAAGCACATGCTTTTGCTTAAGAAGGTCCAGCGCAAATTTCTCATCGTCCTTAATATTAAATCTTTTCGTGTCCATCTTCGGGAATATGTAAAATGCCGCTTCAGGCTTAACGGCTTCAAGACCCGGAATGTCATCTATCGCATCACAGATAATCTTTCTCTGCTCGTAGATTCTGCCTCCCGGCTCAATCATCGCATCCGAGCTTTTTACGAGCTCGAGTGCCTTCGGGATAATAGACTGAGCCTGTACGTTGGAACAAAGTCTCATTGAAGAAAGAAGATTGATGCCTTCTATGTAACCCTTAATGTGAGACTTGTCCCCGCTGATACTCATCCAGCCCGCGCGAAATCCTGCCACGAGATGAGACTTTGAAAGACCGTTTAAGGTAATAACCGGATAATCTCCAGCGACCGTCGCTATGGATACATGCTTCTTACCGTCCATAACGAGTCTGTCATAAATCTCATCAGCAAATATAAGCATGTCATTTTCTTTTGCCACGTCCACTATCTGCTTAAGTAATTCCTCGGGATATAATGCTCCCGTCGGATTGTTCGGATTAATTATGACAATACCTTTGGTATTTTTGTTGATTTTGCTCTTAATGTCATCAATATCCGGATACCAGCCGGCTTTTTCATCGCAGACATAATGAACGGCCTTTCCGCCCGAAAGAGTTACCGATGCGGTCCAGAGCGGATAATCGGGTGATGGCACAAGCATCTCGTCACCGTTATTAAGAAGTCCGTTCATGCATAACGTAATAAGCTCGCTTACTCCGTTACCCGTATATATATCATCCACTGTAACATTCGGGATGTTTTTGGATCTGTCGTATTCGGCAATTGCCTCCCTGGCTTCAATAATGCCCTTGGAATCGGAATATCCTTCGGATTCCACGAGATTCGTCTTCATCTCTTCTATTATCGCGTCAGGCGCGCGAAACCCAAACGGTGCGGGATTACCGATATTAAGCTTAAGAATCTCCTTACCTTCAACGGACATCCTGTTCGCCTCATCCATAACGGGTCCGCGAATGTCGTAACATACGTTATCAAGCTTATTTGATTTTTCGATGGAATTCATCTGAAACCTCCGTGTATGTCAAAAGTAACCCCTATTATAGCACAAAAAAATAAAAGCCGTTAATATTACGACTTTTATTTAATAAGTATATATCAGGCTTTAGGACCTGCATTTTTAATGTTTTCCGGCATGTTCGGATATTTCTTAGAGAAGTTCTCAGCGAACATCTTCGCAAGCTTTTTAGCCTGTGCATCGTAAGCGTCTTTGTCCGCCCATGTCTCTCTCGGCTGGAGAATCTCTGAAGGAACATCGGGACATCCCATCGGCACATCAAGGTTGAATACATCATCATGCATATATTCAACATCCTTTAACTTACCGTTTAACGCTGCCGTTACCATTGATCTTGTATAAGAAAGCTTCATTCTGTGACCGACACCGTACGGACCGCCTGACCATCCGGTATTTACAAGGTATACGTCCGTTCCGTACTTGTTGAGTCTTTCTCCAAGCATCTCGGCATATACGGATGCATCAAGCGGCATAAAAGGCTCACCGAAAAGCGTAGAGAATGTCGGCTGCGGCTCCGTTACTCCTCTCTCGGTACCTGCAAGCTTTGAAGTAAATCCGGTTACGAAGTGATACATGGCCGCCTCTTTTGAGAGCTTTGCAATCGGAGGAAGTACTCCGAATGCGTCAGCCGTAAGGAAAAGCACAACCTTAGGTATACCGCCTACACCCGGAATCTGAGCATTCGAGATGAAGTCAACAGGGTAACCTACACGTGTATTCTCGGTAATGGATCCGTCAAAGTAATCAGGATCTCTGTTCTCATCAACAACAACATTTTCAACCAATGCTCCGAACTTAATGGCATGGTAGATCTCAGGCTCCTTTTCCTCTTCGAGGTCAATGCACTTTGCAAAGCAACCGCCCTCGAAGTTAAACACTCCGTCATTACTCCAACCGTGCTCATCATCTCCGATAAGCTTTCTGTTCGGGTCTGCACTAAGCGTAGTCTTACCTGTTCCGGAAAGGCCGAAGAAAACTGCAGTCTCTCCCGTATCAGGATCCATATTTGCAGAGCAATGCATCGGAAGAACATCATCCTCAACAGGCATAACGTAGTTCATAACCGAAAATACGGATTTCTTAATCTCTCCCGAATACTGTGAGCCTGCGATGATAATAAAGTGAGCTTCATAATCAATCATGATGGCAGCTTCGGAGTTGATTCCATACTTCTCCGGATCGCACTTAAATCCGGGGGCCGCAAGAATCGTAAAATCAGCCTCGCCATATGAAGCAAGCTCTTCTTCGGTAGGTCTTATAAGAAGATCTCTTATGAAAAGATTCTGTGATGCAAGCTCATTAATTACCCTGAACTTTCTCTCATGCTTCTTATCAGCACCTGCGAAGCCGTCAAAAATATAAATCTCCTTACCGTTAAGATAGGAAATCATATCCTCTTTTATGGCATCAAAAGTCTCACGGGATGTCGGCATATTGACATTACCCCATGCAATCTTACCGTGAACTCCCGGAGTATCTACTATAAATTTATCTTTTGGTGAACGACCGGTATATTTCCCCGTATTAACAAGGAGCGCACCCGTGTTCATAAGCTTTCCTTCGCCGTTCTGAAGAGACTTCTCCACCAGCATGGCAGGACTTAAATTTCTGTAAACGGCGGATGGCGCTAAACCGAGTTTCTCCAAACCGTATGTCTCCATTTATTTACCTCCATAAACAATAAACTTTTATCGGGATTCTCCCGCTATTTTCCACAGTGGATTATACAATAGCCTTACAAAAAAGTAAAACGTTTTGCCCGATTTAACTAAAATATATTTATTAGAAACTAAAAAAAGTTTATATTATTTATCCACTATGTATGCTATAATTGCCACAGATTTACGGAGGCGTATATGAACTTAAAGAGAATTCTTGCAATATTAGGTCTTATCGGTTGGGGTGTTCTTATCTCTCTTACCGTTATATTTGCGTTCATAGATACGCCCGCCACCAACAATGCTTTTAAGGGTCTTATCGCTGCCGATATCATCCTCCCCGTCTTCATATGGGTATTCATGATGATTGCAAGGCGCATAAATAACACCCGCAACGACGACAATGATAAACGCTGAAAATATCAATTGACAAAAGCTTTTTTATCCCGTAATATAGCGTTGTTGCGTTTATATTTTGCTATTGTAGCTCAGGGGTAGAGCACTTCATTGGTAATGAAGAGGTCGGGAGTTCAAATCTCCTCAATAGCTTATAGCCAAACCCCTGTAATTATTTGTTTACAGGGGTTTTTAATTTGGTCTGCCACAGCTTTTGCACCTTTCTCTCCCGTGCATATGTGGCATTTTTGTTGCACTAAAAAACCGCCCGAAGGCGGCCGAATTAAAGTTTTCTATGTGTCAATTCATTCTATGCTTTTTATCTCATTGGCGTAAATTTCAATACCTGTTTCGGCGCGTGCAATTGGTTTTGACGTTACTTTTTGCTCACAATATCAGAAAGGGAATACAGTAACAAGCAGTCGTTTTCCGCAGCCTCCGCTTGAATTTTTTTATCAAAACCGGATTCTGAAAAGAGAGCATAATAGAAATTGGCCTTTTCTTTCTGCGGAGCAAGTTTGCATGCAGTATCCAGGTATTCGCCATAACTGAATGGCTTGCCTTTGAATTTGCACTCGCCTACCAGGTAGTCCTTAAATCCGCGAGATACGGCAACAATATCAATCTCTGTTTCCGCAACCCTTGTCCCGCCGGGCTTGTCAGCATCTCGCACTGTTGTTTTACCCGTCCATCTTCCCATTTTGGCATAGCGAAACGGCAGCGCATTCTCCTTTTGGAGTTCCTGAACAAATTGACGGCAAATGTCCTCAAAGGTAAATGCTGCATACTCGTGAAGCATTGGCTCGATTGCATAAGTATATACACCGTCAACATCACCTGCTTCCAGATCAGAATAGTTTGTAAAGGCAAAGGCATACCAAAAGCGGAAGAAATTATCTGTCAGTTTATAGGTGCCCCTGTTTGCATTTGCTCGCTCTTTGGTTCCTGCTTCAACCGAAAACTCCCGATCTATGATACCGAGTTGGGTCAGATTGCGAAGATAAGTACTTGTCTTTGCGGTATCGTCCACAAGAGATTTTTGGCTGATGTCATTCAGTCTCGTATTCCCGAGTGCAACGGCTTCAATCAGTGAATTGTAGATTGGCGTTTCCCGAAGCTCCTGCCTAAGCAGAAAATCCACTTCACTATATAACGCGCAACCTTTCGTCAAAATATTCTGTTTGATATTATCCGCGAGCGAGAGTTTGGGGCTAAACTGACGCAGATAGTGCGGAATACCCCCAAGGACTGAATAAGCAATCACCTTGTCCCGATCTGAATAGCCGGGAAAAAACTTTACGGCATCATAGAAGCCCATTTCGGTCATCTTATAAATGCCGGTGGCTCTGCCATACAGAGGGTTTTTCTCCGCAAGCAGTTCCTTTTCAATGAAGCTCATAGCACTGCCACAAAGCACAATCATAATATTCTCGTCCTTTAAGACTCCATCCCAAAGGTTTTGCAAAATGGAAGGTATGCTCGCATTGTTCTTGCACATGTACGGAAACTCATCAATGACGAGCAGCTTTTTAGCCCCGCCATAAGGAAGTTCCAAAATAGAACGAAACGCCTGATCCCAATCGGCAAACTCACTGACATACTTATTGGCAGGAATATCTTCCTTTAGCAGTTTTTCCGAAAAGTTTTTCAGTTGCAGCCTGTCTGTGCACTCACGGCAGGCAAAAAACACATGGGGTTTATTTTTGCAAAATTGCTTCAGCGTTTCGGTTTTGCCTACACGCCGCCTGCCGTAAAGAACAACGAGCTGACCGCCCTCTGCCTGATACCTACTCTCTAAAAATGCAAGTTCTGCTTCGCGTCCGATAAACATTATATCGCCTCCA